>NZ_DIIQ01000024.1:0-121801 GCF_002420785.1 Pseudomonas sp. UBA5666 | reverse complement strand
CAGGCGCCACTTGCTGCCGGCGCTCATCAATTGCAGGGCTTCGGTCCAACCTGCGATCACGCCCCCAACCGGGAATTCGGCCGGCTGACCACGATCGTACGAGCTGTCGAACACGGTGCCGTCGATCAGGGTGCCGTGGTAGTGCACACGCACCTGGTCTTCGCGCGATGGCTTGGCGCCTTCACCGGTGTTCAGCGCTTCGTACTGCAAGCCCGAATCCAGGGTGACGATGCCGTCGCGCTTGGCGTTGTCGGCCAAGAACTGCTTGCCGGCAGCCGCTGCAGCCTCGGCCTTGGCGGCTGCCTGGGCTTGCATCACTTCACGGATAACCTGGAAGCTGGCCGACAGATCGGCCTCGCTGACGCGGCTGTCTGCACCGTTGAAGGCGTCGGTCAGGCCGGCCACGATCGCTTCCAGGCTCACCCCTGGCGGCGGGTTGTCGCGCAGCTGGCCACCCAGCTGACGGCCGATGCCGTAGCTGACGCGGGTTTCGTCGGTAGACAGGTTGATCTCGGACATTGTCATGCTCCACTGCAGGGCGCAGCGCAGCCACGCCCTTGATGAAAAGGGCGAGCAGCCTAGCATATCGAGAGGCACCTAGCTGCACGCGGCAGACCCCCGCGTGCAGCTGAAGTCGAGGCTAGTGCTTGGTGAGCTTGTCCAGGTAACCCATGCAGAACGCCGAGACCACGAAGGTCATGTGGATGATGACGTACCACATCAGGTAATCGGTGGAGATGTTCTGGGCATCCATGAACACCCGCAACAGGTGGATGGACGAGATGGCCACGATCGACGCAGCCACCTTCATCTTCAGCGAGGAGGAGTCCATCTTGCCGAGCCAGTTGAGCTTTTCCTTGCTCTCGTCGATATCCAGCTGCGAAACGAAGTTCTCATAGCCGGAAATCATTACCATGACCAACAGCCCGCCGACCAGCGACATATCGATCAGCGACAGGATCACCAGGATCAGGTCGGCTTCGCTCAAGGCAAAGACGTTGGGCAGGACATGGACCACTTCCTGGAAGAATTTCAGCGCAAGGGCCAGCAGGCCCAGGGACAGGCCGAAGTAGATGGGGGCGAGCAGCCAGCGGGAGGCATACATCGCATTTTCGAGAATACGTTCCATGGAGGATGGGGACTCGTAGGTGACTGGAAAAACGACCGCGAGTATAGCCAGCCGCCTCATGCAGCAAAAGCTGGATGACCGTCCCGGCCTGTTCAGGTCTCAGGATGGAACTGGTAGTCGCCCAGGTTTTTGGTGCGCTCGCCGTTCATGCGCCGCAACTGCGCCTGCAGGTGCAGGCACCAGATGGGCGGGTCTTCGTTGAGCTGATACCCGTGCAGGGTCAGGCTGTCGACGATGGCATTGAGCACGGACTCGGCCACCTGCGGCCCGTGAAACGGCCCTTGGGCCTTTACTGCCGAGGGTTGCTCACCGGCCATGCCGGCGGCGAACAGCAGCGTCCACATACCGGTATCGCCAGCCAGTGGCCGGATACTGCATTCGATGCGGGTCACAAGGCCCAGGCACTGACGTGTAAGGCTGAGGTTGCGCATGGCCGCGTCCTCCGAAAGCTCCGTTCAGCCCAGCAAACGGGCTGTCTTCATCCTGAACACTGATGTCGTCCTTGGTTCAGCATAGAAGAGCGTCAGGACAAGATGGAAAACCGGCGCCGAACGGTAGCCATTGGCCGCCAGCGCCGGTTTCTTGACTCAAGCAGGCTTGGCTTGCGCGATCACCTCTTCAAGGCGCTCCTTTTCCGCCTTCTCGATGTCTTCCTCACTGATCATCTCGGCAATCTCGCGCAGCCGTTCGACGACGCGTGCATTCACGCTACCCTCGGTGAACTGCCCTTTCTCGTCAGGCACACCCGCCTCCTCGCCTACCAGCAGGCTCAACGCCTCATCTGCCTGGCTGACCGCATACACATGGAAGGTGCCACTCTCGACCGCCTGCAACACACGTTCGTCGAGCATGAGCGTGGCCACGTTGGCGCGCGGGATGATCACCCCCTGCTCACCGGTCAGGCCACGGGCTTCGCAGAGCCTGAAGAACCCTTCGATCTTCTCGTTCACACCCCCGACAGCCTGCACTTCACCGAACTGGTTGATCGAACCGGTGATCGCGAAGCACTGCTTGAGCGGGGTGCGCGAAAGGGCCGAGATCAACGTGCAGGCCTCACCTAGCGAGGCGCTGTCGCCGTCCACGTAACCGTAGGATTGCTCCAGGGCGATGCTGGCCGAGATCGCCAGCGGGAATTCCTGGGCATAGCGGCTGCCCAGGTAGCCGGTCAGGATCATCACCCCCTTGGAGTGGATAGGCTGGCCCAGGTTTACCTCGCGCTCGATGTCGACGATACCGCTACCGCCCGGGTACACGGTGGCCGAGATACGCGCGGGCATGCCGAATGCCGAGTCGCCCACCTCCAGCACGGTCAGGCCATTGCACTTGCCGATGGCCGCGCCCTGAGTGTCGATCAGGATGATGCCGGCCAGCATGTCGTCCAGCACCCGCTGCGAGACCCGCCCGGTGCGTGTGGCCTTGGCCTTGAGTGCACGTTCGATATGGCCAGCATCGGTCATTTCGTCGTTGGCCAGCTGACGAATGAAGTCGGCCTCGCTGACCAGCTGGAACAGGTCGCCGATCCGGGCCGAGAGCCGTGCCTGGTTTTCAGCCAGGCGAGCGCTGTAGGTCGCTAGCCGGGCCACGGCGTCGCTGGTCAAGGGCGCCATGCCCTCCTCGTTGGTACGGGTGCGCAGCAGTTGGGCGAACTGCTCCAGGTTCTCGTCGACCATGGGCATGTCTTCGTCAAAATCCACCAGCACCCTGAACATCTCCTGGAAGTCCGGGTCGTGGTCCTGCAGCGCGTAATACAACTGACGCGAGCCGATGATCACCAGCTTGACGTTGAGCGGGATCACCTGCGGGGTAAGGCTGACGGTCGCCACCCGGCCAAGCTCGCCCAAGGGTGACTCCATCTTGAGCTTGCGCGATTGCAGGGCGCGCTTGAGCGCATCCCAGACAAAGGGCTCACCCAGCATTTTCTCGGCTTCCAGGATCAGGAAGCCGCCGTTGGCCCGGTGCAGGGCTCCCGGACGCAACTGCCGGTACGACGTGTAGAGCGCGCCCTGGTCGGTGCTGTACTCGATGCGACCGAACAGGTTGTCGTAGGTCGGGTGCGGCTCGAACACCACCGGCGCCCCGCCGTCATGATGATGGCCCACGACCAGGCTGGGTGCGTACTGCTCCTCGAGCATCTTGCGCGCCACGGCGTCTGTCTTGCTGTCCTCGACCAGTTGCTCGACCACCGTGCGCAACAGGTTCAGTTGCACCGATTGCAGGTAGGCACACACGGCAGCGTTCTCGGCGTACTTTTCCGACAGCGGTGCGAGCAAAGGCTCAAGTGCCAGGGTAATGGTTTCTTCGTTGAGCTGGCGCAACTGGTTGTTCGACTCACGCTTCCATTGCGGAAGGCTGGCCAGCTCTTCGTTCAAACGCTCCTCGAGCAGGGCGATGTCTTCGTGAAACTGTTCGCGCACGTGCTCAGGCAACTGGGCGAACTCGGCCTCATCCAGGGCCTTGCCGTCTGCCATCGGCGTGAAGGCCACGTTGCTGGCATCGCGGTACAAGGCCACGTCCTTTTCCAGCGAAGCGCGCTCGATCACATCCAGCGCGCGGTCGTAGCGCTGGTTGAAGGCGCGGTCGATGGCGCCTTTTTTCTGCTGGTACGAGGGGTGTTCGAACACGGCCGGGAATGTCGCCAGCAAGTTGTCGATCAACCCGTTCATGTCAGCGATGAAGTCCCCGGCACTGCCCGATGGCAATTCCAGGGCTCGCGGCTCGCGGGTGTCGTCAAAATGGTTGACGTAAAGCCAGTCGGATGGGGTCTGCTGACGCTTGCCCTCCGCCTTGAGGTAACGCTTGACGAACGAGAACCGGCCGGTACCGGGCTCGCCCATCACGTATACGTTGTAGCCGGGGCGCGGCATGGCCACGCCGAATTGCAGGGCCTCGACAGCACGCTCCTGGCCCAGTACGCCGCGAAACGGCTCCAGATCGTCCGTATTGGTGAAAGCAAACTGCTCGGGAGAGAAACGCCGGGTGAGGGCTTCAGGCGCAAGACGCAGGCGCGCAGCGACAGGATCGGGCATTGGGTTTCCTTACTTCGGCGGGGCAGATACGCAGCATTCTGGCGCTGCCTGCGCGCGGGTTGCAAGGCTCCTCGGGATTTATGTCGCAGGCGCGACGGTGTCTTGTACAAGCAAATTTTTCGCAATCGGTAACGCAACCTTTGGAACATGCCTAAACTCCAACTTGCGCGGGTGGGTGAAATGCTTTCCCGACCTGGCACCCGAGTTGCCAGAAACCTGACCCTTGGTTTAAGTCAAATAGAGAATAAATGCTATGAAACGGATTCTTCTGGGTACTCTGTTCACCGTCGCTTCGCTCAACGCCATGGCCGACGCGCCAGGCGGCCCGAATTGCGGCTGGGGCAACATGCTGTTCGAAGGCCAGCGCGGCACTCCGGCACACTTCCTGGCTTCCACCACCAACGGCACTTCCGGTAACGCCACCTTCGGCATGACCTCCGGCACCAACGGCTGCTCCACCAAGTCTGCACTGACCTACGGCGGCAAATCGTGGTTCGCCATGAACGGCATGATGAACGAGCTTTCCGAAGACATGGCCATGGGTCAGGGTGAAGCACTGACCACCTACGCCGTGGTACTGGGCGTGGCGCCGGAAGACCGTGCGCACTTCGCATCGGTCACCCACGATCACTTCAACCAGATCTTCAGCAGCGCCGATGTCAATGCTGAAACCGTGCACAGCAACACCCTGGCCGTTCTGAAGAACGACCCACGCCTGGCCAAGTACGCTACCGAAGTCTAAACGCGCGTTTCCCGCCCCGGCTCCGGGGCGGGTCTCTCTTTCTTCGGCATCGTCTGGAAGTAGTTGCCCGATATGCTCAAACGCCTTGCCTCTCTGGCGCTGTTGTTCTGCGCCCCTGTTCATGCTGCGCCGATGCTGGATCAAGGCCGTCTCCAGCAACTGGCCAGTACCCCCTACTGGATTGCTTTGGGCCATTACGAAACCGGTAAGCTCGGTGGCTGGCGCAGCTACGTAGACGATGACGCATTCTTCCTTGCCCAAGATGGCGCACACCATCCGGACCGTGAGCTGAAAGCGACGGTGCAGGCGCTGTATGCCCCGGCAAGCCTGGGCGACAAGCACGCTCAGTGTGTATTCCCGGCCCGCACTCGCTGGCTGAAAGAGCAACTTGGCCTACAGGATTTGCCGCAACCCCAGTGCCAGGAATTCAAGACCTGGTACCAGTCGATCGACCCGCACAGCGCTGCGTTGATCTTCCCGGCTGCCTACCTGAACAGCCCCTCGTCGATGTTCGGGCACACGCTGCTGCGCATCGACCAGTCCACTACCCGCAGTGACGCCACCACGCTGCTCAGCTACGCGATCAACTTCGGCGCGTACATCGAAGGCAGCGACAACAGCATTCTGTATGCCTGGAAAGGGTTGGCCGGTGGTTATCCCGGCCTGTTCGCGCTGATGCCCTATCAGGAGAAACTGTCGGAATACCGCAGCCTGGAAAACCGCGACCTGTGGGAATACCAGCTAGACCTCACGCCGGAAGAAACAGGCCGCATGGTCGAGCACGTCTGGGAACTGAAACAGATTCAGTTCGACTACTTCTTCTTCGACGAGAACTGCTCCTATCGCCTGCTGGAGTTGCTGCAGGTGGCTCGGCCAGGCCTGGACCTGACCTCGCAGTTCCCGCTGACCGCCATACCGACCGACACCGTGAAGGCGGTGAAACAATCAGGCTTGGTCGCCAGTGAACTCTACCGCCCCTCGCGCGAGCGCGAACTGCTGGCGCGTGCAGCGCCACTGGACCATGACGAGAAACGCCAGGTGCTGGCCGTAAGCGCCGACACTGCGCAATTGCAAAACCCCGCGTTCAAGGCCCTGCCCCGCGAGCGGCAGGCCTTGATACAAGACGCTGCCTACCGCCTTGAGCGTTACCGCGCCAATGGCCAGGAACGTGACCCCGGCCAGGCCAAGCGCAGCTTCGAACTGCTACGCGCGATCAACACCAACCCGCCGCCGCCGTTGGCCATCGAGCGCCCGGGGTTGCCCGAGGACGGCCATGACTCGCGTACCTGGCAGTTGGGCGTGGGCACGCGCGAAGACCGCGCCTATGCCGAATATGGCCTGCGCATGGCTTACCATGATCTCAACGACAACGCCTACGGCTTCCCATTGGGGGCGCAGATCGAGATCTTGCAACTGAAAGTGCGCCAGTACGAAGGCAATGACTGGCAAGTGCAACGCCTGGACCTGGCGACCATTCGTTCGCTGACACCGCGCAACGAACTGCTCAAGCCCTGGTCGTGGCAAGTGGCCGGCGGCCTTGAGCGGGTGCCGGGCAAACACGATGACGAGGTGCTGGTGAGCCACGTCAATGGTGGCGCCGGTGGCACCTGGCAGCTGGGTGATGACTTGCTGGGCTTTGCACTGGGTACAGTCCGTGTAGAACACCACAACGACTTCGCGCAGTTCATCGCACCTGCCGCAGGTTTCAATGGCGGGCTGCTGTGGCGCAATGGGCTTGGCAACATGACGCTGGAGGCCAAGGGCGATTACTTCACCAATGGCGAAGTGCGCCGTAGCGTCAGCCTGAACCAGCAGTGGGAAATCAGCCAGAACCTGGGGCTGCGCCTGAGTGCCTCGCGCCAGTTCAGCCACCTGTCCACGGCGCAGAACGAGGTGATGCTGGAAGTGAAGTGGTATCACTACTGAGGGTCTGGTCTGGTGTGAAAGCGTTCATGTTTACGGCGATGTTCCGGCCTGTGGCCCGCCTCAACCAGTCTTTGACACGGTTTTGACAGCACGCCCACAACTGGCCCTCTAGACTTCACCTGGACGGCATGAGGGCAAGGTCTATGTGGCGGTTCTGGTTGGGTCTGTGCGTGGCGATGCTGCTGTCGGGGTGCGAAACGACTCACGAGCAGATGCTTGGCCAGGGGTTTCCCCCTGCCTACGCCGATGGCTTCGAGGACGGGTGCAGCAGCGGCCGTCAGGCCGCGGGCGTGCCGGCAGGTGATTTTCGCAAGAACGTGCCGCGCTACCTTCAAGAACGGCAGTACGAGTCCGGCTGGGACGATGGCTTTCGCCAATGCCAGGCCATGCAGGAGCGGGCCGAACAGCAGCGCTACCACGAGCGTTTCTGGGACGAACGGGACCGTGAGTGGCAGCAGGAGAAAGACCGCGGCGCTGCCCGCGCCTGGCGTTGAAGACGTCGCAGGTGGGCATTGCTTGAAACCCCGCCCCTGCCATGATGGTCTTCTGCACAAGGAGGCACTCATGAGCCGAGCATTTGTCAACGAAGACCAGGCCGCCGCCCAGGCCGACCAACCCGTCGAGCGGCGTGTCAGCGACCAGCCCAATTACGTCACCGCCAACGGCCTGCGCCAACTGCAGCAACGGCTGACCGAACTCAATACGTTGCGCAGTGAGTTGCAGGCTCAGGGCGAGCGTGCCGACAAACAGCGATTGGCCGAAATCGAGCGTGATCTGCGGTATTTCGCCGCGCGGGTACACAGTGCCCAAGTGGTGCCGACAGCCCTGTCCACCGAAAAAGTGCAGATAGGCAGCCGCGTCAGGTTCATCGACGATCAGGACCAGGAACACTTGGTGTGCCTGGTAGGCGAAGATGAGGCTGACGCGGCGCGTGGATTGATCAACTGGGGCTCACCCCTGGGCAGGGCCTTGCTGGGCGCAGCCCCGGGAGATGAGGTGACATGGCGCCGCCCCGTCGGTGAACAGGCTATCGAGATCATCGAGATCGAAGGGGCGGGCTGACAGCCCACCGCAGCCGACCCGGCGAGACCGCTCAATATGCCTGTAACTGGTGTGCCGCCGATGGGCTGCCAAGCCTCACGCGATCAGACGACCCCTTGGGCCAGCATCGCATCGGCCACCTTCACGAAGCCCGCAATGTTGGCCCCTTTGACATAGTTGACCCGGCCATCGCCCTCTTCACCATAGTGAACGCAGGCGTGGTGAATCGACTGCATGATGCCATGCAGCTTGCTGTCCACTTCGCCAGCAGTCCACAGCAAGCGCATGGCGTTCTGCGACATTTCCAGGCCCGACACCGCAACGCCACCCGCGTTGGACGCCTTGCCCGGCGCATAGAGGATGCCAGCTTCAAGGAAGATGTCCACAGCCGCCAGGGTCGTGGGCATGTTGGCGCCTTCTGCGACGCAGATACAGCCGTTGGCCAACAGTGCCTTGGCATCCTCGACGTCCAGTTCGTTCTGCGTCGCGCATGGCAGCGCGATGTCGCAGGCCAGGCTCCACGGCGTCTGGCCCTTGCGGAACTCCAGGCCGAATTGCCCGGCCAGCTCGCTGATGCGGCCGCGCTTGACGTTCTTGAGGATCATCACCGCTTCCCACTGCGCGTCGGTGAGGCCCGCCTCGGCGTACAAGGTACCTTCGGAATCGGACAGCGAGATCACCTTGCCCCCCAGGTCCATCACCTTGCGCGCGGCGTATTGGGCGACGTTGCCCGAGCCCGAGATCGCCACGCGACGGCCGTCGATGCGCTGGCCCTGGCGCTTGAGCATCTCCTCGGCAAAATACACACAGCCATAGCCCGTGGCTTCCGGACGAATCAGGCTGCCGCCATAGGTCATGCCCTTGCCGGTCAGCACGGAGGTAAACTGGTTGGCCAGACGCTTGTATTGCCCGAACATATAGCCGATCTCGCGCGCCCCTACCCCGATGTCCCCGGCCGGAACATCGCAGTCGGCACCGATGTGACGGTACAGCTCGCTCATGAAGGCCTGGCAGAAGCGCATCACTTCGGCGTCGCTCTTGCCCTTGGGATCGAAGTCAGACCCACCCTTGCCACCGCCCATGGGCAGCGAGGTCAGGGAGTTCTTGAAGACTTGCTCGAATGCGAGGAATTTCAGAACACTGAGGTTCACCGAAGGGTGGAAGCGCAGGCCGCCCTTGTAGGGGCCAATGGCGCTGTTCATCTGGATACGGTAACCGCGGTTGACCTGAACCTTGCCGTGATCGTCCACCCACGACACCCGGAACAACACTGCACGCTCAGGCTCGACCATGCGCTCGAGAATGCCCGCTTGCAGGTAGTGAGGGTTGGCTTCCAGAAAGGGCCACAAGGTGCGCAGCACTTCTTCGACGGCTTGGTGAAACTCGGGTTGGCCAGGGTCACGCTGTTGCAGGCGTGCAAGGAAATTGTCGACGGATTCGATCATGGTAGACATCTCACCAAGAGGATTGGACTTATTGGTTTTTCCCGAATGTACCAAGAAGCAATTGCCCTGCAACAGGGCGAAATGTCGTTTTATTGAAATAATTTGGTGCGTTTTATGTAAATGTATACAAACCGCTCAGACGGCAACTCAGGCGCGGCCCACTAGATGTCAGCTACCAGAAGGCCTGCCGTAGCCCTTCATGACCTATGGACAGAATCCGAACAAATTGTGAAGCACGCACGAAAATGGGGCCCCTGAGGGCCCCATTTCTGTGCAGCAGACGCTGGCTTATTGCGCCAGCTTCTTGTGACGCACACGGTGCGGCTGTGCGGCGGCATCGCCCAGGCGCTTCTTGCGATCGGCTTCGTACTCGGTGTAGTTGCCTTCGAAGAACACCACGTTCGAGTCGTCTTCGTATGCCAGGATGTGAGTCGCGACGCGGTCCAGGAACCAACGGTCGTGGGAAATCACGATGGCGGCGCCGGGGAAGTCCAGCAGCGCCTCTTCCAGGGAACGCAAGGTCTCGACGTCGAGGTCGTTGGACGGTTCGTCGAGCAGCAGGACGTTGCCGCCCTCTTTCAAGGTCAAGGCCAGGTGCAGACGGCCACGTTCACCGCCCGAGAGGTCCTTGACGAACTTCTGCTGGTCGCCCCCTTTGAAATTGAAGCGGCCCACGTAAGTGCGCGATGGGATTTCGTAGTTGCCGATACGGATCATGTCCGAGCCGTCGGAAATCTGCTGGAACACGGTCTTGGCGCCGTCCAGGTCCTCGCGGCTCTGGTCGACACACGCCAGTTGCACGGTTTCACCGATCTCGATGCTGCCCGAATCCGGCTGCTCCTTGCCCATGAGCATGCGGAACAGGGTGGATTTACCGGCGCCGTTACCCCCGATCACGCCCACGATCGCACCCTTGGGCATGGCGAAGGACAGGTTGTCGATCAGGACGCGGTCGCCATAACCCTTGGTGACGTTCTTGAATTCGATGACCTTGTCGCCCAGACGCGGACCGGCCGGGATGTAGATCTCGTTGGTTTCGCTGCGCTTCTGGAATTCCTGCGACTGCAGTTCCTCGAAACGCTGCAGACGTGCCTTGGATTTGGACTGGCGGGCCTTGGCGCCTTTGCGCACCCATTCCAGTTCTTCCTTCATGGCCTTTTCATGGGCGCTCTGCTGTTTGGATTCCTGGGCCAGACGATCGGACTTGGCTTCCAGCCAGCCCGAATAGTTGCCTTCATAGGGAATACCGGCACCGCGGTCGAGCTCCAGGATCCAGCCTGCGACGTTGTCGAGGAAGTAACGGTCGTGGGTAATGGCCACCACGGTGCCGGGGAAATCGTGCAGGAAGCGCTCGAGCCAGGCGACCGAGTCAGCGTCCAGGTGGTTGGTCGGTTCGTCGAGCAGCAGCATGTCGGGGGCCGACAGCAGCAGGCGGCACAGGGCGACACGGCGCTTCTCGCCACCGGAGAGGTGCTCGATGCGTGCATCCCAGGCCGGCAGGCGCAGCGCGTCGGCGGCGACGTCCAGCTGGCGTTCCAGGTTATGCCCGTCGGCGGCCTGCAGGATGGATTCGAGCTTGGCCTGCTCGGCAGCCAGCTTGTCGAAGTCGGCGTCCGGCTCGGCGTAGGCCGCGTAGACCTCGTCAAGACGCGCCTGGGCGTCCTTGATGACGCTGACGGCTTCCTCGACCACCTCACGGACCGACTTGCTCGGGTCCAGCTGAGGCTCCTGGGGCAGGTAGCCCACGTTGATGTCAGGCATCGGACGGGCTTCGCCGTCGAATTCCTTGTCGACGCCCGCCATGATCCGCAGCAGCGTCGATTTACCTGCGCCGTTGAGGCCCAGCACGCCGATCTTGGCGCCAGGGAAGAACGACAGGGAAATGTTCTTCAGGATTTCCCGCTTCGGCGGCACGACCTTGCTCAGCCGATGCATGGTGTAGACGTAAGAGCCTGTTTTGCCTGATTTGTCATTTTTTGACATGGTTTGATTCGCCTTTAATCCTGTATTTTCAGTGCCTTGAGGGTAGAGACAGGCGCTCAAACCCTGGAAAGTAAAACGTTAGGTTTTGCGTTGACCGTCCGATACCCCTGACTATACTTCGAAAAGTTATGTTTATGAGGGAGCATCATGGGTTTCCAGGTCATAGAGCAGGTGGTGAATGCTGCTCGAAGAAAGCTGTTGGTGCAAGACTACATCCCTGTGTACTACCCCAACCTATACATCACCATGGAGCACTCGGGCAGAGCCCTCGAAACAACCAAGAAATATCTTGAGCATCTTGCTGTGTTTGAGGAGTTTCTGGCGTTTTCCTCCACTGATCTGATTTCTCACCTCGAACAGCGCCCTCACAGCCGGTACCTGACAGACAGTGAGCTTTCCAGGTTTGTGTCGGACGCGGGGTTCAGCAAGGAAACCTTGGCCATGAAGTATGCGGGGATGCGATTGCATCCGACCGCCTACAAATCCGTTAGCAAAGTCCATGCGCAGCAGCGAATCGAGGCGGTACGCGACTATCTGGCCTTCCTCTATGACAAGTTGGGTGATCACTCAACACGATATGAGGCGGTTGACGATCTGAAGAAGCGCATCAACCGCAAGATCAAAGCGGCCAGCCTTGCGTGGAAAAAAACGCGAACGGACCAAATGAAGGGGCTTACTGCCCAGGAGCGAACTCGTTTGCTGGAAATCATGCATCCGGATAGCGCCGAGAATCCCTTTTCAGATGATGCCATCAGGCTGCGTAACTACATCATTTTGCTGTTGGGTCTCGACATGGGGCTGCGACGCTCCGAGATGCTGCTGATCAAGACCAAAGATATTCACTGGCACAGTCGTCAACTGGCGGTGGTCAACCTGGAGGATGAGAGCATCGATCCACGAACCATGGCCCCGCAATTCAAAACCCACGAGCGCATGCTGGTGATGACCGATGACCTGTATGACGCGATCACTGAGTACGAATCGAAATATCGCCACAGAAAGGCCCGTAGCGGCACATCGCAAGCAAGGAAGCATCCGTTTTTGCTTGTGGCGCACAAGCGAAATGAGGGCGGGCCTCTGACCATCAAGGCAGTGGATGGCGTTCTGTCGAGGATTCGAGTAATAGCGCCGGAACTGGCTCATGTCCACCCGCATATTCTCAGGCATGACGCGGTCTACACCATGCTGGAAAGCATGCGTGAGGAACTGGCAGCGCTCACGCCGGAGGATCGTACCACGCAAGTTCAAAAGACTCTGACATGGATGTTCGGCTGGAGTCCCGAGTCGAACATGCCCGGCCTCTACGGCGCAAAGTTCTGGAAGGAGGAGGCAGACAAAGCGATACAGAAACGGGCCGAGCGGTTTACGTCCAGCCGTCAGAAGGCCGGCATGACACCAGGAGGTTCAGCGTGAACATCGCCGTCGAAGCACTTCAGGCCCCCACGAAGGACAGCCTCGATGCATGGCTGAGCACGCCTCGCCTGGCGAAATGTGGGGAGGTGTTCACACCGACTCACCCCATGTGGAAACCCGATAAATCGGCCAGAAACCCAGTCAACTGGAAAGCGGCCCTTGCCTGCGTTTCGCCGGATTGGCAGCCCTGGTTGCACGCCGCCCTGGCCTATCGAATGGCTGATCATGCAACGGGCTCGGTTGCTAAAGTCGGCAGCGTGTTGTCGCGGGCTGCTCAGGCCAGTCTTGACCCGCTCAACGAGGATCACCTAATCGCTCTGCGGGAGCGCTTTAACGTCAGCGAGTTCAGTCAGTTCGCCGCTTTCATGGCGTTTTGGCGCGGCTGCGAGTCCCTCGAACAACGTCCGCCACAATCCCTGATCGAGGCCTACCAGGCACTGCCCAGAAAAAAGAAATCCAGCCACGATGTGATCCTCAGCCTGGACCCCGAACAGGGCCCGTTCACCCAGGTGGAGCAGGACGCGCTGCACCAATGGATACATGAGCGGTTCTGTCACGGTCAGCTAGATCCCGAGCAATACCTGTATCTGCGCCTGTTGATGATTTACGGGCAGCGTGGCGCTCAGGTGCGCATGATGGTTTTTGGTGATTTCACGAAGACCGATAATGGCTGCAAGGTCAGGTTTCATTGGGCAAAGCAAAAAGACGGCGAGGCGGGTTGGCGAGCAAAGTCCGAAATCTTCAGTCTGGATGAGGACCTCTACACCACCGTGCAGGCCTACAAGGCCATGGTTCTGGCGAAACTCTGGCAAACCTATCCAGACCGCGCCGACTGGGATGCAGCCATTGAGAATGTGCCGCTCTTTCGTCGGAAGATGGATGATGAAGCAGAATTTCCGAATCGGGTGAATCCCCCTATTTTACTCGATAGCCCCCTGCAAAAAGCCCTCGAAGAGGCGCCGCAGCCAATCTTTCATGTTGGAGCAGGCACGGTTCAGGCATGGCTTGATCGCATCGAGCGGATTGAGGGCTTTCCGATTTCGCCTCGCACCCATCAGCCGCTGAAAGTGACGCGGGGGCACCGGTTCAGGCACACCCTCGGCACGGACCTGTCCAATACCGGGCTGGATGAGTGGACGATGGCCAGCGCATTGATGCACAAGAATACTCGGACAGTGCGAAAGTACCGCCAGGTGTCGCCGGAGCTGCTGGCCTTGATCGACGCGAAGATGAGCGACCATCTGGCCTTGGTTGTGAATGCGTTCAACGGGATCATCGTCACGGATCGCACCTCAGCAAAAAACGGGGATCGAGCGGATCGACAAATCGAGGATCTGGCAGTGTGCGGTGCCAATGCCGCCTGCCATCTCGATGCGCCCTTTACCTGTTACGCATGCGGAAAATTCCAGCCCCTTCTGTATGCCAATCACCGCGCTGTCCTTGAGCGACTGGAACGTCGGCGGGCGCAAATCATTGACACGGATAGAACGACCGGCGTGCTCTGGGATCGGGCCATTCTGGCGTGCCGCAAGGTGATTCTGGATTGTGAGGCCATGCGCCAATCAGGGAGGAAAGGCGAATGACCGATGCGTTTGATTCTGAACTGACGAACAACATTGTTGATTTCGAGCCTAGGAGCCAACTGGCTGCGGAGGCTCAGCTCGCGGCGTTTATCGAATGGGCAAAACAGACCCTGCCCAAAGGCATTCCCAATCGCGTGCACTCGAGTATTTGCTGGGAGGACGGCAGTTGGCACAAGCATGGCGTCCATAGCTGTAGCTTCACGGCGCACGGATCGACCAAGGCAGCCCCAAAGGCGATACAGGCACCCTTCACGGAGTTTGCCAAGGCCATCATGGTGTACCGACGGGTGTATTTGCAGAAAAAGGCAATTAGAGACTGGCTAAGTGCCCTGAAGGTGCTGGAAGCTGCCTTGGTCAAGCTGACCGGTACGCGGGATGTGACGCAGGTGTCTGCCGCTGCCTGCAATGAAGCGTGCGAGCAACTGAGTCGTCACTGGGCAAAAGGCAACAACGCATACTGTAGCAGCAAGGCACTTGAGGCCCTCATCTCACTGATGCGGGCCAAAAAACTGCTCAAGACCGATTTTCGGTGGACCTCTCCGCTTACGATGAAGCCGCGTGGCACGCTCAAGCAGCAAAAAGCGGATTGGGAACAGAAACTGCCCAACCCCGAAGCGATCAAAGCGCTCGGGGAAGTGTTCACTAACGAATTGACCCGCCCTCTGGATATAGTTGTGACATCCGCCTGTGCGCTGTTGCTTAGCGCCCCGAGTCGCGTGGGTGAGTTGGCGGATGTTGAATTGGATTGTCGGGTGTTCAAAGAGGATACCCACGGCAAACGGCGCATGTTCCTGCGCTGGTACGCGGAAAAGATAAACCAGGTTACGCTGAAGCCAGTCGTTAAGCCCGAGATGGAGCCGGTTGTCGATCGGGTCATCACCTTGTTAAAACCGATCACCGATGAGGCGCGGGCTTACGCCGCCTGGCTGGAAGAGCATCCCGATGAGTTTCCGCCCCATGAAGGGCTGCCACCCAAGGGGCCTGATGAACCGCTCACCTTTGCCGAAGCCTGTGCCGCGCTGAAACTCAGTGTTCATGAGAACCACAACCCGCGAACTACATTCCAAAATGGTTTCCTAAAACCCATGGAGCAGAAAAAGGCTCTCAGCCCCGCCGCCCGAGCCCTTTTGGCCGAGATTCGTGATGGTTTGGATGCCATTAGAGGGACGCGGATATACGTGACGGACAAGCCAGGAGTCCAGGGTGTTGAGTTGGACGGCCGGTGTGTGATCACGCTGCGCACGCTCAATGTGCTGCTGCGTGAGAAGTATCTCCCAAAGGATTTTCCCTACACCACGCCGTACACGGAGGGCAAGGCGCGGGTGAAGTTTCGTGATGCCTTATTCACCGTGCGCACGGGAGCGCTGGCTGAAGACGCAGGTGGCACTGCCGTGACGCACGGGTTTGGCGTAGAGATCGCGGCGAACCCTAACCGAATGAAGGCGCAATTAGCCAGTATGAACAACCCGGCAAGGAAAAGTCTGTTCGAGCGCCATGGCTACCCCGGTGTCAAGGTCAACACGCATGCGTTTCGACACGAATTGAACACGCGGATGCAACAGGCCGGTCTGTCGCAGCTCCTGATTGACGCTTTCTCCGGGCGCACGACGATGGGATCGGTTTACAACCACGAGACCATCGAGGAGCGCACCCAACGGGTTGCGGCTTACCACCCCAAAACGAAGAACAGCAGCGCCGCTCAGCGTCTGGCCAAGGTAAAAACCAATCAGCCTCTGAATCTTGCTGATGTAAGGGAACTGCGCGAAGGTGAGCAGGACCGCATTATCCATCAAACCCCTCTCGGCGTGTGTGTGCACAACTTTGCGTCCGAGCCCTGCCCGAAAATGGGTGCCTGTTTGGACTGCGGGCGGCTTGGCTGCGTGAAGGGGGATGACGTAAAGCTGGCCAACCTCAAGGAAGAACGCGACGACCTCAAACGCCGTCTCGATAAAGCCCTGGATGCGCAGTCTCGGGGTGTGTTTGGGGCGTCGGAGTCGGCCAAAAAACTGGGTGAGAAGCTTTTTAAGTGCGAGGCGCTCATCCAAATGATGGAAAACCCGGAACTCGAAAACGGTGCCATTGTGTGGAACGTCGATAACGGTTGGACGCTGACCAAGAACGCCGCCGCAATGTCGGGACTGATCGAAGTCAAAGTAATTGAAGAGAACCAGGCGCAAGAGGCGTTGCCATCGTTGGATGACGTCTTGGCTTTCCTAGATGAGATCGAGGGTTAACGATGGGGCATTTAACGCCAAAGGATGAGAAACGTATCATTAAGCTAATTGAGGAATGGTCAGAGCCGAAGCTGACCTGGCCTTTGCTCGTTGAGGCATGCAAAGAAAAACTGGGGATCAGTCGTGTTCGCCAGTCCCTGATGAATCTACCTGCCGTGGATTTAGCGATGAAGAATTGCAAGGCGGCATTGAAGGCTAAGAAGCTAAAGCCGGGCTGGATTGCCGATATACAAGCAGCCAACGAGCGCATTGAGGAACTGAAAGCGAGTAACCAAAAGCTGTTAGCTGCTGTTCGAGACATGCATAGCCGTTTTTTGATCTGGCAAGCAAATGCTGATATACACGGGCTAACGCAATCGATGCTGGAGCGGCCGGTTTCACAGCTTCAAAAGAAGAGATGATTGCGCATTTGTGCGTACTTGCGTAATTGCATTCACTTGGCCACTTGTTTGCATTCCACGTGACCACCCGTTTGCATCGACTTGACCAGGCGCTCGCGTGGGGTGCAGCTTTCCCGTAGCGTCCCCGGTAATCGTTGGCCCGTTCCTTGGACGTCCACGCGTCGAAGATCTACCTCACCTTGCTCGCCTTTAGAGACCGCAGAGGGATTGCGACCTTGAGCTATGATCGCCTGGTCCACTACACGGGGATGCTCAGGCATCAGGTAGCCGATGCCATCACCCGACTGTACGATTCCCGGCTTATATCGTTCAGGCCAGGGGAATTTCAGAGCGAGTACGAATTTGACCGGACTAACCGCTATTTGGTGAGGGAATTTGGTACCCATTGGCCATCTTCTGATGATCAGCAAGCAGCTGCCGAGAAAGCTGATGCGCAGGGCGGGAAACAGCCTGCCAATAAAAAGGAAATAGGGGCGACGCTGGACTTCATTCGGGATGCTTCGGAATAAGGTTCGCTGGCGAGACACGGATGCGAGCACGGCTGCCAAGTGGCAAGAAATTCAAGGAAATAGCAGGGAATGAAAGGCTTCAAAAAGGACAACCATTACGTACCGCAGTCGTATCTGAAGCACTGGACGATAGAGGGCAAAGTCCTTGCCTATCGTCTGCTAGTGCCCCATGAAAAAAGCGCGGTTTGGAAGCCGTATTCAACCAAAAGCGTGGCGGTGCTTCGGCATCTTTATACTCGCTTGTCTGGTTCTGAAGCCAGTGACGAAGTCGAGCGATGGCTTGAGCGTGACTTCGAAACGCCTGGATTCGCATCCATCGAAAAGGTAGTTAGCGAGTCGCAGTTGACCCGCGAGGATTGGAACAACTTATTCCGCTTTGCTGTTGCGCAATCTGTCCGTACTCCTGCCCAAATGGAGAGCTTTTTCAAACGCCAAACTGAAACGCTTGAGGCATTTCTGTCAGAGACCATGGAGTGGTCAATCAGCCAAATCGAGGCAGCTTCAGCCGCCGGAGTTCAGTCTGAACCCCCTCCGGTTGTAGACCCTTATGGCAGGCTGCCGCTGAGAATTCACCGTTCGAAGAGTGAGGATGGCGAAGAAGGCATCAAAGCCGAAATCCTAATCGGCCGGAAATTTTGGCTCTGGCAGATCGAACATGTGCTCAAGAGCACCATCAATCGGTTGCCAAATCATCGTTGGACCATTCTACACGCGCCACCTGGAGTCACCTGGCCAACGTCCGACAACCCTTTCATGAGGGTCGGAGTTGGTACGAATGGAACAATTAGTCTTGAGGGCGGCTGGGATGTGCCAGGCACACAGCTGTTCATGCCACTCAGCCCCAAGCATCTCCTGTTCACGTGTGTGGGCTCACCGCCACGTCGGCGTGGCACCACGTTGAGTCTCGCTCAAGCAGCATTTTTCAGGACGATGATTTTGACCGGGGCCCATCACTATGTGTTTGCAACAGATACGCGAGATATCGAAGAGTGCAGGCCACGTACGGTCTGTCCCGAGCAATTCAAAGCAGTGCGAAAGCATTGGGCGGAATGGCATGACAGCCAGTCGAGAGAGGAAGCCAATTACCCCGACCGCTGATTATTGCGGCTCGCCCACGCTTTCATGAGCCAACTCGCCTTCACAATGGCGCCCTTGGGAGCGGTAAGCTGGGGCTGTTCAGTAGCATTCCAGTAAAAAATAGAAAAGCCCGCCATGTGAGGCGGGCTATCAAGTGTCTCCGAGGGGAGGCCATGGCCAACAAAGTCTCAGAGCAATCCTCCACAGGTTACCCATTTTGCGCAGCTTGTGCCATCGACCATTGGGGATGACGCAGGCTATGGGGCTGTAATCTCGTCGATTTGTCTTTGCTGCGAATGGCTGTTTTTGGCCAGTCGATAAGCGTAGGTTCGAAGGTCAAGCTTCACCCCCTTGGTTCGCTTCGCGGAGCGGTTCAGGAGCAGCTAAACCCGCATCGCGGAATCCGCCCATAGACTGCTTTCGACCCTTAGCGGACATTGCCAAGAGCCAGAATTTGGATTGTTAAGATAATACTCATGGCTATATGCTTAATGAGGCAATTTGCCACTACAAAACCAAGCATGGAGTAGCCTGATGAAAATCGTTTCCCTCGTGATTGCTGCGGTCCTTTCGTTCTCCTCGGTTGCTGCCTTCGCGCACAGCGGCGGTACCGACTCCAAGGGTTGTCATACCAACCACAAAACGGGCGACCGCCACTGCCACTAAGGCTGTTCACCGATTATTTCCTACGCTGGCGTTCTTGATTCCAAGGATGCCAGCTGCGGCTACAGCAAATTGCGGATACCCATCAGCGCCACGAGATGGCCGGGGTAGAACCAATAGCTCCATTGTGTGACTGGCAGGACCTTCAACGGCAACGGCGCCCAGAACAGAGCTAGCCCCAGCAGCGGCGCCAGGGCGGCGGTCGACAGTGCGAGGATAGCGAAGGGTTCCAGTTGCGCCGCTTGCTCGAACAGACCTGTTCGAGAGTTGGCTGCCGCGCAAAGTGCGACTGGCAGTAACGCGAACAGCTCGGGGCGCTTGATCGCGAACAAGAGGGCCGCCGGCACCAACACCCCATAAAAGCCAAACATCAGCGGCTCGCTCAGCAGATAGCCCGCGAGAATCGCGCCACCTGCCAGTATCCAGCTTTCGAGCGTTCGGTGCTGCACTCCCCAAGCGACCAGAAGACCTAGCGCCAGTGTGACCAGAACGTTGAATGTGCCCGAAGTACTGACCATCCGGTAAGGGAATTCAGAGAGCAGTGCGAACAGCACCAAAAGAGCGAGATACCGACCGTTGCTCCGGGTAAATAATTCGCCTGGTTGATTCCGCGAGACGTTGATGGCCACTGCCAAACAGAACAAGGGGAATGACAGACGACCCAGTACAAACAGGTCGCTGGTAGCCGGCCAGACCAATCGCATGTGATCGAATACCATCGTGATCAAGGCAATCCACTTGATCAAGTCCTGGCCCGCGTGACGCTCTGCTGCAGGACGGCTGGAATCGGACGTCATGGCATGCTTCCAAGCACAAGTAGTGTCAGCAACAGGTATCGTCCACCCTTGGCCAAGGTAACCAGCAGCGTGAAACGCCAAAGCGGCTCGCGCATGACCCCAGCCACCAGCGTGATCGGATCGCCGATGATGGGTACCCAGCTCAGCAGCAGCGACCAGTACCCATAGCGCTGGTAAAGGCCTTGCGCTTTCTGCAGATTGGCCTCACTGACCGGGAACCAGCGCTTGTGCTTGAAACGCTCGATGCCTCGGCCCAGTACCCAGTTCACCACTGAACCCAGCACATTGCCGGCGGTGGCCACCGCGAGAAGCGCCACAGGTAGGTAGTGCTCAGACACCAGCATCGCGACCAGCGCTGCCTCGGACTGCATTGGCAACAGCGTCGCTGCCGCGAACGCTGCCAGAAACAGGCCGAGATAGCTGGTGAGCTCGAACACAGCCCTACAGGTACTTGGTGATTTGCTTGAACTCGTCCAGGGCCGATCGATCGCCCTTGCTCAAAGCTGTAACCGAGTCTTCCAAGCAATGGTCAATATGATCCTGGATCAGCGTGCGCTTGGCCTGGCAGACAGCCTTTTCAACTGCATGCAACTGCTGGGCAATGTCCACGCATTCACGCCCGTCCTCAATCATGGCGATGATGCTGCGCAGATGACCGTCAGCACGCTTCAGGCGCTTGATGATCGCCTCATGGCTCTGGTGAGTATGGCCATGGCCGTGTTCGGCATCGTGCGTGTGGTCATGAGAGTGATCGGGCATATCTTGAGTCTCTGTTGGCGATACATTACGCTAGCGATGCTATCCCCCCCTGGGGGTTAGGTCAAACGTGCAGCTTTGCTATTGGAACAGCCTCATAGGCACCTGGATGTCTCGTCGTTTCCTGTCATCGACCATGATCGTCGCTCTGGCTATGGCCTTTATGCTGGCCTGGACAGGGCACGCCTATTCGTTGGCGGTACCGACTCAAGTCGTTCCCCAAGAGGCGGTGGTCACTAATCATGGACATGACCACGGTGAGGCCACTTGGAGCTGTTCGCACTGCACTGACCACTACCATGCTCCGCTCACACCCGACCATCAGCACGAGACGCCTCAGCTCTCTTCTGCCGCGCAACTGATGCCGGTCTTCGGCGCATCCACGCCTTTGGCCTGGTCAGGCGAATCGGTACCCCACCCGCCAATCTTCCGGATCGAACGCCCACCTCGTCCTGCTTTTGCTTCCTGACCCTGGCCGCTTTGCGGCTCTCGATCACTGCAAAAAGGATTGATCCATGCGTTTACACTCGATACCGGGTGGGAGCCTGCTCGCCGTGCGCGCACGCCATCCCATCTTCCTCCTGTTCCTGTTCGTTGCGTCCTTGCTCGTCGGCATGCCTGAAGCGTTGGCACATGCCGTAGCGGAAGGCGACAAGGGATTCATCCAGGAAAGCTCGGGGATCATGCTAATCCCGTTCATCTACATGGGCGCCAAGCACATGATGACGGGCTATGACCATCTGCTGTTCCTGTTCGGCGTCATCTTCTTCCTTTACCGCCTCAAGGACGTGGGCCTCTACGTCACGCTGTTCGCCGTGGGGCATTCGGTCACGCTGCTATTCGGCGTGCTCACCGAAATCAGCATCAGCTCCTACATCATCGACGCGATCATCGGTTTCTCGGTGGTCTACAAGGCGATGGATAACTTGGGGGCCTTCAAGCGCTGGTTTGGTTATCAGCCGAACACCAAAGCCGCGACACTGGCCTTCGGCCTGCTGCATGGCTTTGGCCTGGCAACGAAGATTCAGGAGTACGAAATCTCGGCCGACGGCCTGATCCCCAACCTCATTGCCTTCAATGTCGGGGTTGAGATCGGTCAGCTGCTCGCGTTGAGCGCCATCCTGATCCTGATGGGCTTCTGGAGAAGAACCGGTGGTTTCTGGCGTCACGCCTACACCGCCAACGTTGCCATGATGAGTGCCGGTTTCCTGCTGATGGGTTATCAGCTGACCGGTCTATTTGTTACTGCCTGAGGTGCTTCACATGTTCAATTCCCCCCTTCCTTCGGCAAGCGAACTGCCGAGCAGCCGTCAACTTGTCCGCTCCACGGCCATTGCCTTCGCAGTGGCCATGGGTTTGCTGGTTACGGTTGTCATGCCGTCTGAATATGCGGTCGATCCTACTGGCCTGGGCCGGGCGATGGGCCTGACGCAAATGGGCGAGATCAAGATCTCTCTGGCCCAGGAGGCACTGGCGGACGAGGCTGCAGCCAAGAACTCTACCCCCGCTGTCACCGTCTCTGCCCCTGCACCGGCGGCCATCCCGGCACCGCCACCCGTTAGCGTGCCGGTACCAGTACAGCAGGTGGCAATCGCGAAACCAGCAAAGTCCGCAGCCCCGGCGGCGAAATCGGATGAGGTCAGTCTGACGCTCAAGCCGGGAGAAGGCCGTGAAATCAAACTGGAGATGCGCAAAGGAAGCGTCGTGACTTACGAGTGGAGCGCCTCAGGTCCGGTCAACCACGACACCCACGGTGAAACCTACGACGCAGCCCAGGGCGATTTCCACAGCTACAGCAAGGGCCGCCAGGTGAAAGGCGACAAAGGTGAGCTGACAGCGCTTTTCGACGGTACCCATGGCTGGTTCTGGCGTAACCGCACGTCAGGCAACGTCACCATTGTCCTGAACACAACCGGCGATTACCTGGCCGTTAAGAAGTGAAACCCACGGTGCTTGCGACTAGCAGGCACCTCCTTGATCTTGATTGGATAATCTACGATGACCACAAAACTGTTGCGCTCTGTCCTACTCGTAAGCCTGCTTAGCCTGCTGGGCGCCTGCAGTGAAGAGCCTGCCACTACCAACGACAACGCCGGGCATGGACATTCCCACGACTGATTAAGCAGAGCCACGGATGGCTCTACCTCGCACAATCTAAGACCTTGGGATGTCGCGCAGGCGTCTCATGGTCTATAAAACGATATGCACCAGTTGACCATAAAGGGGTCGAGGGCATGCGTTTCACGCAGTGGCTAGGGATCAAGGGAGACACCGCCGGAATCGTGCAATACGACCTGCTGCGCTGGTTTTCACTGGTCAGTGTCTTGATCATCACCTTCGTTGCGTTGGGGCTGGGATTTATCGCTTCACGGTTCGTGGTGAACGAAAGCATCCAGCGTGATGCGGCACTCACAGCTCAGTTCATCCAGTCGCTGGCCTCGACCGAAGTTGGCACTCACCATTTGCCGCAGCATCAGATGGGCGAAATGCTCGATCCCCGAGCGGATCTGGTTTATTCCAACGTAACCCGATCGAAGCGCCAGATGGCACGTCGAGAGTTTCTTGAGCACATTGAGAACATCGCCCGGCAGCCGGACACCTTGCTGGTAACCATCTACGCACCTGATAACGTTGTCATCTGGTCGAGCAATCCAGCGCTGATGGGGACCACGGTGGACGAGGACGACCAGCTCAACGAATCATTTGCCACCAAAGCCCGCATATTCGCGACCTACCATGACGTGGTGCCTGAACGCGAAGAGCAGAAGTTTCCGCGACCACCTAAGGGTTTTTTCATCGAAAATTACATTCCGATGCTCAACGCATCGGGTGATGCCGTGGCGATGATCGAGATCTACAAAGAACCTTCAGATCTGGTGGCCAGAACCCAACATGGCTACATCCTGATGTGGCTCGCTACGTCGGTCGGCGGCGCATTGATCTATTTGGCTCTGTACCGCATCGTGCGCCGCGCTTCAGCCATCCTGGCGGCTCAGCAAAAGCAGATCATGCAAAACGAGGCCTTTGTCGCCATGGGCGAGATGTCCGCAGCGGTAGCTCACAGCCTGCGTAACCCATTGGCAAGTATTCGCTCCAGTGCTGAGTTGGTTCAGGAAATCGCCCCGCCCAATGTCCACCGCAACGTCGCCGACATCATTCTTCAGGTCGATCGAATGGCCTCATGGGTGCGAGACCTCCTTGCCACCTCAAGCCCATCAGCGGCCGCAGCCGAGCCTGTCGATCCCATCGCCGCTATCCATGAAACGTTGGCCGCCTACCAACCTCAAATCAGAGCTTGCCAGGTCAACGTCGAGTTGGCCCTTCCAGAGACAGCCCAACCGGTAGTGAGCCAGCGGGTCCTTTTACTTCAGGTGCTGAACAGTCTTGTTTCCAACGCGCTGGAGGCGATGCCAAAGGGCGGAAAGCTCAGCATTGAGCTAACCCGTGCCGAGTCCAGTCGCAAGTTCGCGATCATCGTGAGCGACACCGGAGAGGGCATGTCCGAGGCTCAGCGCAAGCGACTCTTTCAACCCTTCACCACAACGAAGCGAGGGGGCCTGGGCGTAGGGCTCGTCATGGTGAAGCGAATCATGGAGCGCTTTGGGGGAGCCGTTGATATTCACAGCACACAGGACCAAGGGACCCGGGTTGAGCTAACGCTGCAGCTGGCCAGCTAGATTCATTGTTTTGTCTTGTCCAGGCTCTCCAGACATTTCGCCAGCTCGTTCCCTACGCGTGAAAGCAACTCTCCGTAGCCCCCAGCTTTGGCAGCGACGCCGTAACCCAACGCATCGAGCTCAGCAAAGCGCACCGGAAGCCCCGCCGCCAGCGTGTCGCTCAGCGTCGGTCGTACGGGAGGCTCGCTGAAGAGGCAGCTGGGACCTGCAGCCTCAAGCTTGGCTCGCATGTCTGCGACATGTCGCGCACCTGGTCTCACCTCACCGCCGATCGCCAGGACGCCCGTGTGGTTCAGGCCGTACGCTTCCTCGAAGTAGTCGAAGGTCTGGTGGAAGACGAAGAAAGGTTTGGCCGCAAGCGGCTGCAGGCGAGCCTTGAGTTCTTGATCCTGTTTGCTCATTCGGGCATCAAACGCCTCGACGTTCGCTTGATAGCGAGTGGCGTTCTGAGGATCAACTGCGGACAGGTCAGCGGCCATCTGCCTGGCGATCACCACCGCGTTGCTCGGGCGAAGCCAAAGGTGGGCGTCAACAGAGCCGGGGCGGTGCTGATCGTCATGATCGTCGCCCTCAGGGACCTTGTTCAGTACTTCGTCGTGACCATGTTCAGCGTGGTCATGCTCCTCGCCGAAGTGGCGTAGGTGCAGACCTGGCAGATTCTGGATGGCTACGGTCTTTCCGCTGCGGGCAGAGAGACTTTTGGCGAGATAAATTTCGAGATCCGGCCCAATCCAGTAAACGACATCTGCAGCCTGAATATCTCGAACCGTTGAAGGCTTGAGCGAGAAGCTATGTGCTGACGAACCGGCGGGTACCAGGACTTCGGCATCGCCTACACCGTCCTGAACTTCTGCAGCGATGAGCTGGAGAGGCTTGATGCTGGTCACAACCTTAACTTCGGCGGAAGCGGCAGCACTGGTTACAGCCAGAATGAGGGAAGCGCCGATGATCGACACGGTGTGGCGGTTTTTCATAAGTGCTCCATTTGGGAAGTGCTGAGGTGCGTCGAGCCTTGTGCTAGGAGCGAGGCCATTTCCGGTGTTCGTCATCGATCACAAACGGATGAGCGTGAGATTTTCCATCTGCAACATGGGGATGATCTTCAGAAAGGTCGTCGTGATGATGCGCCACGACCTCGTGATCATAATCGGGATGCCAAATCCATTTGCTCAATAGCCAGGCACCCCCAGCCAGCAGACCTAGACCGATGAACCCAGCGGTGAGGCTGACGCTGGCTCCCAACCATCCGGCCAGCGGATAGGTGATCAGCCAGCAGGCATGGGACAACGCGAACTGAGCAGCGAACAGCGCCGGTCGATCTTGGGCAGAGGAGGACCGTCGCAGGATCCGTCCAGATGGCGTCTGAGCCAGGGAGTAGCCAGCGCCCAGTACCACCCACAACGCAATCAAGGCCGAATAGCTGGACACGAAGGCCCCGACTAGCAAACCGGCCACCAGGATCGCTCCGCCGGCCAACATAGCCTTGCGATCGTCCAGGTGCTCCAGTAGTCGCGGGAGCACCAACGCAATGACCATCGAGCCACCTCCGAAGGCCATCAACGCCATAGCCATTGCGCTCTGGTCCAGCCCAAGCTTCGCCTGTACCAGCACGACCGTATTCACAATCACCATCGCGCTGGCAGCAGCAATGGCCAGGTTAAGGGCAAGCAGGCCGCGCAGGCGCGGAGTATTCAGGAAAATCCGCAGGCCTTTGGTCGTACGCTCGTAAATGCTCCGCTTGGGTCCACGAACCGCTACCGGCAGTACTGCTGAAACCACCATGGCAGCTGAAACGAGAAAACCCACGACAGTGCCACCAAACAGGCTGTGGAAGCTCACCACGGTCAACAGTGCAGCCGCGAGCATCGGGCTGATGACGCTCTCCAGGTCGTAAGCCAGACGCGAAAGCGACAGCGCCCGAGTGTACTCACGCTCATCGGGAAGGATGTCGGGGATGGTGGCCTGAAAGGTTGGGGTGAATGCGGCGGAAGCAGACTGCAGCACGAAAATCAGTACGTAGACCTGCCAGATTTCCGTGACGAAGGGCAGTAGCAGCGCCACCGCTGCCCTGACCAGGTCGAGGAAGACCAGCATGGCTTTCCTGGGCAGGTGCTCGGCGAACGCCCCGGCGATCGGGGCCACAACAATGTAAGCCACCATCTTGATCGCGAGCGCAGTACCCAGGACCGCGCCGGCTTGCGCGCCGGCCAAATCGTAGGCCAGCAACCCAAGCGCCACCGTCGCCAGGCCGGTGCCGATCAGGGCGATCACCTGAGCGATAAACAGGTGCCTGTAAGTGCGGTTTTTCAGGACGGAGAGCATGGCACCTCTGTGCACGGCTGTAGGCGATCCTATCGCCTTGGTTACATCACGAGGCAATAGCGTATCCCCCCTGGGGGGATGTGGTCAACGCGACAACCTGTAATTCAAACCCTCCCGCAAATACCCGTTGCTTTTGGCTCAATCTTGGTTAATGTAGTGAAAGATACGTTTTGTGTTGAGTATATTACATGATCGATTGGTTGCTCCTGATTCTCGGGCTACCCACGGCCAATGCCACCGAGCGCATGCGTGCCTGGAGAACCCTCAAGGCCTCTGGCGCAGCTGTGCTGCGGGATGGCGTGTATCTGTTGCCTGACCAAAGCGCGGGCCGCGAGACATTTGAAGCCGTGGAGCGAGATGTGCTGGCCATCAACGGCACGGCATTTCTGCTGTCGCTGCCTGAGCGCAAGGAGCGCTTCAGTGGGCTGTTCGACAGAAGTGACGAATACGCCAAGTTCCTCGAAGAGATTGCAGGTTGCCGAGGGGAGCTTTCGCCAGACAACGCACTGCAGACGGCAAGGCAGGTGCGCAAACTGAGAAAGAGCTTCACTCAGTTGGCGGCGATCGACTTCTTCCCTGGCGTATGGAAGGGGCAAGCCGACTCGGCCCTGCAGGAATTTGAGACCGCGATTAGCCGTGCACTGTCGTCCGATGAGCCGAGTGCGCACGACGAGGTCATCAATCGGCTAGAGCGCAGCGAATACCAGGGGCGGACTTGGGCAACTCGAAAGCGCCCATGGGTGGATCGCTTGGCCTGTGCGTGGCTGATCCGTCGTTTCATCGATGCCGATGCACAGTTCTTGTGGCTAGAGAGTCCCAGCGACTGCCCTGGAGATGCACTGGGCTTCGATTTTGATGGGGCCAGATTCAGCCATGTCGGCCAGCGGGTGTCCTTTGAAACCCTTATCGAGAGCTTTGACGTTCAGCAGCCAGGTCTGGCACGCCTGGCAGGTGTCATTCACTACCTGGACGTTGGAGGTATCCAACCCTCCGAGGCACCCGGTATCGAGCGTGTCCTCGCAGGCTTGAGAGAAAGCATTGGCGATGACGATCAACTGACAACGGTCGCCGGAGGCATCTTCGATGGCCTGCTGACGGCTTTCGCAAGCGAGGAAACCCCAAATGGTTGATAGTCCCTCCGCAGTGGGTGAACAGCCGCCATCGAAAGCGACTCAGCAGCCGATCGGCCTCTATGAAGCCTTCCTGTTCTGGCTCAAGCTGGGCTTCATCAGCTTTGGCGGGCCCGCCGGGCAAATCTCGATCATGCACCAGGAACTGGTTGAGCGCCGGCGCTGGATCAGCGAGAAGCGATTTCTGCACGCGCTGAACTACTGCATGTTGTTACCTGGGCCTGAAGCCCAACAGCTCGCGACTTACATCGGCTGGCTTATGCACCGCAGCTGGGGCGGGGTTATTGCCGGTGCATTGTTCGTGCTGCCTTCGCTATTCATCCTGATTGGACTGTCCTGGGTCTACATTGCTTTTGGCGAGGTGCCGGTAGTCGCGGGAATCTTCTACGGCATCAAACCGGCAGTCACGGCCATCGTCGTACACGCTGCACACCGGATAGGTTCGCGAGCCCTGAAGAACGGCTGGCTGTGGGCCATGGCTGCGGCCTCCTTCGTGGCCATCTTCGCCCTTAACGTGCCGTTCCCGCTGATCGTGCTGGCGGCCGCCATCATCGGCTATGTAGGCGGTCGCTTCGCCCCAAGCAAATTCGTGATCGGCGGCGGTCATGGGGCGGCGAAAAACAGTTATGGACCAGCACTGATCGATGACGACACTCCAACCCCTGAACATGCGCGTTTCAGATGGAGCCACCTGGTACGTCTGCTGCTGATCGGCGCTGGGCTCTGGATCCTGCCCATGGGGCTATTGACGCTGTCGTTTGGTTGGGATGGCACCCTGACGCAGATGGGCTGGTTCTTCACCAAGGCCGCCCTGATGACGTTCGGCGGTGCCTACGCTGTACTGCCCTATGTCTATCAGGGGGCTGTCGGGCATTACGGGTGGCTGACACCAACACAAATGATCGATGGCCTCGCCTTAGGGGAAACCACGCCAGGCCCTCTGATCATGGTGGTTGCCTTCGTCGGATTCATCGGAGGCTACGTGCATCCGATGTTCGGGCTAGAGCACCCATTCCTCGCCGGTGCAGTCGCGGCGAGCCTCGTCACCTGGTTCACCTTCCTGCCCTCGTTCATCTTCATCCTGGCCGGTGGCCCGGTCGTGGAGTCGACACATAACGAGATGAAGTTCACCGCACCGCTGACAGGCATCACCGCCGCTGTGGTGGGGGTGATCCTGAACCTCGCCATGTTCTTCGGCTACCACGTGCTTTGGCCAACGGGCTTCAGTGGGGCGTTTGACTGGCCTTCAGCGGTGATAGCGGTTGCTGCAGCAATAGCCCTATTCCGCTTCAAGCGGGGTGTGATCCAGGTTCTATTTGCTTGCGCCCTGGCAGGTCTGGCAGTCCACATGCTGCGTATTTGATACCAGTTGCCGACCGGCACATCGTCGGTCGGGTTTTCATGACCTATCGCCTGCTGGCACCTTGTGAATCATTGAAGGGAAAAGAAGTTCGGATGGAGGTCCGCTTTGGGTCGATTGCGGTCATTCGCGAGCGACCCCTATCGATCCAAAGCTGCCTGCTACAGTAGTCGACGAAGACAGCCGACACGTCATAGTACAAGCGCTTGAGCGACGTCTGAAGGCCATCATTGAGGCCGCTTAGAGGAGCCGCCTTTGGTCTGCTGATCGTGAACGACACTGAAGTAGTTGCTTTGGTTTTTAACGAGTGGTGGCGAAAAATGAAATGCACAAGCCCTTTAACTCATCCACTCACGCGCAGATCGCGCTCAGCAGAAAAAATGATTTCTGTGACCTTGAGCTTTTCTTGCCGAGGCGAGAGATGGATGCTGTAACAAGCCCCACCTACTACCTTATAGATATAACCCTCTTCAGCTCCTGAATCGCATTCAGCAATGCTCACTTCCTGGAGCGGTTCCATCACCCAGTCCTTCCCGCCTCTCATGTGACCAGGAGACATCAGGTGAGCCTGCGCAAGCCATGAGCGGTCATCAAGCTCCGAAAGCATCTGTTGAAGAATCGGTACCGTAGGGATCATCAGCATGCTGCCCACGATGTCATCACCATAGTCACGCACGAGCTCCACGTAAAACCATGGGTGGTGCAGTTCCAGCTCAATAAATTTCCAGCGGCGACTGGAAGGCTCTCCGAAAATGTCGGCTGAGCTGAGTTCGGCGTGCCTGTAGGTCTTGAACATCGAAAAATCCTCAAAATATTAACAATAGTTAATGGATGTCCGACGTTCAAGACGGCTTCATCATTCCTTTTGTAGGAATGAAAAAATGGAACTGAAACAGGCATTTGGGAAAGCAATGAGGCAGCTTAGAAAATCCCGCAACCTCAACCAAGAAGATTTCGGTGGCCACAGCAGCCAAACCTACCTCAGTCAACTGGAAGCCGGTGGAAAAGGCCCTACCCTCGAAATGGTGCATGGGCTCGCCACTGTCATGAATGTTCATCCTTTGACGATCTTGACCCAGTGCTACCTTTTTATGGACAAGGATGCCACTCTGGATTCAATCATTCAGCGCGTTCGTGAGGAGCTCAGCGTGACGCCATCTGACCGATGAGGATGGGCACCTGCCCCCTTCAGCTTGGGCTGAGATGTACTGTCTGATGCAACCAAAGTCTGCGCTGCCTGAGCCAGTGGCTGGGTTGCGCCTGGGCCCTACCTATGCAGAAAAGGAGAGACATTGAAAGGTCGGCGGAAGGTAAAGACTGAGAAGTGGCGTATCAAGTCGGAACAGGAAGGCAGCGCCCAAGAGCTTTTGCGAGGGCGGGCACAGACGCAAGGAAAGCTCCTCGATATCGCGGCACAAGCCGGCAAGAGAATGGAGCCCGTTGGCCGACTTGCCGGTTGAGAGATACGCTTTCACATTTGAGGTGTGCAAATGAACGATCCACATATACTGGCGCTTTGCCCCAGTTCACCGTTGGGGTGCTGGAGCATCGGCCACCGATGCTTCAAGGGAAGGTGCGAGCAAATCGGGCACCTGGCAACGCGAGTACTTGGCAGTCGAGTACTTGCCGCACAATGGCTATACAAGCCAGCGATCGGCCTAAGGCATCAAGTGCCTTGCAACATCTTGGAAACCCGATCGGGCTACCAGCAGGTGGTGACACTTCTAGGTCGAATTGAGTACGGTGTCTACGCTTAACGCCGGTAGGTTCATATCCAGACGACCTGTCAACCCGCATGACATAGGATTAGCTGTGTCTGTCGCAGAATCTATTTCGAACCGTATAAAGCGCATGCCTAAGGGAAGGCCCTTTGTTAGGGCGGTATTCGAGCGAGCGGGCTCCCGCTCTGCGGTGAACAAAGCTCTGTCTCGGATGGTACTCAGGGGTTACCTAGAGCGTGTGGCCCGCGGCGTTTACATGCGTCCCAAGTACAGCCAATACACGGGCAAAAGGGTTCGAGCCAACCCGATTTCTGTAATGGAAGCTGTTGCCAGGGCAAGAGGCGAGACTATCCAGATCCATGGTGCAGAAGCTGTTCGTCGACTTGGACTGAGTGTTCAGATGCAGGTTTTGCCTACTTACTACACCAGTGGAGCGACCCGTGAGATCAAGATAGGTAGCGCGGTTGTTCGGCTGCGCCATGCGTCTCGCCAACGACTCCAGCAAGCAGGAACGCGAATAGGTACGGCCCTGACTGCTTTTTTCTATCTCGGAGAAAATGGGGTGAATGAGCAGGTCGCGAGCAAGATTGCCAACTCGCTCAGCGCTGAAGAACTCAAAAAGCTCATGGCATGCAAAATGCCCAAGTGGATGCGCTCAGCACTGGCCAACTGCGCTAGAAATGCGAACTGAAAGATTTAGGGAACAATAAAATTCTCGATTCAAGATACAACTAACATCTCCGTTGTCGCGACCGATTCTGGAATTCAGGCTCCGACAATTGCACTAAAAGTCGTTCGGGATATAAACAATAAAGTTTGGGCATCGACCACGAGAAAGAGAGATTGATATTTTTGGTGCCTCCACTGACCTCGCCAAATTTCGTTGAGCAGGTTCAATTGGTCAGTCATCGCGTAGCTCGGCGGCACGCCGAACGAAAGCTACTTCTGATCAGCATCATCTGGACGCTTGTCGTTCAGGGAGACAATATCGAACTCGTCGCTAAAAAAGACGCGTCACCTGCCTGAATTACCACGAGAGGCTCCGCATATCTTATTCGTCACTATCCGCATTGTAAAACTTGAATGCCATTTTCGATTCAAGAGCAGTCAGAGTTGTGCAAACATGCTTTGATTTAGGCTGAATTTATACTCCACCTTAATCAATAGACGAGTGATGCATAGCTGATACTCTCAGACTAGCAACTAGGAGGAGCCACCACAATCCGTACTGCAGTTGGGGTGGCGGCCCCGTCAAATTAGCGTAAACAAGGGAGCTTTGGCTAGACGCTCTCGCTTTGCAAACTATATCGCGGCCCGCTGACGTGCCTGCTCTCTTGCCTGTAACTGCAGAGCTAGGGTGGCTTGAATCTCGCTGTATAATTGCGCCTGCTCGTTATCACGGTCTGAAACCGTCACTACAAGCGCGTATGGTTCTTCAACCAGCACATCCGGATGTTTCCACTCCCGATCCTGGCGAATTACCACCACGAACCACTTCTCGTCCGGATTGCGCTGCTTGAAGGTCCATTTTGAGGATTGCACAGTACCTCTGCTTCGCAGCTGCGCAGAGATATCACGATTGGCGGCTGCATCGTCGTTTCGTGTCTCTGTTTCGTCCTGGTTTTCCTTGTTGAAGTGCGCCTGCACTTCATCAAGCGACTTACCTTTGACCAACCTGTAGCTAATCTGCGTGGCGAGATAATCCAACCGCGTGGTTCTCACAGCTGGCGAATAAGCGAGGGTCACGCTCAATTCCCTCAGCCCTCTCGCTTTGCGCAGATAAGACGCTGGCAGTGGCAACTCGAAGAACTGGCAGGCGTCTTTTTCAATCGTCTCCTCGCACATTAGCACTACGCAGTGATCTGAGGATCGAAACAAATCGCTTTCGTTCACCTGCCCATAGCCGGCAACGTCGCGAGAAATCTCACGGTTATAGGTGGCTTTGTTGACCTTGTATCCCTTCCTCATTTCGTCAGGGAAAGCGGTCTCAATCTCGCTCGGCAGCGATGCGTGACTCACCAGCATCGCTCGCAGCAAGTTGGCCGAGGCGTCCGGATATTCATTGAGTAAACGGCCGGAAAGGTAGGTGATGTAGGGGGCAGAGAAACTAGTACCGCAGATTTCTTTGAACAGCGTATTGCCCTGAAACTGGTAGTTCAAGGTCAGAACGCCCAGGCCGCGCATTTCCGTCTTCCACTGGTTGTTCCTGAAATGTACCGGGCACGCCAGGTTTCCTCCATGAGCCACCAGCTCCGGCTTCAACGCGCCTTTAACCGACGGGCCATGCCGCGTGAATGGTGATGGCTGATTCTCACAGGACGGGGATAGTTGATGAATTTCAGGATAACGCTGACTATCCACGGTGGCATCGTGTCGGGCAATACTGCCTACCGTTAGCACGTTCATCGCAGGTGCTGGATCAATGATGACGCTGCTCTCGTGCAACAGGTATTCTGGGTACTCTTCGCGCCAGCTATTGATAGGTACAGCTGGGTCAGATGACCCCATGAAGTTACCGGTCGAGACTACGAACAGGACGTTGTGCTTACGCGCAAGCACATCCAGGATGTAAGCCAACCCGCGAACGTGGCTGCCGTCATAGGGAGCATTACTGTTCCCCAATGAGAGGTTGAAGATCCTGCACCCTAAACCTACGAAGTGCTCAACAGCCTCCGTCAGAGTAGCCTCAACGGTGTGCTCGTCGTAAATAGGATTTTCGGTATCTGGACATTTCCGCATGACCTTGCCGTTGTAGAGCCAAAACTCCGGACGCCAGTAATTACTGCGGTCACAAGCTTCAACGTCACCATACAGAGCGATGCCGGCTACAGCGGTACCATGCCCCACTTCATCAAACTCGTCTTGGCCTTCAACGAATGATTCACTCTCGGCAATTGCGGATCTAAGAAGTGGATGGTTCGTATTGATCCCACTGTCGAGAATGCATACTCGTGCTGCTTCGAGAGCAGGTTGCGGAATATTGCCTGGAAGCTCAGCTATATCTCGGTTCAGCTGGGCATAAGTGATGCCAGTCTGCGGTATCCGATCGACCAGACGCACATCGCTGTGATTCAAAAGTAGGTCAGCCTGCGCCTGCGTAGCTTCGACGCGATACATGACCAAGCTGTCGTAATTCAGCTTGTGCACTGTCTGGATGCCAGCCTCTTCCAACCATTTTTCAAAACCCGTGACGAGGCGAATCCGTGCTGGGTGATTCATGACGTAGTGAGGCCATAGCTCAACATCCAGCTTGAAGTGCTCCCCCTCGGGGAGACCAAGATTGCGCAGCGCCCAGCTCTTCCTATCCTCGGCAGACCAGGCGTCGATACCCTCGATGGCTTCGAGAATCTGCTTATAGCTTACGGTCTGACCCAGGACGCCGAGCTTGTTCAGGTGATCTTGGAAAACCGCTAGGCCCTGCTCGGTGGCGAAGACGACACACACCTGCTTGCTTTCCTGACTGATGAACTCCAGGCCATGCTTTTGGAGATTTTCGAAGGTCATCGCGCCGTCGTACTGCAACTTAAGCACGAAAGGGGAGTTTTCTGCAGACTTGATTTGCTGGCGCGCAATGCCTGCGGCAGTGGCGAAGTAGCCGTTCAGCTTTTGACCATGCCCGCGCAAGTCACCACGCTTGGCGAACTTCGGCGGATTTTTTGTCCGGCGGGCATTGTCGAGATTTTCGCGCTCAAAGCTCAGGTGCTTGTACGTTGCCATTCATCGTCCTTGATTGCAGCGGATCAGTGTTTTCGAAGCCCCTCTCGCACCAGTGCACTACGAAGCTCTTTGATGGTGAGGAACTCTTGGTTTCGCAATATCATACGCTTAATGGCACGCCGAACAACTCGTTCGACATCGGCACCACTTTTCCCTTCAAGCTCTGCCAGCAACTCGCCGTCATCTAGCTCAAATTGTCGGCGAATACCCCGCAACTTTAGCTGCAACAACGAGGTAAGCTGTTTCCTATCAGGAAGTGGAAATTCAATGGCGTCATCAAACCGGCGCCAAATTGCTGAATCAAGAATACTTTCGTGGTTGGTCGCTGCCAAAATGAGGCTCTGACCATCGTAAGCATCCATCATCTGCAATACAGCATTGACCACACGGCGGAGCTCACCGTGATCAGAACTATCACCACGCTCTTTGCCAATCGCATCAAACTCGTCAAACAAAACAACCAACTGATGCCTGGAAATGAACTCAAACACCTTTCGCAGGTTGGCGGCAGTTTCTCCGAGGAACGACGACACCAGTGCGTCGAGCCGGACGATAGCCAGTGGCCGGTCCAACTCGAAGGCGATCACTTCAGCCGCAAGAGTCTTACCGCAACCTGGTGGACCGAAGAAAATGACCTTGCCTGATGGCTTCATGCCGTAACTGCGAAGGACCTCAGAACGGCGATGCTCCTCAAGCATCTCCTCGATCATGACGGCACTGCTCTCAGGGAGGATGATCTCTTCAAGCGATCGCTTGGGCGGCCTAATATCGAGAAGCGGAAGTCCACGCTCCTTATCTACAGGAATGTCAGCGGTAAATTGCGGTTTACGTGCGGACTGAACATGCATGTCGCCGCCGTAAAGAATCTGTTCCAAATCGTTGGCCAGAAGGTGGTGCTGTTTTTGCCGCTCTTCTTCGATAATAGCTTCCGAAGCACGACGGAAGGCCGCCTGATCTCCGAGCGTTCCGGCCTTGAAGAGCTGCCGTAGTATTTTTCCGTTAGCCATTTGATATGGTCCTGCAATTAGGTTGTTTCTCAGAGTCGTCAACTCATGAAACCAATTCTTGCCCTAAGCAGTACAACTAACAGGCTGAATCAATGAGAGCTAACATGAACGGACTCCTTTCCAATAATTACTATAGTGCAAACTCTAAAAACTCTTACACCAAGCTTACTGCAAGAGTATCGCCTAGGGTGGCTATTTGTCCAGTATTTCCAAAGCCTCAGCTCGGATTTTCAATGACAGTCGACGAGCGGCTTTGCTTGCGAGGACGATGAGCCGCCCTCTGTAAAAATGCCACTCCAAGGATAGCCAGGTACCCGCGAACCAGCATGCTGGCCGGGAGAACCTGCAAGCATCTGCAACTAGATAACTTTCGCTAAAATTAAAAAGTCGAACACCAAGCATGATCCATGCGTGCACCAGAACACCTACAAATTCTGCAATCTTATACAGCTATCAAACTTTTCAGCTGTCTGTTCAGCATGTAGGGTGCTTAGGACCTGCAGTTTTAGAGATTAGAGTTGCGCCACAAATGCGATGACCGGCGAACCGCGCTTTCTGCCAGATGAAAAAAGTTAAGTTTCGAGGTTACATCCGGCCCCAAAAGCGCCAAAAGGTTACTAAAGTTTAGACAAGGCAACGTTTTTTAGATTTTTTGCCATTGCCGATAGGCTGGAGCCCAGAACTTTAGGGGGAAAATCGCTCAATCAGAAAACGCAACCAAAAACTAATAGCGCAGATAGGCGTATTGAGCCAAAACCAAGCCTCTAATTCAGATAGGTAAAGACATCGACGATCGCCCCAGCGGGTCGGCCAGGGGTCGGGTGTCGTTGAACAAAGTGGACCATTCTACGCCAACGCGCAGTATTTGATAGGAGGCGCCGCGCCGGCGGCGCAGGCCTGAAGCGGTGGTCCGGCAGCAGCGGCCTTGCCCTGTAGTCGCGCCTGGCGAGCAGCCCTTGTTCAGACGTGACGCTGGCGCGCCTTGCCCCGTGGCAGCCGGCAACGGTCGCCCTGCTCGGCCAGGCGCGCGGCCCAGGCGGACTTGACGCAGAACCCGTCCGGGCGCGCAGGTTGCGCAGCGGCGACACGATTGACAGAGGTGCCGGACGTGACCGATGCCGCCGCCGGGCGCGGTGCGTCGGCAACGACTGCAGCTGGGACGGGTGCCTTGGCAGACGTGCGCAGCTCGGCCAGCGATGGCGCCTTGCGCTTGGTTGACGTGGCCGCCTCGGGCTTTGCCAGCGAGCGTTGGCACGATTTGCAGGATACGTCCTCGGTCACGGCAGAGCTGACAAGGGTCTGACTGCTGCGCCCACAGGCGGAATCGAGGCCATTGATGGAAAAATGAGTAACCAAAACCGAACATCTCCCAAGCAGTGTCATGTAAAGCGGGCGGCATTCTCGCACAGCAGGCACGTGCTTGCCGAATACGAGCGGTCGGAAGCATGAATGGCACTGGCACTTTGCCATAATGCGAGGCATGCTAGCCGGTTTCGAGTGGTCGGCTTATAGTGCGCCACCGCGCATCGGTTACCTCATAAAAAAAGCATACGCCATGCCCGACCCCTCCCTGCCATCGCCAGGCCCATCGCAGGATCGACGCTTGATCAAACTCACTCCACCGCCGTCATCGCGTAGCGCGTCCAAGGCGCCCGCTGCCAGTCTGCGCGGGTCGATCAAGGGTGCGCTGGCACTGCTCGCCCTGATTCTGCTCGGGTTGCTGCTGTGGCAGCTGTTCGCGCAGTTCAGCCTTACCCAGGCCGAGCTGCGCGACAAGCGTTTGGAAGACACGACCGAACTGGCGGACCACCTGGGTTTGAACATGGCGCTCAAGGCGCAGCAAGCCATCAACCTGCTCCAGCCCTATCCCACCGTGGCGGCACCGGCAGCTGGCGGCTTGGTGGATACGCTGCGCGAACGAATGCCCGCGCTGCGCAGCGTGGTCTGGATAGACGGAGCCGGGCAGATCGTTGCCGACAGCGCACCTGCCAGCGACGATCACGCAGTCGTCGGTGAGGTGCTGAGGCTCAACCAAGAGCGGCCCTATTTCTTTACCAATGCGCCCAGCAACGCCAGCGTGTACCTGTTGCTGAGCCAGTCGCCAGGCCAAGGCCATTGGCTGCTGCGCTTGTCACCTGATTATTACCGCGCGCTTACCGGCCATCTGCATGAGGCCGATCAGCTGTTGTGGCTGCTGGAAAACAGCCGTACGGGCGAGGTGCTGCAACGCTACCTGGCCTCCGAGCGCCCCGACGCGCCCTTGCAGAGCGTCATGCTGGCGTTCATCGACAATAGTGCCTGGCAACTGCGCGGCCTGTTCGATGCTGAACAGGCGCGCAACGACCTGCTGCCTGCCTTGATAGGCAAATGCCTGCTGGTGCTGTTCTGCGCCCTGCTCCCGGTCCTGGCCCTGGTCAACATGCGCCGCCGCCAGCGGGCCTTGCAGGAAGATCGCCGGCGCTATCAAGAGATCTTCGAAGGTACAGGTGTGGCCCTGTGCGTGCTCGACCTGTCCAGCTTGCCCGGCCAACTGGACCGCTATCACCTGCGCAACCGCGCCGCACTCAAGCACAGCCTGATGCTGGACCCTCAACTGCGCCGCTCGCTCCTGGCGCAACTGAAGATCACCGAAATCAACCAGGTGGCGCGCCAGCTGCTTCATATCGAAGATCACCAGCAAGCCTGGCAGCGCCTGATCGACGACAGCGGCGACGGCCAGGACAGTGTCGGTATGCAGTTGCTCGACGCCTTGATCGACCAACGCCCGTCCCTGGAGCTCGAGGTGCGCCTGCCTGCTGCGCATGGCGGCGAGCTGCACCTGTGGCTGACAGCGCGCCTGCCGCAATTGCGCCGCAATTACCAGGCCGTGATCCTCAGCATCAGCGACATCACCAGCCGCAAGAAAGTGGAGCTCTCGCTGCTCGAACGCGAGCGGTTCTGGTCGGACGTGGTGCGTACCGTGCCGGATCAGCTCTACGTCCAGGATATCCACAGCCAGCGGATGATCTTCAGCAACCGTCACCTGGGCCAGACGCTGGGGTATGACCGCACGGAACTGGCCCGCATGGGCGACCGCTTCTGGGAGCTGCTGCTGCACCCCGAAGACGCTGCGCATTACCAGGACCTGCGCCAACAGCAGCTCGACAACGGCCATGACTTGCCGCTGCATTGCCAGCTGCGTTTCCGGCACCGCGATGGCAACTGGCGCTGCTACGACATACGCGAGCAGGTGCTGGCGCGTGACGCCGACGGCCGGGTGACGCGCATCATCGGCGTGGGCAAGGACGTGACCGTGCAGATCGAGGCGAGCCAGTCGCTGCGCGACAGCGAACAGCGCTACCGGATGCTGGCCGAAAGCATCAGTGACGTGATCTTCTCCACCGACAGCCAGCTCAAGCTCGACTACGTAAGCCCCTCGGTGCAAAGCGTGCTGGGCTATCACGCCGACTGGATCTTCGCCAACGGGTGGCATTCGATCATCGCCAACCCCGCCCAGCTCACTGGCATCTACGGGTTGATGGAGCGGGTAAGCAAGGCGATGGACGATCCGGCTCAACTGGCCGAACTGCGTGGCCAGTTGCCGACCCAGCTGTTCCTGTTCGACTGCCTGCGCGCCGACGGCCGCAAGATCCCCATCGAGTTGCGCCTGGTACTGGTCTGGGATGACGATCAGCGTTTCGAGGGCGTACTGGGGGTAGGTCGCGACATCAGCCAGCAGCGCCGGGCGGAGAAAGACCTGCGCATGGCTGCGACGGTTTTCGAGCATTCGACTTCGGCCATTCTGATCACCGACCCTGCCGGCTACATTGTGCAGGCCAACGAGGCTTTCAGCCGGGTCAGCGGCTACGCAGTCAGCGAGGTGCTGGACCAACTGCCGAGCATGCTGGTGATGAACGACCAGCAGCAGGCGCACCTGCGCTACATCCTCAAGCAGCTCAACCAGCGTGGCAGCTGGGAGGGCGAGGTGTGGCTCAAGCGCCGTGATGGCGATCACTACCCGGCCTGGGTAGGCATCACTGCCGTGCTGGACGATGAAGGCGACCTGGCCAGCTACGTGTGCTTCTTTACCGACATCAGCGAACGCAAGGCCAGCGAACAGCGCATTCACCGCCTGGCCTACTACGACGCCCTGACCCACTTGCCCAACCGTACGTTGTTCCAGGACCGGCTGTACAACGCCTTGCAGCAGGCCGAGCGGCAGAAGGCCTGGGTGGTGTTGATGTTCCTGGACCTGGACCGTTTCAAGCCCATCAACGACTCCCTGGGCCATGCCGCGGGCGATCGCATGCTCAAGGACATGGCCCTGCGCTTGCTGGCCTGCGTGGACGAGGACGATACGGTCGCGCGCATGGGCGGCGATGAATTCACGCTGCTGCTCCAGCCTCGGCCTACTCGCGAGCTGGCATTGAACCGCGCCATTCACGTGGCCGAAAACATCCTGGGCAGCCTGGTCAAGCCGTTCGTGCTGGAGAACCGCGAGTTCTTCGTCACGGCCAGCATCGGCATCGCACTCAGCCCGCAGGATGGCGGCGAGTTGAGCCAATTGATGAAGAACGCCGACACCGCCATGTACCACGCCAAAGAGCGCGGCAAGAACAACTTCCAGTTCTACCAGGCTGAAATGAACGCCAGTGCCCTGGAGCGCCTGGAACTGGAAAGCGATCTGCGCCATGCCATGGAGCAGAACGAATTCATTCTGTATTACCAGCCGCAATTCAGCGGCGACGGCAAGCGCCTGACCGGCGCCGAGGCACTGCTACGCTGGCGGCACCCTACCCGCGGCCTGGTGCCACCGGGCGACTTCATTCCCGTCATCGAAGAGCTGGGCCTGGTGGTGGACGTGGGTGACTGGGTACTGCGCGAAGCCAGCCGACAATTGAAGGCCTGGCACAAGGCCAAGGTGCGTGTGCCGAAAGTGTCGGTCAACATTTCCGCGCGCCAGTTCTCCGATGGTCAACTGGGCACGCGGATCGCCAACATCCTGGAAGAAAGCGGCCTGCCACCGGCGTGTCTTGAGCTTGAGCTGACCGAAAGCATCCTGATGCGCGAAGTAAACGAAGCGCTGCAGATTCTGGCCAGCCTCAAGAACCTGGGCCTGAGCATCGCGGTGGACGATTTCGGGACCGGCTATTCCTCGCTCAACTACCTCAAGCAGTTCCCGATCGATGTGTTGAAGATCGACCGCACCTTCGTCGACGGCCTGCCCGAAGGTGAGCAGGATGCGCAGATCGCCAGGGCGATCATCGCCATGGCCCACAGCCTGAACCTGGCGGTCATCGCCGAAGGCGTCGAGACCCATGAGCAACTTGAGTTTCTGCGTGAGCACGGGTGCGACGAAGTACAGGGCTACCTGTTCGGGCGACCGATGCCGGCGCATCAGTTCGAGGCGCAATTCGCCAATGAGACGTTGTTCATGTTCAATTGAGTCGCCCCTGACCCTGCCCTCACGCGGCTGCCGAAACGCCAGCGGGGCCCATCACGCCCGGCCCGCCACCACGCACAGGCAACGCCAGAAACCGGACCTGAAAGTCAACTCGCATGCCCGCCCAGCCCAGCAACGGCGCGGGATGCAACATGAACCCCACTGGTCCGCGACTTGATGCCACTTCATATGCCAGCGGCGGATCAATGGGGTAGAATGCCCACCCACTTCACCCCCGATCCTTGAGGACCGCCATGTTCAGCCGTGATTTGACCATTGCCAAGTACGACGCCGAGCTCTTCGAAGCCATGCAGCAAGAAGCTCTGCGCCAGGAAGAGCATATCGAGCTGATCGCCTCGGAAAACTACACCAGCCCGGCCGTCATGGAAGCCCAGGGTTCGGTACTGACCAACAAGTACGCCGAAGGCTATCCAGGCAAGCGCTACTATGGTGGCTGCGAATACGTCGACGTCGTCGAGCAGCTGGCCATCGACCGCGCCAAGCAACTGTTCGGTGCCGACTACGCCAACGTCCAGCCGCACGCCGGCTCCCAGGCCAACGCCGCTGTCTACCTGGCCCTGCTGTCGGCCGGTGACACCATTCTGGGCATGAGCCTGGCCCATGGTGGTCACCTGACCCACGGTGCCTCCGTCAGCTCGTCGGGCAAGCTGTACAACGCCGTGCAGTACGGCATCGATGGCAACGGCCTGATCGATTACGACGAAGTCGAGCGCCTGGCGGTCGAGCACAAGCCGAAAATGATCGTCGCCGGTTTCTCGGCCTACTCGCAGGTGCTGGACTTCGCCCGCTTCCGCGCCATCGCCGACAAGGTGGGTGCCTACCTGTTCGTCGACATGGCGCACGTGGCTGGCCTGGTCGCCGCCGGTGTCTACCCTAACCCGGTTCCTTTCGCCGACGTCGTCACCACCACCACGCACAAGACCCTGCGCGGTCCGCGCGGCGGCCTGATCCTGGCTCGCAAGAACGAAGAGATCGAGAAGAAGCTCAATTCCGCTGTATTCCCAGGCGCCCAGGGCGGCCCACTGGAGCACGTGATCGCGGCCAAGGCCATCTGCTTCAAGGAAGCCCTGCAGCCGGAGTTCAAGGCTTACCAGCAGCAAGTGGTGAAAAACGCCCAGGCCATGGCCAGCGTCTTCATCGAGCGCGGTTTCGACGTGGTTTCCGGTGGCACCGAAAACCACCTGTTCCTGCTGTCGCTGATCAAGCAGGACATCTCGGGCAAAGACGCTGACGCGGCGCTGGGCAAGGCGTTCATCACCGTCAACAAGAACTCGGTTCCTAACGACCCGCGCTCTCCGTTCGTCACCTCGGGCCTGCGTTTCGGCACCCCGGCCGTGACCACCCGCGGTTTCAAGGAAGCCGAGTGCCGTGAGCTGGCTGGCTGGATCTGCGACATCCTTGCCGACCTGAACAACGAAGCGGTGATCGACGCCGTGCGCGAGAAGGTCAAAGCCATCTGCAAGAAGCTGCCGGTCTACGGCAACTGATCGCTGATCGCCCACTGGAAAGCCCGGCCAAGTGCCGGGCTTTTTGCATCCTGCGTCTGGAACCCGTTCCGGTTAGTCCCCTCGCGCGTGTCGGCATAGCCTCCTGAGTGCATTCATGAACACTGGAGGTATACGATGAATCACAAAGCGCACTCTTTTCTCGCGACACTGCATGCAGCTGATTGCCCGTTGAACACCTTCGACAGCATGACGAACGACAATGTGGTACTGGCAAGCCCCCTGACCACGCCCGGATATGCCGTGGACGGCGCCGCTACGCTGGGTGCACTGAATTGTTCCGAAGACGATTGGCACCACGGTCAAGAACTGGGGCTGGTCACTTTCGAGAAATCCTCTGCTGTCCTACCCCTGTTGCTGTATTTCCGGCACAGTGAGGACGGCTACCGCCTCTACGTTCGCAGCGGAGCACATCTTCGTAAGGGGATTTTCGCGACAACGCATGGTCTGGTGGAAGTGAAGCGCATCGAGCAGCAAGACCCTACCGCTTGGAAAATCACCGAGGCGTCGAGCGGTAACGCGTTTGATCTGACAACCAGCGAAGGTGACCAGGTCGATATCAAACTGGAAAGCAAGGCAGGGCCGTGGGGACGTCATGCGCTCTACCCTGTTGGCGACTATTCGGTATGTCACGCCAATGCAGTTGGCCGCTCGCTCAAATTGGTCATTCAGGAGCGGAATGTAGATTGGCTCAAGCCAGCGTAGCGCTTTGAATGATGATCGTCGGCTGAAGACCGATAGATTGCCCAGCGAGTAGCTGGGCTTTTTGCGCTGCGGGTCCAATCGTCTGTACGCGTGTCATCAGGGCCACGCACCGGCTGGGCAACGCCTCGCCAGGCACAGAACCTCGTTACTGAAACTGCCTGGATTCGATACAGTAAGTCAGCAAGTCCTGGTCACTGTCGACGTTGAGCTTGCGCATCGCCGACACCTTCTGGGCGCTGACTGTCTTGTTGCTGCGCGACAGTTGCCGCGCGATATCACCTACGGTCATGCCAGTGACAAAGAGCCGGACGACTTCGAGCTCCCTGGGGGACAGCTGATTGAAGCGGGCCTCGACCTTCACTGCTTCGCGTACCACGGATGTAGGTGGCGGCAACGGGCTTCGGTACCGACGCCGCTTGCGGATGGCACTCAGCGCTTTTTCGATTTCATCATGCAGGTGGTTTTTTTGAATGACCCCTGCCACACCCAGTTCCTGAAGCCGGGAAAGAATCAACCCATTGGAAATCATGGTCAGAATGAGGACCTGGGTGTCCGGGAAGTGACGCAGAATGTACTCGATGAGCTTGAAGCCATCTCCGTAGGTACAATCCCCCGGCATATTGAAGTCGGTGATCAGGGTGCGGGGGTTGTGCAGGCGCAGTTGATCGATCAATTCCGATGAGTTGGTGGCTTGACCGACGACTTTATAGCGCCCGATGCGTTGAACGACTTCACGCACCCCCAGCAGGACGATGGGATGATCGTCAGCGATGACAACCTTGTGATGAGGCATGCAGAATTACTCCATTAGGGGACAAGGCTCATCCGGGAATCTCGTCTGACAAGCGCTGCGCGACCTTGGCAAGCCGCCTGCACAGAGCACGGACTTGCCCGCCCAGGCGTGCGTCGAGCGGCAGCTCCTGAAACATGTTTTCCAGCCGTTGACATGCGCCGTACAACGCCGTGGCATTGATGCTGGCCAGTGCACCGCTCAAGCTGTGCAACCGTTGTTCGACCAGAACCGCATCGTGCTCGATCACCCCCTTCTCCAACTGCTCGATATCGCTGGCCAACGTCTGGGCAAGCAATTGGCGCATGGGCTGGGACAGTTGAATCCAGCCTGAAAAATCATCCCTGCCCGGGTCGGGTGCAACGTGAGTGTCAATCGTTCCAGGGCAGTGGTTCATCAGTACCTGCCGAAGGGTACCAAGGCTCAGAGGCTTGACTATCCACGCGGTCATACCCGCTTGCAGGCAGCGCTCACCTTCTTCGCGCAGTGCATTGGCGGTGATGCCGATGATAGGTGCTTCGACACCTGCCTCTCGCAGCGCGCGGGTCAGCTCGTAGCCGTTCATCCTGGGCATGTTGATGTCGGTGATGACCATGTCGAAACGCTTGGATTGCCAAAGCTGAAGTGCCTGGTGGCCGTCAGCCGCGACGGTTGGGTAAGCCCCGATGGCTTCGAGCTGCTCACGCATGACCGCCTGGCTGACTGGGTTATCCTCTGCCACCAACACGCTCAATTTCAACGGCGCAGACGGCGCCTGCGAACCCTCTTTCGGCACAGGCACCAAGACCGGCGAGGAGGCCACGATTGGCAAGCGTATGAACAGGGAAAAGCTGCTCCCCAGACCGGGCTCACTGACCACGCGCATGGTACCGCCCATCGACTCACTCAAGCGTGAACAGATGGAAAGCCCGAGCCCTGCACCCCCACCTTCCTGCCCTGCGGACACCTGATAGAACGGTTTGAACAGATGCTCCAGGGCTTTTTCAGGGATACCTTTTCCGGTGTCCGTCACTTGCCATTGCAACAACACATCCTGGTCGCTTCGCTCTTGAACGATCAGGCGCAGACGTACGCGTCCGGAGGGGGTGAACTTGATCGCGTTGCCCAGCAAGTTGTGCAGGATCTGCCTGATTCGCCCGGCATCTCCTTCCACCCGTGCAGGCACTTGTGCGTCGATTTCAGCCTCAAGTTGCAGCCCTTTACTTTGCGCTGTGGCCTCGAAACTGGCATGCGCATCGTCGACCAGCTGACGCGGATCGAATGCGGCATGCTCGAAGGCCATCTGCCCAGACTCGATCTTGGTCACATCCAGAACATTACTGATCAGCTGGAACAGGACTGTCGACGAGGTTTCGATGATCTGCAGGTAATGCCTCTGGCGTTCGCTGAGTTCGGTCAGCGACAGCAGCTCAAGGTTGCCCAGCACACCGTAGAGCGGGGTTCTTATCTCATGGCTCATGGTGGCCAGGAAAACGGTTTTGGCTTCATTGGCCGCCGTTGCACGCTGGTGAGCCTGGTTGAGCTGCAATTGCTCGCCAACGTGGCGGGTGATGTCGTTGCAGCCGCATAGAAACACGTCTTCTCCGTCATAACGGGTAGCGACCGCCACCACCTGGACGTAACGCCCATCCACCAGCAGGCACAGTTCGCCCGGCGCCTGGTCACCGTGGTTATCACGCAGCAGTTGCAGCACCGCTGCGGTAACGCCTAGGTGTACCGCGCATTCGTTTTCCAACAACACCCTGTGATCATGTCGCCTCACGACGCACAGCCCGACCGGCACGTTGTGAAGGATGATGCGGCTGAAGGCCTCGCTTTCTGCAAGCCGGACTTGTGCTCGTTGGGCGGGCCGAACAATGCGCGACTTGTACCAGTGATTGACCCAGAGCCCTAGCAGGATCGCAGCGATGATTGTCAACGCCAGGCCAAGCAGCGGCCATTTGGCGTAGCGCAGAAAGTCCCCGTAACTGATGGCATACAGCCCAGTCCACGCGTCTCCCGACGAAGACATCATCTTGAAACGCAAGCCGCTACGGTTGAAGCTCAGGCCAAGCGGCGCCAGATCACCCTTGCTGCGCTCTCCCATCAAGACCTTGCCATCCGGGGAAATCAGGGTGAACTGGTTGTAGACCGATAACCTGAGCACACGCTCGAATTCGTCGATCTGCTCCGTATCCATTACGGCAGCCAAGACCATTGTCCGGTCGCCCGTCGTACTCGGCTTGAGGGTGTGCTCAGCCCCCAACTTCAGAAGCGCCACCATGCGCAGGTTGTCATTGTAAAGGCGTGCTGGCGCTCGCACCCAGTGGACATGCTGATCGGGTAGCAGGTCGGGTTGAGCCAGTAAGTGCACCAAGCGATCAACCACGGTCACATAATGGTGAGGCAACAGCGGCTGATGCTGACGTTGGTCGCCAGCCGCGGGGACGGCAATGCTCGCGCCGGTTCCCCGTTCGAGCACGAACAGCTGAGGCGATGCGTAGAACGAGCGGGCCCAGAACCCCCCGTAGTAGTCGGTCAGACGCAACCCCAACCCCAAGGCGCCGCGTATCTCCTGAGCCCGAAAGTCGCCGGTGTAGGCCAGGGTGAAGGGTAAGGAGAGTTCGAATCCTTTTGCCTTGACCAGTGTCTTGCCATCGACGCTCGTCGAATCGAGCATCATGACGCCCTGCTCCACCGGCGCAGGAAGCGCGCGACCGGCTGGCATGCTGTTGGCGAGATTGCGCAAGAAGATCTCATGCTCATGGATGATTTCGATCACCCGGGCAAAATGGAGCTCCAACCGCTGCTGTTCCGATTCCAGAAGGCGCGATACTGCCCAATAACAGGTACTGGACAACAGCAGCATGAGCCCGCTGAGCAGCAAGATGGCTTTGTTCAGGCGCTGAGAGCTGCGCGCAAGTTTATCCATGCGCAGGCTGGCATTTTTCATGGTGTTGATCGTCGACATCACGTTATGAAGATGAGAGTGCTCAAACAGACACAAAATTCATGCCATATGACGGCACATTGCAGATGCTGAAACGTTTCTTCGCCAACTCACCCCTCACTCGGAGAGCTGTCCGTTGAGCAATGGGAGCATGCCGTCTCGATCCACAGCCGGGGAGATGATGAACCCCTGCACCTGATGACACTGAGCCTTGCGGACAACTTCCAGCTCATCACGCGTTTCAACGCCTTCTGCTACTGTCACAAGCCCCAGTGCGCGGCCGAGGTGGACGGCACTGGCCAAAGCGATGGCCATGTCAGGATTGCTCGCACAACCACTGACCAGAGAGCGATCAATCTTCATTTCGGTGAAGGGCGTGGATACCAGGTTGGAATAGGAACTGTACCCCTTGCCGAAATCATCCTGGGCCAGGCCGAAGCCCATCATGCGCAGCCGGCACGTCCCTGCAAAGTAATCACTGGACCGTCGGGTGGTCGACGTTTCGGTCAGCTCGAAGGTGATGGTCCTGGGGTCGGCACCTCGCTCTCGGACCGTTCGGTACAACGTGTCGACCAGATCAGGACGGTCCAGCAGGTGTGTAGGCAGATTGATCGAGACCGGCAGCCTGTATCCTGCTGCGGCCCAGCGTGATTGAGCGGTGAGCGTTTGCTCAAGCATGTTGTACAGCAACGGCAAATCGAGCCTTGCAGATTCCAAATCGGCCAGAAATGCCCGCGGCAACAAAAGACCTTCGACCGGATGCAGCCACCTGGCCAGGGCCTCGGCACCGACGATCCTGCCGTCGAGCATGGATTTCTTGGGTTGAAACCACGCCTGGATCTCGCCCGCCTGCAGTGCACGGGTAAGCGCACTGACCGAATGGCCACCGGAACAGGATCGAGGTTGCAGATGGCCTTGATCGCAGGTGCTATCCATGTAGCGACGCAGTGCAGCGACATGATGACCCTGCACGGGCTTGCTGATCATGCCGGCCAGGCGGATACCGAGGTTTTCGGCGACCTTGCCAACGCCTGCGAGCACGCGCGCAGAGGCAGCGGTCATCAGCCCCAGCGCCGGAGGCGACGGTAGCAGGCTCATTCTCTGGATGAACTGTACCCCATCCAGTTGCGGCATCATCAGGTCAGTGACGACAAGGTGGAAGGCTTGATTGCGCAACTGCTCGATCGCCAGGTTGGCATCGGCTTGCAGCTCGACGTCGAACCCACCGACGGACCGGAACAGCTGAGCCAGGTACTGGTGTTGAAAGGGATGATCCTCGACGATCAAGACGCGGTGGATCATCAGGCCGAGCCCTTGCGATACGGCAGCAGGCACTGATAGAGCGCGTGCAGAGTGAAGGGCTTGACCAGAAACTGATCCATTCCGGCGCCCAGGCAACGCTCTGCCTCATCGAGCATGGCGTTGGCAGTTGCGCCGATGATGGGTAGGGCATGGCCCTGTTGGCGCAAGTTCTGCGCCAACTGATACCCGTTGAGTCTGGGCATGTTCACATCGGTCAGTACCAGGTCGAAGACCTCCTTCTGACACAGGGCCAGCGCTTGCTCGCCATCGTTGGCAAGGGTGACCGTGCAGCCGAGCTTCTCCAGTTGATCCCGCAGTATCAACTGGTTGATGACATTGTCCTCCGCCACCAGCACATGAATGCACAGTTTGGTTTCGATCATTGCCTGACGGGCCGTTGCGCTGTGTCGTGCCTCGATGCCCTGGGCCTGGCTCACCGCCTGGTTAAGGCACTGAAGATTGTTCAGCCCCACCTGCCAGTATTGAGCCGAAGGACGCGAAAGCGCGTGCTCATCGGCGCAGGCCAGTACCAATGGGCCAGGCCATTGCCTGATGACAGCCGAGCTGGCAGGCCCTGGACATAACTCGACCAGCACGATGCCCGGTTCATGACGGACGTCCGGCACGGCAATCACTTGCGCCCGGGCGCCCCAGCGACGTAGCCAGCCAGCGGCATGATCGGCCAGTTCGGGCACAGGTGAATAAACCATGACGCCCTGGTTGAGCAAAGGCTGGGCCCAGCTCTGGTCCTCATCGAGCGCCAATTGCCCCAGTGGCAGCGTGAACGAGAAGCTGCTGCCCAGACCCGGCTCGCTGAACACACGAATCGACCCGTTCATCAACTCGACCAGCCGCTTGCAAATGGACAGGCCAAGGCCGGTCCCTGCCACCGTGTTGGTACTGGGACCGCTCTGGAAGAACGGTTCGAACAAGTGTTGCTGGTCTTGCTCAGGGATGCCCTGCCCCGTGTCCACTACCTGCCAGCGCAGCATCATGCGATCACCTTCGACCCCAACCAGGTGAAGCCTGACCATGATTCGGCCACTGCGAGTGAACTTGACCGCGTTGCTAAGCAGATTGCCAAGGATCTGGCGCGTACGCGTCGTGTCACCCACTACCTGTTCAGGAAGCTGCGGATCCATGCAACTCAGCAACTGCAACCCTTTGGTGTGTGCGGCCCCCATATAGCCTTGCATGACGTCCTGGGTCAGCTCGACGGGTGAGAACGCACTGACCTCCAGCGCCAGCTGACCAGCCTCGATCTTGGACACATCCAGCACATCGCAGATCAGTTGCAGCAAGGTAGCCGATGAACCTTCGATGGCATTGAGGTACCCCCTTTGCTGGCTATCGAGGTGGGTGCGTGAAAGCAGTTCCAGCGTTGCCAGCATGCCGTAGAGCGGCGTGCGGATTTCATGGCTCATGGTGGCGAGAAACAGCGTTTTTGCTTCATTGGCAGCATCGGCCAGTGCCCTGGCCTGTTGCAGCGACAGCTCGGCGGTTTTTCGTTCGGTGATGTCGCTGAAGGCGCAGATCAGAACATCTTCACGTCGATAGCGGGTAGGTGCGTAACTCAGACACAGGTGACGGCCATCGGCCATTTGCAGCTCTTGTGTGCAACTGGTCTGCGCAGGCTTGCCGAACGCACGGGTAATCCAGTCCTGACAGACTCGGGTTCGCTCATCACCCATTACAAGCCACTGCTCGCTCAGCCGATTGGCCAGCACCACTGCACCGTCACTGCGGCGCAACACGCACAGCGCAACCGGGGCGGTGCGGATGACGGCACTGCTGAACGCTTCGCTCTCGACCAATGCCTCGATTCGAGCAGCTGCCGGGCGGATGAGTCGCACGTCGACCCGGCGGACCAGCCACAGCATCAACAGTGTGACGGCAACGCTGATCAGCACTGCCAGCCCGAACGGCAGAATCAGCGCCGGAATGATAGAGGCCAAGGGTGCGCTGTAGATGATCTGCCAGTCCGAATGGTCGAGCTGTTTGCGAATGGTCAGGCGGTCCGGGAGCCAATAGCCGCCCTCCCAACCGAAACCATCATCCACGCGCGTTGCCGTATGGCGCTGGGAAGTCAATTGCTGCTCGCGGTCCTTGCTGGCGATGATCTGGCTTGCGCTGTCGACCAGCTGGAAGTCACCCGCCTGCTCATGGCGCAACGCTGCGACCAACTGCGGGCCCTCGACTTCGAGCCCCAGCCAACCTGAAGCGCGGTCGCGCTCATCCATGGCAGTGAAAATGTAGAGCGAAGGCGGTTTATCGTCTCCAGGGTCTGCCAGCCAGATTTGCTCGTCCCCAGGTTCGCCGGTCGATCCACGCAGACGTTGCAGCACGGCGTTGGGGACCAGGGGTGGAACCTCAGGCCGGCTGTAGAGCCACTGCACCGAGGCATCCAGGGCGTGCGGCACGTAGACCAGGTTGGTCTGCTTGGCGCGTAGAAAATCCAGCATGCGTGGCGTCAGCCACAAGCTCCAGGTACCCCCGGGCTGACGGAGGAAAATGTGGACTTCCTCGCCTGGAATGTAGGTCTCGCTATCGCCCGCAGCAGCGGCGTGCTTGACCGTCGAGAGCCCCAGCGATCTGAGCAGGGTCTGACGGCTGACAAAGAAATCCTGAGCGTTGAAGATGGCCTCGTTCATGTACCTGCGCCGGGACGAAATCTCCTCGTTCAGGGTCATGCGCATGTAACCGTAGGCGCCGACATAGACACCCGCTACGAGGGTGATCGCAAACAGGCGTAAGAGATTACGCGCTGCAATAGGCGTCGACAGGTTCCACTGGGCGGCAGGTAACAGGTTGGCTAGCTTCATCCAGCCAGCCTAGGGGCGGCACCGACAGACCTGAATAGGACGAATCTCAATCTGGCGAGACGGTATGTGGCCTTACGGGCTGATGGACACCGCGTGCGTGATGGGCCGCTCACCGCGCTGCGCATTACCCTCATCATCCAGCCATGAAAAGCGAAACGTCGCGTCGCTCGGCGCGGTGGCCGGTGCCGTCTGATGCTGCGTACTGAACGGTGCCAGCATGGGCGCATCCAGAATGATCGAACGCTCGCCTTCGCCGATCTGTGCGTGGGAGAGGGAGATGTAGAACGGCGTCGGATTACGCAACTGCACACGGCGACCCTGGACCCTGACAACCAGGTGCGAAGGCGCTAGCTCGGCCTTGTTTGACAAACCCTTGGGCCGGTAGATGACTTTCAGCTGAGTGCGCAGGGTGATCGTCAGGCGCGTCGCGCCCTCCTCCAGCACCTCGCTTGGCCGAGGTGGAATCTCGTACACATTAAGCCAGTACAGCGACTCTCGGTCCTGGGCAAGCACCTGCCCGGTCGTCACGAGGCGCACGCTTCGCTGCTGTTGGGGTTCAAGCCTGAACATCGGAGGAAGCGGCATGATCGGTGCGCTTGCCGTGTCCGGGGTAACAGCCAGATCCCCATTGTCGATCCAGGTCTGGACCACGACCGGATAGGCGTTTTGATTGACCAGCGCCAGTGAGGTTTCGCGCTGGCCCTCATGCACGATGACCCTCGTGCGCTCGGCAGTGACCCCAGCGTTGGCGGGGGTGCTGATCAGCACGGCGACCAGCAGCAGCAGACGCTGCCCGCAGCTATTGAACACGTATCACCACCTGCGCTGTGGCCTCGACCCGGCCGGGCCTTACGGTAGGCATGGTGCCGGTGGAGAGTTTCTCCAGACGCGCTCGGAATGTCTCGGTGTACTGACCGATGCCATTGACGGTACCGGTCAGGTTGGCAGCGCTGCTGATCACCGGGTACCAACCCCGGCCAGCCGCGCCGCTGCCATTGGCAGAATCCTCATTGGCCAGCAAATTGATGGGCGCACCGTCGCGCAGCAACTGTATGCCTACTCCCTGCGCCACACCTGCCTGGCCATAACGGTCCGCCAGCAGGTAGGTAAGGCCGCCCTGGGCATTGACCAAACCCAGGGAAGACGACGCAGCCAGGGCACCGGATGAAACCTTGATGCCAATGGCCGTGCCGTTGGCGCTGGTGCTGTTGACGATGTTGCTCTGGCAGCGAAAGTTGATCTGAAAAGGCATTTCGCGGCGCCCGCCCGCGTTGATCTCGCTCACGCTGATCGAGGGAAACACCACATAGGGAGTAACACTGGTGACGCTGCAGGTGGGGTAACGCTTGAGCGTGACCTTGTTGTACAAGCCCAACGCTCCCGGCCAGTTTCCGTACCAGCCACTCCAGTTTCCATAGTGCGTTTGACCCACTGTTGGATAGGCCAGCCCTGGCCCCTTGATGGCGATATAGGCCGCCGCCTGTGCGTAGGCGTAGAGCTGCGATGGGACGGTTTCGCTGTAGTAGTTGTAACTGGGGTCTTTCGGTGCACTGTATAGCTCCGCGCGTACGGCACTGAGGTTCTTGGCCTTGACCAACTGGAAGCCGCGAGAATCGATGTCCAGGCCAGTGAGCCTGCGCTCGCGCCAAATGTGGGTAAAAGGCTCGCCGCTTTCGAGATGAAATAGCTTCAACAGCACATTCGGCCAGGCTGTCCTGTAGGCGTCTTGCAAACCAATACTTTGACCGACGCTGTCGCCCCCTTGGTACCAACCGCTATAGAGGTCATCGCCATTGGTGGACCACATTTCGTAAACCGCATCTTGCCCCGCGCAGCGAAAAAATACGTACTCCGGATTGTAGCCAGCGGTCACACCATACTGCGTGAAGGGCACTACGGAACTCGCAATCAACGTGCCATAGGGTTGAAAGCTTGGATCACTGACGTTGATCACACTCGGTAAGCCCAATGATCCATTGCAGGTATCGCACGCCCCGGCCCAGCTGCCGGCAGTTCCCTCACCAGGCCTGATAGCAGTGTTGGCCGTGGTAGTGGCGCCCCCCACAGAGGTCACTTTATAGCAGGTCGCCCAGGCGTGCTGAACGGTTACGAACATGAAGGCTGCCAATAGCCAGGCCCTGAGCGTCATGTGGGTTCCTCGTTAGGCGTGCATATACTTTTCAGATGAATGAAGCCCTGGCTGTCATGGGCGTTGCTGCTGTTGACGTCGAAGGGCAACAGGCATGCCTGGTCAGGGCCTGCGCCCCAGCGAACCTGCAGGTGCCCGCTATCAGCCTCGGCGCGTGCATACACCTGTCCTCCCTGCCCCACCATGCCAATGATGGTGCCCTGCTCATCCAGCACATCGGCGCCCAGCGCGATAGCCCCGCCGCCCGGCAAGCTGGCCTGGATCAACAAGGCATGGCCGATCAACGTCTTGAAATCCACCACCACCGCAGCACCGGCGTAGGGCGCGACCTTTCGCTCCGTTTCGATCAGCTCGGCCTGATCACCCATGCCGCTGGGGTCGAGCCCTACCGGGTTGTACCGGTAGGGCGACAACGAAGGCACCAGCGCATAGCCATCAGCGTTCACACGAGCCCCCTGCCCGCCCCGGATGGTCGCGCCACCTGCGCCTTTGGCCCGCACCAGCGCGAAGGTGTCGCCCACATAAGGCCCCAAGGTCAGACCGCCTTCATGCAAGACAGCTGCACCGCGAATGCCGCCATTGATTTGCCGGTAATCGGCGCTTTGCGAGTAGCCACCGTTGAAGGTGGCAACGGCGCTCTGTGCCTGGAGATTGCCAGTCCAGTTCGTCCCGCGTCCGGCGCTGTCACGACTGGCTGCGATTGCGTAGCTCATGTCGCGTTGGGCGCCCAGGGTGCCGTTGATCCCCGTCTGGAGACTGCTGCCCCGGGTATCACCTGAGCGCTGCGTCAGCATCGAGCTGATGCTCGGTGCCCGGGTCGAGTTGCCCAGGGGCATGGAGAACGTCAGCGTCAGGGTGTTGGTACGACTGCTGGTGTCGCGCTGGTCTGCCGGGTTTGCGAAATCGGGCACGGCACTGGTTACCGTGTCCCGGTACCACGTCGTGCGCTGGCGTGAATAGGCCAGGCTGTAATTGAGCTGCCGCCAGGTGTTGGAATAACCGAACTGCACCTGCGTATCACGGCTTTTGCCGTCGTAATAGTCGCTGCTCGAGCCAGACAGGTACAGGTTTCCGTACCCCCCCAGCCCCTGGTTGACCAGCAAGGTCAGCTGGTTACGCTGCTTGAAACTGGTCGAGTCCCAACTGTCACCGCGCTCGGAGGCCTGCCGCGCACCTAGCGCATCGGCCAGATCCCGGTACCCTTGGGTTGAGTATCGATAGCCGGCAAGGTTGAGGGTGGTGTTGGTTGGCTGGAAGGTACGGCTGTAGCTAAGCCCCATGCGCCAGCCTTGCTTGCGCTGTTGGTTTTCAACGGTGGCACTGGAAAACGTGCTGTTGACCCCGAAGGCACCATAGGGCGTTGCCAGTACGCCACCGCCCAGCACGGCGAGGTAATCCTGCGCTACCCGAGCGCCCAGGTTGGCGGAAAGTGCATTGCTAAGGCCCCGTTGATAAGTGGCCTCGGCAAAAGCCCCTTGGTTCGCGCCCGTCTGGCGTACCTCACCGAGCGTGGCGCTGTAGCGAGAGATACCCGGACGGATGGAGTCGGGCACCGCCGCATAAGGGACAGTGAAGCGCGTGACGCTGCCGTCGGCCTCGATTACCTGCACGTCCAAGTCACCGTTGTAGGCCGTACCGTACAGATCGTCGATCACAAAGGGACCCGCCGCCACTGTGGTTTCATGCACCTTGCGGCCGTTCTGGCTGATTACCACGCGCGCGTTGCTCACCGCCGTGCCGCGCACTTGTGGGGCATATTGACGCTGAGAGTCGGGCAGCATGCGATCGTCGCTGGCCAGCCGCACGCCTCGAAAGCCGATGCTACCGAACAGGTTGCCCTCGGTAAAACTGTCACCGACCGTCAGTTCGCTCTGCCAAGGGGCAATGGCACGCTGAGCATAGGTGCGAATGCTGTTCCAGCGGCTGACCGCGGCGCCGCCGAAGCTTGAGTAGCTGTAGTTGGACTGATGCCGCAAACGCCAGAGCCCAACGTTCACCCCCGTGTTCAGGCCCAGGTAACCGTAATTGGCCGCCTCGCTTGCTGAGGCTTCGTAGCGCGAGTTGTACAGGCTTGCGTCGTAGTTGACGAAGCCCATCATACCGCCTGCGTCCCAGTCCTGCGGATCGACGTAGCCGCGCGGCTTGATGTCGAGCAATGCCTGGGGCACGGAGAGGTCCAGGCGCAAGCGGGCTGAGTCATATTGGAACGTTGACCCTGGTAGCCGCGTGCTCAGCGCCAGGCACTGGCCCGCGTCGGCGGTAGGGGTTTCAAGCTTGCGGGCGTTCATGTGTCGATGCAAAAACCGTTCGGAAAAACAAGGTTCGACAGCATCGTCTTGCAGTCGAAAACTCACGTCGCTTCGGTTCACGTAGTGCGTGTTCACGTACACATCGACCAGGTAAGTACCCGGGTCGATCTGCTGCACCCGATTGAAGCGCTCCAGGCTGCCACCGGCCAGCCCCGAGCCCAGCAACAGGCTGTCGTCGAAACGGTAGTCGCCTTCGCCGTGGGCCAGCCGGGCCATCATCCAGGCAATGCTGCCCAGCAGGACCGAGGTGCGCCGCACATTAGCGCTGCAAGGCATGAGTGATGCCCACACGTGCACCATAGTCGTTGATCAACTGCGCCGTGAGCTGCGGCGCTGTACCTGTGAGCGCTCCGGTAGCCTCTGGCGTCCAGTGCACCGAGCCGTAGGGCGGCACCATGGCAGCATGGAGTTTCACCTGTCTGTTGCCGACAGTGATCGTCGCAGCCCCGAACGAGGCATAGAAGCCCGTCGGATTATCGACGAGCACTTGCCAGCTGGCGCCGTTTTCGACCAGGCTGAAACGTAATTTTTCAGGCAACTGCTCGACCGCGCCTGCGATGCCAGCAGGCCGGTAGAACAGCTTCAGGCGATTGCGCAGGATCAGCAGCATCTGGCTTCTGTCGGCCTGTGCAGCGTTGCGCGGGGGGATCTGGAGCACGTTCAGATAGAACACCGACTCCCGGTCCTGGGGGAGCGCGGCGCCGGTATATATGAGCCTCAGGGATTGTCCGCTGCCCGGAGCCACGCGTGACACGGCCGGATTGACCATGAACGGAGCCTTGGCGGTTTCAGGTGTGGAGGCGGGGTCATCGACGTCCACCCAGGCCTGCACAACATTGGCAAAGGGGTCCTGGTTGGTGAGCTGCAGGGTTTTTTCCTTCGCATTTCCGGGATAAATGACCCGCGTCCCCGTCACTACCACGCTGGCCTGGACGAGGGTGGCGCCCGTCATGCCTAGCACGAAGGCAAGCGCAATGGCGACCAGCCTGAGCCGGCCCACTGGCAAAGTTCTCATGCAGATACCTCGAAGGCCTGCCGCTCTGGATACAAGCCCCATGGCGGCAGTCGGAAAAAGTGGCGTGCGCCAATCACTCGTAACGCAGGGTGTAAGTAACGGCGCCAAGGACAGGGCCTGCCGTAACGGTGGCGGCCTCGGACACGTAACGCACGGCATAGTCGTGGCTTGTGGAGGTCTGGCCGGAACTCAGGATGATTTGTCCGGCGGTGACGGCCGCACCACCTGCCAGGTCCACCGGGCTGCCGCCGGGTGCGTCGAGCAACTGCAGTGCAACGCCGGTCGCGCCATTGGCGGCGGTGTTGGTCAGGTTGCCCAGCGACGTCGGGTTGGTGGCCTGGAACAGCGTGGTGAATTGCTCGTTGGCGTCGGTCGGCGCGGCGCAGCCGGTCAGGCGCAGGGTGAATTGGGTTTCCCCGGTATTTTTGCCGATGCTGCCGTTCAGCGCACTGGCTGGCACGCTTTGCATGACAACGGTTGGCTCGGTGTTGCCATCGACGACAGCCGAGCAGGTCTGGTCGGTGACCTCGCCGCTGAACGTGATGGTGTTGGCCGCGTTTGCCAGGCCAGGCACGGCCAGGGTTGCAGCTGCAGCAAAAGCGATAGCGCGAATATTCATTACAGCGTCCTGTGGTTGTTATGTGGGCTGCGCATAGAATGCAGCCCTGGCGCTGTTGGATAACTCAGACGAGTCTTAAAACGGCTACACGCGCTCGATTGCCGCATCCCCCAGCAGCGCTGCGCCTTTTTCCAAGCAGGTACGCTCTTGACCAAAGACCAACTCGAAACCCGGCAGACACCCGTGTATTTCGCCACCGTGCTGGCAGCCATCGCCTTCGGCCTTGTAGCCGATATCACTAGCGCTGTTCTGGAAGCACTGATCACACCAGCCATCGCCGTGCTGATGTACGCCATGTTCCTGCAAATCCCCTTTCTGCACCTGCGCGCAAGCCTGGCAAATCGGCGGTTCATGACAGCCTTGCTCCTGGCCAATTTTGTGCTGGTGCCCGTCCTGGCTTGGGCGTTGACCCGTGGGCTGACAGGCCACCCGGCCTTGCTCATCGGCGCCCTGCTGGTCCTGCTGGCACCCTGCATCGACTACGTGGTGGTGTTCACGCACATGGGCAAGGGCGATGCACGGCTCATGCTGGCCGCAACACCCGTGCTGTTGCTGCTGCAACTGGTGCTTCTGCCGCTTTACCTGACGCTCATGATCGAAGACGACCATGCGATAAGCCTGACGGTCGGGCCTTTCGTGCAGGCGTTCTTGCTGATGATCGCCGTGCCATTGGCCTTGGCGGTGCTGACCAGTGCGCACGTGGCCAAAGCAGAGCGGATCAGTCGCTGGAACGACGCCTGGGCGTGGATGCCCGTGCCGGCGATGGCCCTCGTGCTGTTCGTGGTGATCGCCTCGCAGATCGGCATGGTATTGCACAGGCTGGACCAATTGCTGCCGGTGGTGCCGGTGTACCTGGGCTTTGCGCTTTTGGCACCGGTCATTGGCTGGGCGACGGCAAGGTTGATGGGCTTGCCTGTACAACAAAAGCGCGCCGTGATGTTCAGTGCTTCGACGCGCAATTCGTTGGTAGTGTTGCCGTTGGCGCTCGCCTTGCCAGAGCAGATACGAACGCTGGCAGCAGCGGCGGTGATCACGCAGACATTGGTCGAGCTGATCTGCGAGTTGGTGTACGTGCGGGCGATTCCAGTGATCGCCCGCACGTAGGCGGCTTCAGCTGACCACGTGCAGGTAGTGCAGGTGGCGCTCGTACTGGTCGAGGATGTCGCCGATCACATCTTCACGGCTCCAGCCCATGACGTCGTAGTCCTGCCCACCCTGGCGCAGGTACACCTCCGCACGGAAATACTTGCGTGAATCATTGCTGTCGTCGGTTTCGCGCAACACGAAGCTCGGGGTGTTGAACGCACGCGGGCGCACTTCGTACCGGAAACGGCCTTCGCCGGCATGGGACAGTTCCAGTGCAACGCGGCCGTCTTCACGTTCATCGACAGTGACGTCATAGCCCTGCTTGCGCAGTTCCTGAGCAACTTCCTCGCAGGCTGGCTTCACCACCTCACCAATGAACCGGGTGACGTGAGCGCGACGCGGCATCATGGCGATGTTGCGCAGACGGCGCTGCCATCCACCGTGGTTCTGCCGGTGCTGACGCTGGCCAGGTAGCGCCTGTGTGCGCAGGCCGCGGCGCGTGGCGTCCATGCCTAATGCCTTGAACAGCCCCCACATGGCCACCAGCAGGATGATCGCAAAGGGTAAGGCACTGGCGATAGTGGCCGCCTGCAACGCCTTCAATCCATTGGCCAACAGCAGGGCAATGGCCACCGCGCCAGTTGTGATCGACCAGAACACGCGTTGCCACAACGGCGATTGCCCCTTGCCGGTGGAGGCCAGCATGTCGATGACCAATGCACCCGAGTCGGCGGAGGTGACGAAGAACACCACCACCATCAGCACTGCCACCATGGAAATGGCCGTTGACCAAGGGAATTGTTCAAGGAATGCAAACAGGGCCAGTGAACTGTCCTTGTCCACCACCGCCGCGAGTTCCTTGACACCCCCATGCAGAATCATATGGATGGCCGAGTCGCCGAATACCGTCATCCACAGCAGGGTGAAACCGGCAGGCACGAACAAGACGCCGCAGACGAACTCACGAATGGTCCGGCCACGCGAGATGCGTGCGATGAACAACCCGACAAAGGGCGACCAGGAAAGCCACCAGCCCCAGTAGAGCAGGGTCCAGCCACCAATCCAGTCGGTGGGTTCGTAGGCGAAGAGGTTGAAGGTCTTGCTGACGATGTCAGACAGATACGCGCCAGTGTTCTGCACATACGCTTGCAGCAGAAATACCGTCGGCCCTACGGTGAGCACGAACAGCATCAGTATGGCGGCAAGGCCAAGATTGACCTCGGGCAGAATCCGGACGCCCTTGTCGAGCCCGCTCGCTACCGAGAGCGTGGCCAAGGTACACGTCACGGCAATGAGGATCACCTGGACGGTCGTGTTGATCGGCAAGTCGAACAACTGGTTGAGGCCGCTGTTGATCTGCAGCACGCCGTAGCCCAGCGATGTCGCGACACCGAAAACCGTACCCAGAATGGCGAAGATGTCTACGGCATGGCCGATGGGTCCGTAGATGCGCTCACCGATCAGCGGATACAGTGCTGATCGCAGCGTCAGCGGCAGGCCGTTGCGGAAACTGAAGTAGGCCAGGATCAACGCCACCATGGCGTAAATGGCCCATGCATGCAGCCCCCAGTGGAAGAACGTGATGTTCATGGCCTCCCGGGCAGCGGCAACGGTGTTGGGGTCGCCCACAGGGGGGTTGATGAAATGCATGACCGGCTCGGCTACGCCAAAGAACATCAGGCCGATGCCCATACCGGCAGAGAAGAGCATGGCGAACCAGCTCTTGTTGCGGTAATCCGGCTCGCTATGGTCAGGCCCGAGCTTGATATCGCCATATCGACTGATGGCGAGGAAGACCACGCAGATCAATATCAACGCGACAGACAGAATGTAGAACCAGCTGGCATTGGTGATGATCCATTGCTGAACCGCTTCGAACACACCTTGGGCATGCTCTTGAAACAAAGTGGCATACAGCACCAATAACAGGATCAGTACGGCACTGGTGAAAAAGACAGGCGGGTTGATGGTACTCGTGCGTTGTTGTTCTTCAGGCATAGGCATTGCTCCTTCTGACGTTCAGCGCTGCGCTCCATGGTTGGGCAGTCAGAACACGACTGCCCGTGGCGCATGATGAATGGAAGATGCTGAAACCTTACCGTCAGTTCCAGCGTTTCCCAAACTTAAACGCTTCGTTTGCCTTGCAGATGCTCTGGAACCCGTCAGCCGAGGCTTAATTTGAGCTCGGCAATGTGCTCGGGGCCAATGCCGCAGCAGCCACCTACCAGGCTGGCGCCGCGTGCGCGCCAGTCCTTGGCCCAGGCCAGGTAGCCCGGTGGGTCCAGGTCTTCGCGCAGTTCGTCCAGCCCGTCGTTGGCGGTGGCTTCCTTGGGCTGGGGCGGGAAGGCATTGGCATAGGCGCCGATGGCGACTTCTCCACCCTGCTGATCGATGACCGAACGAGCGACATCGATGGCCGCGCCGATCACTTCTGGCTGGCTGCAGTTGAACAGCACCGCTGCCGCGCCGAGCTCGATCACCGCTTGCACCGCCTCGGCCACCGGCTCACCGGAGCGCAGGCGCGGCACCGTATCGACGTCTTCGTCCTGCAAGGTGAAGGACACCCAGAACGGGCGGCCGTCTTCGGGCAGGTGGGCACGTATGGCGCGCACTTCAGGGATCGCGCTCTGGGTTTCGGCAAGCCACAGGTCAACGTGTGGCGCCAGGCCCTCTAGCAGCGGCCGCAGGACTTCCTCGACGCGCTCAGGCTGGAACAGGTCGGGACGATAGGACCCGAACAACGGCGGCAGCGAACCGGCCACCCTCACTGGGTGCGGGCCGGTGTCGGCCGCGTGGCGGGCCAGTTGACCGGCGACATTGGCCAACTGCCGGCCCTCTTCGGCAAAGCGCGCTTCACCAATGTGGAAGGGGACGACCGCATAGCTGTTACTGGTGATGACCTGGGCACCTGCGGCAATGAACGCCGCGTGCACCCCCACCACCGCTTCCGGGGCCTCGGTCAACGCCAGTGCAGACCACTCTGGCTGGCGGAACGGCGCACCGCTGCGCTGCAGTTCGCGGCCCATGCCACCGTCGAGAATCACCATCGCTCGCTCTTTCATATAACTACTCTAAAGGTGCTTATGAATAAAATTCATTATGTGGGTTGGATATATAACTATTTAATACCCTAATACTCATTTGGCCAACACTTCAGGTATGAACATGCGCTTTTCCACATTGCTCGGTGCAGGCCTTGCGCTGCTTGCGACCGCCACTCAGGCTTTTGCCGGCGCCACGCTGGAGCGGGTCGAATCACGCAAGGAACTGGTCAATGTGCTGATGGAGAGCTATCCCCCGTTCTCTTTCCTCAATGACCAGAACCAGCTCGACGGCTTTGACGTGGATGTTGCCAAGGCGGTGGCGGATAAACTGGGCGTGAAGCTGCGCCTGGAGACCCCTTCCTGGGATGTAATCGCCGCCGGTCGCTGGAGTGGGCGCTACGACATCTGCATCTGCTCGATGACCCCCAGCAAGGCCCGCGCCCAGGTGTTCGACTTCCCGGTGGAGTACTACGCCTCCCCGGCCGTCATCGTGGTCAATGCCAAGGATGAGCGCATCCACGGTGCAAAGGACCTGGACGGGCGCAAGGTCGGCCTGACCAGCGCGTCGAGCTATGAAAGCTACCTGAACAAGAACCTGGTCATCGAGGGTGACGAAGAACGCGCCCTCGACTACCCCTTCGATTTCGTGCAGATCGCCCCGTATGACACCGACAATGTGGCGTTCCAGGACCTTGGGCTGGGCGCGGGCGTGCGCCTGGATGCGATCCTGACCAACCTGGTCACGGCCAAGCCGCGCCTGGACCAGGACAAACGCTTCAAGCTCGCCGGTGCGCCGCTGTATGAAGAACCCAACTCGGTCGCCATCGAGAAGGGCGACCCGGAGTGGGATGCCAAAGTTCGCCAGGTGTTCGCCGAACTCAAGGCAGACGGCACCCTGAGCAAGTTCTCGCAGAAGTGGATCGGCGCCGATATCAGCAAATGAGCACCTTTACGCCCTCCCCCAAGCCCGTGGCCAATACCACGGGCACACGCCTGCTGGGTTTTCGCACACGGTTGATGCTCACTTGGCTGGTGATGTTCGCCCTGTTCGTCGGGTTCTTCCTGAGCTTCGACCTCAAGTTCTCGATCATCCTGGAGAAGTTTCCCAATCTGGCCGGTTTCAAACTAGGGCCCAATGGTTTTCTGCAGGGCGCAGCGCTGACGCTGTTCCTGTGCATGTGCTCGATGGTGGTGTCGGTGGCGCTGGGCTTTGCCGCCGCGCTGGCACGCTTGTCCGGCAGCGCGGTGCTGGTGGGTGTTGCCAGTTTCTACACGTCTTTTTTCCGTGGTACACCGCTGCTGATCCAGATTCTGCTCATTTACCTGGGGTTGCCCCAGATAGGCCTGGTGCCCGGCGCGATCAGTGCCGGTATCATCGCCCTGTCGCTGAACTACGGCGCCTATCTCAGTGAGATCTTTCGCGCAGGCATCCTGGGTGTTGCCCGAGGCCAACGCGAAGCGGCGCTGGCGCTGGGCATGCGCCCGCCGCAGATTTTTTGCCACATCGTACTGCCGCAGGCCATGCGGGTGATCATCCCGCCAACCGCCAACCAGTTCATCTCCATGCTCAAGGATTCGTCGTTGATCTCGGTGATGGGGGTGTGGGAAATCATGTTCCTGGCCCAGTCCTACGGACGGTCGAGCTACCGCTACCTGGAAATGCTGACCACCGCTGCCGTGATCTACTGGGTGCTGTCGATCGCGCTGGAGCTGGTGCAGGCGCGCCTTGAGCGGCACTACGGCAAGGCCTATCAGCGCTGAAGGTGCGTAGCGCCTGCCCCGGCCACTGCGCAGGGGCGAGCGTAGCAATCAATCGCCAGTCAGACGCCGATGGGGCTAACGTCCCGCCTCTGCCACCAGTTTCGAGGAAAACTGGCCCACGGCAGTGACCACCTCCTGCGCACCTGATTGTATTTCCGTGATCACGGTACCTGCCTGCTGGGCCAGGCTCAGGCCCAGCTCAGCCTGCTTCCTGCTCTCGCCCATGCTGTGTACTGCCTCCTCCACCAAGGCGTTATTCTTCTGCACCACCTCGACGATTTCCTGGGTCGCGGCACTGGTTCGGCCGGCCAACTTGCGCACCTCGTCCGCCACCACGGCAAAGCCCCGCCCTTGGTCACCTGCACGCGCAGCTTCGATGGCCGCGTTCAGGGCCAACAAGTTGGTCTGTTGGGCGATGCCGCCGATGGTCGACACGATGGACGTGATCAGGTGCGACTGATGCCCCAGCGCCTCGACGCCGCTGGATACGTTCGAGACCTGCTCGACGATGCGGTTCATGGTTTCTACCGTGTCCCTGACCGCCTCAGCGCCGCGCTGGGCGGAGCTGTCGGTCTTCATGGAGATCTCGTAGGCAACGTCCGCCGCTGAGCTGACCTGTTTCTCGCTTTCGACCTGAGCGGTGATATCCACCGCAAATTTCACGACCTTGTACAGCCGCCCCCGGGTATCGCGCACGGGGTTGTAGGAAGCTTCAAGCCACAGCTCGCGGCCGCCCTTGTCGAACCGCTGAAAACGTTCGGCGACGAAGCGACCATCGTTGAGGCTGGCCCACAGTCGCTGATAGTCCGGCGACTTCATGTAGGCCGGATCGCAGAAAATACTGTGGTGCTTGCCGACGATTTCCGGGAGCGTGTAGTTCACCGTATTCAGGAAGTTCTGGTTGGCGGTGAGTATGGTGCCGTCCAGCCCGAACTCGATCACCGCCGTGGAGCGGGAAAGCGCCTTGATCAACTCATCGTTTTCCCGGGCCTTGTCGATGGCAGCGGTGACCTCGGTGCCGTAAGCCGTCATGTGGGTCACCTCGCCGCTGGGGGTCTTGACCGGGCACCACGCCGCGCGCATCCAGACCAGGCGCCCATCGGCCGCGATGTAGCGGTAGTCGTCGCTCACCCCAGTGCCCTGGCTCATCGCGGTCTGAAAATCCTCGTAGCATGGCAAGTCCCTCACATAGCCAGGCGTGAGCGTGCCCATCGATGTACCGACAAGCTTCGAAGCGTCGATCCCTACGAAGCTGGAAAACCGCGGATTGACGGCCGTGATCAGCAGGTCACGGTCCACGGTGATTTCAAGCATCTCGTCGGACCTGCTCTGTTGCGCAGCCCTGAGCCCATGAAGCTCCCGTTTGAGTGCCTCGACCTCATCCCTAAGCGCTTTGTTGAACATGGCGATCCTCGTCATTGCGGATGACAACTGTTGGGAATGAACAGGCGCTGTCAGGCAGCGCACACCGAGTGCTGCTTCACACAACGTCAGGCTTGCCGCGGCTGACACAACCATGTCGCCAGGTCATCTGCCGAGAGGGGCCTTGCGTAATAATAGCCTTGTCCTTGATCACAGCCCCATCCCCGTAGCACATGATGGTGCAGGTCCGTCTCCACGCCCTCGGCCACTACCGTCAGGCGCAGGTCACGCAGCAGGCTGACCAACCCGCGCACGATGTGCCAGTCGTTACCGCCTGGCTGCAGTTCGGCCAGCAGGGAGCGATCGAGCTTCACGCTGGTGGCGGGGATTTTGCGCAGGTAGATCCAGTTACTGTAGCCGCTGCCAAAATCGTCGATGCCAATCGAGATACCCAGGGCGCGGAAGCGCTGGAGCTGTTCCTGCACGGCATCGAAATCGGCCACCAGGGCGCTTTCGGTGAACTCAAGTTCTACCAGGCTCGGGTGGACCTGGTGTCGGGCCAGCGCTCGGGTCACATCTTCGTACAACTGGCCATCACCCAGGTCGAGGGCCGAGATGTTCAGCGAGACCTGCAACACCACGTTGCTGGCCTGCCACTGGGCGATCTGACGACACACCTGCTCCACGACCCAGCGCGTGATGCCGCGGATGGAAGCGGTGGTTTCTGCCAGCGGAATGAACTCGGCCGGGCTGATCACACCCAGTTGCGGGTGCGTCCAGCGCAAGAGCGCCTCGACCGCCACGCAGCGGTTGCTGCCAAGGTCGATCCTGGGCTGGTAGGCCAGGCTCAACTGGTCCGGTGCCAGCAGTGCGGCTTCCAGGGCGTTGAGTATGGCGGTGTTGCGACGCAGGTTCGCGTCCACCACCGGGTCGTACGCTAACCAGCGTTGCTCGCTCTTGCGAGCGGTGTCGGTCATGCTGGCCATCAGCCGCAGGATGTCCGACGAGGCGCTGGCGTCCACACCCAGCGTCAGGACGCTGATGCCAACATCCGGCGTAACCGGTATGTGACCGCTGCGCAGCGGCCCACTGAGCGAAGCCACCAGCGTCTGAAGCCAACCGGCGAGAAAGCGGGTATCGCACGCATCGATGACCGTCATGAAGCCCAGGGTGCTGGCCCGATAAAGGCGGCAACCGGGCACAAGTGCCGTGAGCAGCACTTCTTTGACTGCCAGCATGAAATCGGTAAAGAACTCGATGCCCAGCGCCTTGAACAGCCGGTCCATACCCGCAGCCGACACCGGCTCGATGAAAACAGCCACCTGCCCGGCCGTCACGGCACCTTCCTTGAAGTCCGTCTCGAAGCGCCGCCGATTGGGCAGCCCGGTCATCGGATCGTAGAAGTTCTGCCGGTGGATCGATTGCAGCCGGGCCACCACCACGTTGGCGGCGTTGGTCAGCAGGTTACGGTCGCGCTCCGACAAGGCTTCGCGCGTGGCATGGTCGATGATGCACAGCCCACCCAGGCTGACGCCTGGCCGAACGATCAGCGGCGCGCCGGCGTAATAGCGAATGTGGGGGGCCGATTGCACAAGGGGGTTATCCACCGTGCGGGGATCCTGCAGCGTGTCGCAGATCTCCAGCAGCGTTTCCTGGCGCAGGCCGTGGGCGCAGATGGACATTTCGCGCGGCGTGCGGTCGTCGGCCATGCCGATCTTGGCCTTGAATACCTGGTAATCGCGGTCGACGATGCTGACCAGCGCGGTCGGGACGTCGAAGTGCGCACAGAGCATGTTGACGACGCCGTTGAGCACCGGATCCTCTCCATTTGCCAGGTCCGATGTAAGGCGGTCCACTTCAACCAGGCGCAAGCGCTCGTCTCGAAGGGTCGTCAAGTTGTCCATGAAAACTCCGGTCGCGGTAACAGCAAATTCTAGCCCATAAGGCACATTGCCAGCTTAGCTGTGATCGGTTTCTCTCGACAATTGAGCGCCCCCACCGGTGGTCGGCCAAAAAATCTATTGGACGCCTGCGGTCAGCTAGCCTAAAAGGCTGTCAGCCGCGCTTGGCACGGCAGATTGCATAGATGATGCTCAGCCTGTTACGGAGTCAGCCTTGGCCTGGTTCAAAGAAAGGATTACCGCCATCCTGCAACGCCTGCGACGTGCCAAGCCGAGCACGGCCAGCCGCTACGTGGGCGCCGCGTTGATCATCGCTGCGTGCTCCCTGGCGCGCGCGCAGATGTCGCCTGCCGCGCTCCCGTACCTGTTTTTCATTCCTGGCCTGATGCTGATCGGGTTCTGGTTCGGCGCAGGCCCGTCACTGCTGGGCTGCATCATGGCGGTGCTGATCGCCCAGTATTTCTTCATCGGACCGCTGGGTTTCGATGCTGACTGGACCACATGGGCCAACAGCCTGAGTTTTGGCGTGGTGACCTTCGCCATGGCAGTGGTGTGTGCTTCGCTCAGGCGTAACCTGAGCGCCGTGGAACGGCTCAATGAAACGCTCGAGCAGCAAGTGCAACACCGAACGGGTGAGCGCGACAGCCTGTGGAACGTGTCCCCCGACCTGATCTGCACGTTGTCCGAAAACGGTCAGGTGCTGTCGGTGAACCCGGCATGGCAGGTAGAAACGGGCTTCACTGAAGAGCAACTCAAGGCTGGGACGTTCTACAGTTTCATCTCCCCCGCGCAATTGGCGAACGCGTTACGTGAGCTCAACCACAAGCCCATCGTCGAGCTCGACACCCAGAGCGTGCGCAGCGATGGCCAACCCTTGCTGCTCAACTGGCGCATAGCCAGGTTCGAGGGCCGTTACTTCGCCGTGGCGCGGGACGTCACCCAGTACCGCGAGCGGCAGCAGGCGTTCGAGCAGGTCAGCCAGCAACTGCAGCAAAGCCAGAAGATGGAAGCGCTCGGCCAGCTCACCGGCGGCCTGGCCCATGACTTCAACAACCTGCTGACCGTGATCACCGGCACGCAGGACATGATCGAACAACGCCTGGCGCAAGGCCGGCACGACGAGCTGGGTCGTTACCTGTCGTTGGCCAGAACTGCCACTCGCAAAGCCAGCACCCTCACCCACCGCCTGCTGACCTTCGCCAGACGACAACCGCTGGCCAGCGCCACGGTCGATGTGGTGCTGCTGGTGGACGACATGAAAGAGCTGCTGGCCAGAACCCTTACACCCAAGATCGAGTTTCAGCTCAGCCCGCATCCGTCGCCAGCCTTGTGCTACTGCGATCCCCATCAACTGGAAAATGCGCTGCTGAACCTGTGCATCAACGCACGTGACGCCATGCCCCAAGGGGGCCGTTTGCAGGTGCGGGTCAGCAAGGTGACGAGCGGCACGGCTGAGTTGGAGCAGCTTGGGCTACGCGCTGGCGAATACATTCAGGTGAGCGTCACCGATACGGGTCTGGGGATGCCGGCCAGCATTGCCGAGCGGGCCTTCGAACCGTTCTTCACCACCAAGCCGCTGGGGTCGGGCACGGGTCTGGGGCTGTCGATGGTCAGGGACTTCGCTCGCCAGGCGGGCGGCACTGCAGTGATCGAGTCGGTGATGGGCAGCGGCACCACAGTCAGCCTGTTGCTGCCCGTCCACCTTGAGTCCGTTTCGTCCAGTGTCACAGCGATCACGCACGCCACCCTGGCGGCCCGCACCGACCACCGCGGCAGTGCACTGGTGATCGAAGACGAGGGCGCGATCCGGGAGCTGGTCAGCGAAGCCTTGCAGGAGCTGGGTTTCGACGTAATCGAAGTCACTCATCCTGCCGATGCGCTGCACCTGATCGAACAGTGCCAGGACCTGCAGCTTGTGGTAACCGACCTGGTCCTGCCCGGCGGCTTGACGGGAGACAACATCGCCCAAGGGGTGCAGGCGCTCGTGCCAGCGGTGCGGGTGCTGTTCATTTCTGGGTTGATCGAGGCGCCGGCCAGCCTTGCCGAGCAGCAGCCGCATACGCGCTTGCTGCCCAAGCCCTTCACGCTCGGCCAGTTCAAGGCGTGTGTCGAAGAGATGCTCGCTGACCCGCAGGATGCGCCCCCATTGCGGGACCAGGCCACACGACGCTAGCGCCATGGTCGACGCGCGCTACATGCCAGGGGACGGCGAATCGAGCGATGCCAGAAACTGACGCGTCTGCCGGTTGGAGCGCAGGTGCACTACCTGACACCCGGGAGGCGCCGTCGCCATCAGGTGCTTGATCTTGTCCTGTGAAGAATGCCGCGTGGACCAGATGAACCGGATGAAGCCAGGCAAGTTGCGTAGCGACTCGGGGCATTCATCTGGCAAGTCCGGACGTGTGCGGCCCAACTGGGTCAAGGTCCTGACCAGGACACGCCACAGTCGGACCGTCAGGGAACGGTCAATCCAGATAAACAGGTCGGCCCTGGCAAGACGGTTCTCCCAGGTTGCCGAATGCCCTCCCTCGAAAATCCACCGCTCGCGCGCCTCCACTTCATGGCACAGGCGGGTCTTTTCGTCCCGACTGCGCTCGACCCAGCCGGGTAGCCAGTGAATGGTGTCGATATGCACGACCGGCAAGCCGGTTCGCTCGCCCAGCTGGCGAGCAAGCGTACTTTTGCCGGCGCCTGGCTGACCAACGATCATGACGCGTTTCATTGGGGGCTCCTTTTCAGCCCGCCATTTTGAACGTCAGGTCAGTGTTGTAAAGCCGCGTTGCGCTGGCAGGCAATGGATGGAACGGTTCAGAGCCGGGACGCACCGTCGAGTGCATGCAGGCCAACGCCAGCACATGCTGAATACGGGTAAGCCATCCGGCTCCTGATGGAGCTCGGATGGCTTGAAGCGCCCACGGCGCGGCATGCTACCCCGCCGAGCACTAGGCTCAGCGCTGTGCCAGGGTACGGTGCGTACCTCCCACGGAACTGAACCGGTGCGCTGCGACGGGGCGCAGTATGATCAGAACTTGTGCTGTGGAAAACGCGAGCGAGGATAGGCCGTGAGCGGTGGTTGATCCTTCGACGCTTGGGAATGATGGGTAAGTATCTGCCATATCCCATTGCCATGTCCCTTACTCACGTTATCATCCCATATGACTTCTTCCCCCATGTTCTGGAGGTAGGTATGGAACATGGTGCCGTTTTTTTGAGTAATCGTAGCCAAGCTATAAGACTGCCCAAAGCTGCAGCATTTTCGGAAGACGTCAAGCGCGTTGACGTCGTCGCGATTGGGCGCACACGCATCATCACACCTGCCGGGGAAGCGTGGGATAGCTGGTTCGACGACTTAGCCCCTACAGAAGATTTCATGACAGAGCGTGATCAGCCGGCTGATCAAGAGCGCGAGCGTTTTTGATGCTCAAATTCATGCTCGACACAACTATATGTATTTTCACTATCAAAAACCGTCCTATCTAAGTACGCGATGCCTTCAAGCGGCATCATGACTAGATGTGCATAAGCACCGTCACTTTGGAGTTGATTTATGGTGCTGAGAAATCCTCGAATCCCGAGCGTAATCTAGCAGCGGTTGAAGACCTGGCAGCGCGCTTGGAAGTTCTTACATATGATAGAAACGCTGCCGCCCACACTGAACAGCTCCGTGCTGAATTGGCACGTTTGGGCACGCCTATTGGCCCTTTCGATCAAATGATCGCTGGTCACGCTCGCTCACAAGGTCTGATTATTGTCACTAATAACCGTCGTGAGTTTGAGCGAGTACCTGGACTGCGGAGCGAAGACTGGGTTATCCGATAATGATCGATGGCCGTGGCAAGGATCTCATGGGGCAGTGATGTTGAATCCGACCACGCTTGTCAGCGCAGCGCCGTGTTGCTAGTGTCGGGCAATGATCATCTACCATTCGACCACCGCAACCACCACCACGACCGCCCATGGCGGAGCGTGCGAGGTGTCGTGAGCAGATAGCGAACAGACTTCAAAGGCCCGCCAGCGATGGACAGGGCCTTTTTTGTGCCCTTGCCTCAATGGCCTCATGCAAGGAAACGCACGAATGTACGCGCTATTGATTCTGGATGTTCAAGTTGGGTTGGTGCATGGCCAGGAAAAGCCCTGGCGTTGCGAAGCATTGTTGGCAACCGTCAACGAACTGATGGACAAGGCGCGCAATGCTGGCGCGCCGATCTTTCTCGCCCGTCATGTAGGCCCCGCTGGCTCGCCGATTGCGCCTGACAGTGTGTTGACGCAACTTGCGCCGGAACTGAGGCTTGCGGGTGGCGAGGTGGTGTTCGAGAAGCACCGGCCCAATGCGTTTACACGGACGGCGCTCGCTGAGGATTTGCGGGCACTCGGGGTGACTGGGGTGGTGATTGGCGGTATGAAGACTCAGTACTGTGTGGACAGTACCTGCAGGGCTGCTCGGGATCTCGGGTTCGAAGCGGTGCTGGTTGCGGATGGACACAGTTGTACGGATACAGCGCAGATGCGGGGTGAGCAGATTGTTGCGCATCATAATGCGACGCTTGAGGGGGCGTTTTGTGAGGTGGTGTTAGGACGAGATTGGACTTTTAAGTGATTGGTACGGTGATGCCTGCTTAGGCGGAGGTTAAAAATCGCATTGCGCGAGAGCGACGACCGCCGTGGCATCAACGTTCATGCCTTGATGAATGCGTAGGTCACCCACATCCAAGCGAAGCCGAAGGCCGTCAGCCACGAGGATATTTGTAGAGCCAACTTAATTTTTGCAGGAAAGTTTTCGAATTCTTCAATGTCCAGATGCCCCCTGCGCATGTGTATGCCAGGCCAAATGAGTATTCCACAAAGAAATGTTATCAGCAGCCACCGAGCGCGAAAGCGCCGCGTGCCCAAAAACAGTTTCATCTGTTCCAGACCGGGATGACTTTGAATAGCCGAGGTTGCAACAGTGAAATTTCGTGTACACGCGATGAATGCACTGATTGCACAACCGGCCAACCCGATCACGAACGGACACGCCAGCATTATCCACTTCAGCCACACGGGCCAATTCTCGAACTCAGTCATAATGTGACTCGTAGATCAGCTCGCCCATGTGCTCACCGCCCTGCGCACCGGCGGTGCTCCCAGCAAAAGATCCGCTCCCGACCAGCGCAATGCCACAGATCGGTGCCCCGAGACCTGCGGTACCCGCAGAGAACACCCCACATACAGCGAGCGCAGTGATCCCAGCAATGTATCCACCCAGGATCCCTCCCGCTAAACCCCCAGCAAAAGCTCCTGCCTCAGACAAACGAATTTTTTTGCAGGCTTCTGTTTCCCCTGCACGGCAGGCCTCCTGGACTTTCAGATAGGACGATGTCCCACCTAAGCCAATTCCGACATACCCCCCATACCTGAGGTACTTACTAAGTTTTGCCACTTTGTCCAAGTATGTGGCATACCCAGGAATATGCCCTGGCCCACCGGCTTTCGACCAATGATGCACAAGGCTCTTGGTGGAAATATTCAAGCTTTTCTTGAGCTTCTCGTAAGCCCCTAGATTCAGATGTTTATTAAGAAAAGTCGCCTTCAGCTGACCATTTAGCTGCTCCAATAACAGTCGTCGCTCGGCGAAAAACGATGGGCTATTCAGATGGCCATGGCGCAGAAATTCTTGCTGATGCAAACGCTCGATATTGCCAAGTGTGCTGCGAAGCTGCCGGAGGCCTTGATCCATCATGTCCTTGCCCACACCCATGGCGAGACTGGCGTCACTAAGCAGTCCGGCAATTTCAGCCTGGTACTCCATCATGAAATCTGACTCGGCAAAATCGAGTACAGCCAAGGAACGTCGCGCGTGCTCAGCGGCTGCCATGAGTTGGCCCTCCTCCTGGGTGCAGGCATAACCGTTATCCGGATCGCCGATGACGAAGATTTCCCCTGCCTTGAACCCCTGCTCGAAAGTCGGGTTCAGGCGTTGAAGGTACGAAATGGGCAAGGTCGGATCATGTCTAGCCAGCTCCAACAGAATCTGCGGGAACGACATGCTCCGGGGCACCACATAGAATCCCGGCTGCATTTGCCCAGGCAACCCGCCAACCCTGGCGGGCGAGGCCCCTGCTAAAGCGCTAGAGCTCCCAGGGCCAGCGGGCTCGACGCTAGTGCGTACGGCAACCGGTAGCCGCGGCGGGGGCATCTCCCCTAAAGGCGCCACCACCCGGTTGCTACCCTCTGGGCAACCGCAATCAACTAACGCCCCATCCATCGCGACTGGCTGGCCATCCGAGATGAAGTGCCATATCCCTTCGACGACCTTTCCTTCCAGCCCGCACAGTGGACAAGGTGTGGTGGGATCCCCCAGCCTCAGGACCATTCGCCCCTCGTCGAGGTAATCTTCCCCGGTGGCGATGCAAATCGCACCTGTGGTGGTCATATCACCATCTACTGCTTGGCCAAGCCCATCCAGACTGACGCGCATTTAGAGTCCCTTGCGAATTGTAGGATCGAGAGAACCTAACAGCTAAGAAGGGGAAAATGAGGCCTCAAGCAGCTAACGAGACGATTCCTACGAGTAACGCGGATTTAGGACTAGGGCACGACTTGGCGGTTTGGGAGCTACGCACAACAGAAAAACCCGCATGAGGCGGACTCCTATTGATGCCAGCTAGCGAGACATCGCTATAGGCCAAGTGATACTGGTGCGGAACAGAAGAACGGTTGTTGGACGTGAGCGCCCAGTTTTCGCGGGGCTGGCATCTTGCAGCGATCAGCGTGCCCTCCTTGCCGCTGGGTTTGAAATACCGCAGCCGCCAAGTCTTCAAGCCACTGGGCGCGACTTACAGGTGGATACGCCCGTCGTCGAACAGTTTGTATGCACGATCACGCGGTTTGGCCGTACAGCATTTTAGGTCGCTGAGCGGAAAGGCTAGGCGTGGCATAGGGGTACGTTCTCCATTCAGGAAAGACGCTGTACCCCAAAAATACCCCCGTTTATTGGGGATTTTGTTGGTTCGCGACGGAGGGTCGTGGAAAAGAAAAACCGGCCAGAAGGCCGGTTTAGAGGGCTTCCAAAGCATTCAGCGGAATGCAGTGGAGCTGGATGTGGTGCGGAGACAGGAGTCGAATTGGGCACCTTTAACCCAGCAAAATCAGGCATCCAGATAGCCTCAGGCCACCACTGTATACCTAAACATATACCTAAAACGAAAAGTACCCTCACGGCTTATCAAGCGGCTCAGGGATGAATCCTTGCTCCCTCAGCGCTTTTATCACTCCCCGAATGAGGTAATTATTCGAAAAGCCAATTGTGTACTGGCGTGCGCCTGGGCTCACCGGCAACAACATCCCCTCATCTACTAGCTTTTTTATCTGGTAGGTGCGCTGGCCAGGATTGAGTTTTGGGAGCACCGAGGCAATATCGCCAGACTTAACCACCTTCTCTTTTATCGCTGCAGACAGAATCCGCTCTTCTGCATCCGTGATCCACTCCCGGCTCCGGGCAAAGCTCACCGCTGGAGACAAAATACATTTCGTCAGGTACTCATATTTCGTGAGCTTATCAACCTTCTCAAGCTCGTCCCGAATCCCCTCGAGAACGTAAACACACCACTCCTCAAGCCCCTCGGCAGTGCCCGTATCAGCCCTCCCAAGCATGGCGTAGTATTTTTCTCGGTCATTACAGAAGACTGCTGTAGGGTTCAGCACTCGTCCGCCCATGTTCACGTTGAAGCCGTATTTCATCAACAGAGCGTATGTGAGCAGCCTTACCACACGCCCATTCCCATTGCCGAAGGGGTGAATCCACCCGAAACGATGGTGCGCCAGCGCGACCTTCATCAAAGCGTATTTTGGGGAATCATCATGGTTGATGAAGCGGACAAGGTCCTGCATGTACTGCGGTACCAATACAGCATCCGGAGGGAGATGTTCCGACTGAGAGATTCTGACTGGCCCGCCCCGGTACGCTCCAGGCGTCTTGTCCCCTTCCCGCTTTAGGTCATGCACAGTCATCGCGTGCAATTCCCGAATCATATGCTCCGTCAAATCCACACCAGGCTTGATCCCTGCCTCGATGTAGTCCATTGCCTTCTCGATATTGGCAACCTCCAGCAACTGATCGGTGCTCTCAGCCTTCCCCTCAACCTTGCTTTCGATGTAGTCCGCTAGGGTGGTGTGGTTACCCTCGATGCGGGCAGATCCCAAGCTCTCTAGCGCATGGAACAGCGACTTGAGCTGGAAAAAAACCTGCGGTGGGGTGTCTCCCTCCAGCCTCAGCCTGCGCAGATACTCAAGCTCGCTCAAGACATCGACCAGAGGCGAATCGAACGATGGGTTCAGCAACTGAAGGTCGTGATGGGAAAATTTAGCCATACCAAAATTATCTCTAAACGCTGAAAAAGGTATCTCGAAAATTTTCGTGTTCAAGCCCGAATACACGGCACGAATGCTTAGCAAAAGGTAAACACTATCTCAAAAAACGTACAGACCTAAGTGAAAGCTAGCGAATCCTTAACTCGAATTGGAAGGGTGAGCACGCTCAGTCAATCCAAGGGCTCAATGGCCTCAACCGAGTCTCAGCACCACTGGCCGTGCATTTTGATGGGCGCGGATTACCGATGCCTAGGTCAGGCCGATCAAACATCCCTTGGTATGCGACTCCATCCACCACCCCACCGCGAGGTAGTGGGCGGCACCTGCCACGAGTAGGCCATGGGGAGAACGGATTGTTCACCCTGTCCAACGCAGACCACGATCGAGGATCGGGAACCGGGCGCTTATCAACGCGAACCCAGGCCTACCCCGGTCGGTTTTGCTCACCACTACATGCCCGCAGTACGTAGCAACCAAGTCGATGCCAGGGGGGGTCGTGTATAGCCGGGCCTGACTAACCCGAAACGGCGGGGTGGCGCTTCATCCCCCAATGACCGTGTGTGCTCGCCGGCGGGTGTTGCGATGACAGCAACACCTTGCCAAGCAATTACGGGAAATCCCGTAATTACAGCCCCATCTGCCTGATGATCCTGCGCGGCTCCATTCCATTGCGAAGCGCTCGGCAGGCGTCCATGGTCATCTGGTCGAGCGCCTTGCTCTCGAATACTTCGGCCATGACGGCGGCCTTCCTGACGATCAGCAGCGCCAGCTCAGGCGGGAAAGTGATCGGTTCTGGGTCGGGTAGGTAGTCGCAGTCGATAACGGACATGGTGCGGCCCTCGATGTGGTGGCGCCTGATTATCTGATAACTACCCAGTATCCGGGTAGTTTGTGCCAGGTCGCCCGGCCACCTGCTCTGGCCTGCTGTCAGGGTCTTCCACATCAAGGCAGATCAGCAGGCCCCGCGTCGGGCGATGTGGCCTGTTTTGATCTTCGGCAATAGTCCGGTTTCAAACCGGAGAAATCGCGCCAGTCGTCTGCCAGGTAACGCTGCTGGCGTTACCCGCCATGGTGCCACGAGCCTACCAATATCAGTCGAGACTGCTGGAATTGGTAGTTTCGCCAAGGCTGGCCAGCCCCAGGCGATGCCCTCAGTTATGAGGGCGTCCCCTTCTTGGAGACACCTTCGCCACAAGGGCGTGGTGATATCCACCATTCCTTAGCCGTGATGGCGGCCTGGCTCCCGCTCCCACGGTGCGCCCACCGACCGATCTTTGGTCACTTTGGGTGCCCCCTTCGCAGTCTCGGCATGACAGGTTTTGACAGGTTCCTAACTGCCGGTTTTCTCTTGACGAGCACGCCCGGAAATTCTTGACGGCCTCCGCTCCCACAGGTCCGCCATATACAGCGCCAGCCCTTATACAGCAAGGCTTGCAGCCGATCCTGCTCAAGCTCCATCGGCTGAATCCGTCAAGGCCTGTCAAGAATTTCGCCATCCCCTGGCCATTCTAGACGGGTATGCGCCGGTCGATGGTGGCCAGCCTCCCGCGCATCAGGAAAATCACCATTCCCACGCCATTCCACCTGCTGGTGCTGGCGCCGATCCGTCCAGAGCCTGTCCAGAATCCGTCAGGGGGCTGTCAGGGGTGAGGCATGGGCCAAAGCCTCTGCTTTGACGGCATCCAGCGCCGGGAAGACCTCAGACGCACGGCCACAGGGGCTACTGCTATCTGCCCGGCCCGTACTCCGTCAAAGCGTGGTCAAAGTAGCGCCCAGCACCACCGGCAATGTGAGACGGCGCCGACCACCAGTCTTTACCGGCACGGCCTGGCACCTGGCCTCGGACGCGCAAGTCATGCGGCTTCCGTCTCATGCCTGTCTCACATTCGGTAAAGATTGGCTATAGCTTCAACCCTATCTTCATGGCGATACTCCTCCGGCACCTTCCTCGCGAGGATGAAAATTGACCATCACGCCATATGCTGGAAAGAAGGCAGCAAAGTATCCTTTGGGCAACTTCAGCGTTGCATCAACCTCTTCGGTTCCTTGGTAGCCTCTGAGCCTAAGATGGGGCTCAATGAGCTGCGCAATATCGACAAGTGCTAGCTCGAGCTTTTCCAGGAAATCATGGAATTTGTCCATTTCGACAAACGCCATTATGTTCTGTCCGGTAAAGGTCACCCCGCCACCTAATGGTCCATATGTCGTGCCGTCTCGCGTGGTGAAGAATGCGTTGAAATTTTTCTTTCGCAGCGAACCCCGCTGGTCAGGGGTAAGGGGAACACCTTTCGTACCATTCATCTTCCACTGTGAAATGGAATCTGGCCAGTTGCGATGGACCGTTTCGACAATTGTGTCATTTACCCAATCTCCATGCTCATAAAGCCCCACTACGTAAATCGCATCCTCCTTAACTCTAGCGAAAAGCAACTCCCCAGTGCGCTCAACCCATCCTTGCTCCACTTCTTTACCTAAATGGAAGTGATGAATGCCCCAGTCGTTGAGCATCTGGTCAGTGTGTCTTGGCTTAACGATTAGCTTGCTGAGATGGGCCGTCAGGTCTTCTCCTGCCTCGAACTTCTTTTTGAGCGTACCCCAGCCTCTCATTAGTTTTTCTGGACAGCTGAACGTGTCGGACAGGTAAACGGTCCTTGGCCGTGGGGAAACACGGCGTTGAACTGCGTTGAAAAATAGAACCGGCGCATCAGGCCCAAGGGCAGCCACATCCATGCCAAATGAGCTAGCCATTTCAGCTTTCAATATGGCATGCCAGTCAGCTTTGAAATTCATTCGTAGCTTCATCAACACTCTCCAGGTTCTGCGTGTTATCGCAGATGAGATCACTACTAAATTTTAAGCGGCAGCACTGAAGAATACGCAATACGGTACCAGTAGGCAGGCTTGGTCCTATGGCGGTTGCGAACCATTTGTGAGCACCCGACGCGCACGCTGGACCCTCTGACGCGGTAGAACCTGAGAAAACCTAAGATCGGACCAGCTAGCGCTGGGTGAGATTCGTGGTTTTGATGTGGTCGCAAACGGTGGGCACGGCGGTGCGGTTGCCAGTGAGGGCTGCAATACCGTGGAAACCAGAGTGGAAACCGATGCCTGGAAACCATAACTTTTGATAACAAGCAGGTCTCAGAGGTTCGTACGTAGAGGTTGCGCTTCAGCTTTGCGACAAGGTGATGCGGAATGGTAAATACTCAGCGGGCGGTCGACCCGTGGACCTAGCCTTCAAACAAAGGGGATGTGATATGCAACGTGATATGGACCTACTGCGCTTGCTTTTGCTTCGGCTAGAAGGAGCAAGCACCAAAGCTGACTCAATTTTGGTGTTTCGCAACGGTGAACTGGCCATCGAAGGATATACAGACGATGAAGTTCGGTACCACCTTAACCTAGCCGTTCAAGCCGGCCTGGTCGACCAGGGTGGCAAAGGGCTATTGAACGGATTCCAGTTCCGTCAGCTCACTTGGTCTGGCCATGACTTTGTGGATGCCGTCAGGGATGACGAGATATGGGGCAAGACACGCCAAGGCGCCAAAGCTGCGGGCGGGTTCAGCGTTGACTTACTGAAGGATTTAGCCAAAGGCTTCATTCGGAAGAAAATTGCCGAGCACACAGGGATAGAGCTCTGATGCCAACCGACTATGACTCCGCCCAGGTTCGCGCCTTGAGAGATGCGAACTTTCTGTGCGAACCACCGGTGCGAACTGGCCCGGTACCGGCGCCTGAAAGCGTATCAGCAGCGCGTACCTGGCTGCGTACTTATAGTTGGAGCTGGCTTGTGCTCATTGTGACAGCTCATCCCAAATACTTAAGGAGTTTCTGGATGGACGATAAACACGGCGAATTACTCGACGGCCTTGATTGGTACTGGTCTCGAAAGGTAGAGGCTTACCGAGGCTTTGAGTCGCTGAACGCCTCAAATTTCGCCGCTAATGCTCGTCAATACTACGGTGAATATTTCCTCTATATCGTTAGCGCAATGGAGATCCTGATCGACTTCGACGACTCATTTAATGACTACATGGTGGCTGCACTTGATGGGTATGGCGGACACTCGGGAACAAATAACTTCCAGTACCTTCGACTCCTTCGCCACGCCATGATTCATAGAGGTGCGGACTTAACAAGCGCGGGTGTCGACGTGAATGGCACCACTTGCCCTCTAGCTCCACCGGTACTAACTGCGAGGGGAGGAAAGTCTTTCTCGCGATTTTCACCTTTCCTCACTGTCATTATATTTTTCTGCGAAGCCAAGATCGGTCCAGCTATTGAAAGCTTCATGACACGCAAGCATTTGTGGGATAGAGACCCAGCCAAATCTCTTGAAGTGGCACTTGACATGGTTAGGTCTATGGAGCACTGCTCAGAAAAAAATAAACGACACATTGAAATAATAATGAACGAGCAGGCAGCAAATGGCGGCTTGCCATTCAACACATTCCAGGAGTTGCGTGACTCGTTGAAATCTGGCGTTTCGACGGAAAATGATGTGCAAGGTCTGCTTAGCGAGGCGGAGGCATGGTGGGCGCATTACAGGAGCCACCTGTAATTGCCGCCATACCCGCTATCAATGCAGTAGGAGCCGAACCTAGACACCTATTACAGGAGTCAGTATCAACCTAGCAAAACGAGTACCCGAGCTAACGTGTCGAGACGAGGCCAGATGTTGACATCAGAACGGCCCGGCGGCGCCATCCGAGCGCCTGCCCTGTTAGCAAATGTTAGCGCCTGGCCGGGGCTGGTCAGCCTTCCAGCCTGTTAAAATTGTCAACGGTGAGCGCTACCGCTGGGAGTGTCGGTCACCACGGTCAGGCTGGTTACCAGGTGCTGTTACCACCCTTGGTTACCAGCCCTGCTCAAGCGGCCTGGCCGCCAGCTCAACGGGACAGACGATATGGCCCGAGTGAGACGTTTTGGTCTGTCTCGCGCCACAAAACGGTGAGGTCGCATTTCGTGGCGCGTGTAGTGCAAGACACAAGCTGGCTAAAACGCGGTAGGCGAGAGATCCATGCTCATGCTGGTATCGATCGAGATGCGGTATTTCTTGATGCCGCCAGCATCCAACACGAATGAACGCTCCTTCAGGCCACCACCGCATAGGGTAGTAGAGTTGACCCCGACGATTCGTTCGCCCGGCTCAAGGTAGAATCTGGCGCTTTCCCCCGAAGCTATTTCAGCTGACCGATTACCGTCAATGTAAAGGATGGTATTGCAGGCACTACCGGTGAAGCCTGAGTCGCGGGTCACGACAAGCGTTCCATAGGGGCTGGCAGGTACTTTCTGAAACGCCATCAAGCGGCTCGCTGGAACAGGATCTGCTTGGGAAGAAGGAACAGGGGATGTTGCACAGCCAGACAGCAAAGCCATTCCGGCAAAGGCGATATAGGCGATACGCATACGATCATCCATTGGTTGCGCACAGGGGCGCTGAAAGTAACACGCCCCAGTGACTACACAAATTCCCTTTACGCCTTGTCCTCCGCAACAATTGAGGCAGAGATGATCGCCCCGCCCCAGCGACGCTCTCCAATGCAAATAGGGACAGGGTTGCCGCTGGCAGTGGTATTTCGCGCTGAGCCGAATGCATAGCTCGGAAGATTTTCAGGGGCTCCACTTTGAGAGAGACCCTTGGCCTGGGAGCTAAGCATTTGCATTACTCCTCCAACACCTACGGCCACACCTGCTTGAACCAGGTATGGCTGCTGGGCAACCACACCAACAACAATCAGGACAGCTGCCAACACAGTTTGCAGAACACCGCCGCGTTTACTGCCGGCGATGACAGGGACGATGCGCACCTCCCTGGCTCCTCCCCGATCGAACTCATTCGCTCCAACGTTCTTCCGATTCCTGAAGATGGCGAATTTCATGCCCAGCGCTTCAAGTCGCTTAATCTCTTGTTCAAAGCCTTCCAGCGTTGCCTTCAGGGCCCGAAAGACCTCCCAGGTGTTTTGGCTGTCCAGCAGGTAGTCCTTCTTGCGGAAGAACTTCCGAATCAGCGGGCCTGACAGGTACACAGTGGTCATCTCTGGGGTACTACGAACGATAGCGGCCATCGTTATTTTTCCTCTGCGCCAGTTGCGCTTGATTTGGGAACAGCGGCGCCGATCAACTCGGCAAGGATCATGCGAGCGGCCATCGCATCCTCTCGGATGGCCTTTTCTCGTCGTGGATCTGGGTTCCAGGCCGCGCAGTGGAAGGCCACCTCGGCACGGGCGCACTTGCGCTCTGATGTTGCTTGCCAAAGCTCCTCTGCGATCTTCGCCTCTTCCTCAGTGAAGTACGGGCCATCGAAGTCTTTACGCCCGCCCTTCACAATGTCGGACACGTTCCAGACCTTGTAACCGGCCACCATTGTTGGGTGCTCTTCGAAGTCCGTGCTCTTGCAGGCCTCCGCAAAGCGCTCACGGTGTGTTGGCTGTGAGGTGCTGCTGTTGCTTGGTTCTGTCATGGGTACCTCTGGCGCCGCTGGCGCTTGTTGTGGGCAGATGCCCGGTGGTGTGGTTGATCGGGCCGGTCACCCGATCAGGTTGCAAAGAATCGCCTCTGACTCCGCCATGTCGTCTCGCTGGCTGGCGATCAAGTAGCGGAATACCGCCAGCGCCTCGGCCTTATCGCGTGGCCTGATTTGCGCCAGCAGGCCGAACACGAACCAGTCACGCGCCGTCGCTTCGGGCGGCCCATCGCTGGCGTCTCGGTCTACGGCGTTGCGCAGCCGGTACAGGTGATCCCAGTAGCCCAGCTCGTACAGGCAGTCCGCCAAGGTGTGAGGCAGCAGCTCAGGGTGGGCGTTGAACCGGGCAGCCACTTCGCTCTTGTCGAAGTCACCGAGTTGGCCGGTAGCCTCCAGCCCGCGCAGCGCATCGATGCAGAACGTTTCCGCCTCGGTGTCAGCCAGCAGGGCATCACCGAAGCGAGCGTTACCCTCCAGCCTCAGCCGGTGCCGCTCGATAGCCCGAGTGGCCAGCGCCTCCAGGTCAGCGAAGCCGAACGACGACATGGCGGCGAATGGGTTGCCGGGGTTGGTGGCTATCAGGTGAGCCGTGTAGCGCTTCTCCAGCACATCGAGCGACGTTTTGATCTTCTTGACGCCCTCCATGGCCCGGTCAATCAGAACGGCCTGACCGGTGTTGATGATCGAGCGCAGCCACAGCACCGCATCCACCTCCTTGTCGCCTGTGACCACCTCCTGCGGCGGCAGCTCGGGCACGCTCGGGAGGGTCTCGGTGCTGGCGCTGATCGGCGGCAGTGTGAACATGGCGCGATGCTGCTCGTTGTCGCGGAACGCCCCGGAGCGTGAAACCAGGGTCTTCACCGTTCCCAGCGGCAGGCCGGTGATCTCGGCCACCTCACGCAGCGAGTGACGGCGGCGCAGGTCCAGCACCTGCCGGCGCTGATCGTCTGAAACCCGCTGTTTCGTCTTGGCGGCTGAATCCGCCTGTTTCATTGCTGGCGCGGTCATGGTTCATACCACCCTCAGTTTCGGTGGCAGCTTCGGCCCGAACGGCGCCCCAGGTGCGAATGGGTCAGGCAACACGCCATCGGGGCAGTCCCTGATGAAGTCCGCCATAGCCGCGTGACAGGCGTTGAACAGCGGCGCGTCATTCCACTCCTGCGCCCGGCGCTCTGCGCTGTCCTCCAGCGCATTGGTGAACACCAGGCCTTCCAGGCTGGTGACGCCCTCCTGCCTAGCCCGCTCGCGCTCCACCGTATTCACGCTCAGCAGGTCGCACAGGCGGACGAACCCCAGGGCTTTGGCCAGCCCGTCATGGTCGAACAGCAGCGATTGGCCGAACCCGGCCAGCGCCACCAGCGCCTTGGCGCGCTCAACCGTTCGGTGCGTCTGTGCCTGTTCCTCCAGATCGGCAATGGCCTGTCGGGTGAACGGCAGAAACGCTTTCAGCTTGCCCGCCTGGCGGCGCATGGCACGTCGCTCAGCGTGGATCGCATCAAGGTTGCGGCTGATGTTGCGGCAGATGCGCCGGGTGGTGATGAGTTGCGTGCTGGCGCTGATACCTGGCTTCAAGGCGATATCGCACAGGCGCATGGTCGGTGTGAGCGTCATGGGTGGGCCTCCATGGGCGTGTTGTCGTAGGTGGCGCGCAACTCGGCACCGATCAGGCAATGGCGGCCAGCAGGCGCATAGCAGCCCCGGCAGGTCATCACATGGCTGATGTACCGGTCGCGGGCCTGGCGCCATTCAGGCGTGGCATTGGCGGCGTTGGCGTATGGGCTGGGTGGCAATTGGGCAGGCTCGACCAGCACCAGGCGCGGACGATCCGGGGTGCGTTTCGCCATGGGTGGTTTGCCAGCACCAGCAACGTTCGGCGGCGTGTGATTGAGCAGGTCGGAAAGGAGGCTCATGGCGACACCTCACACGGATTCCCGTAACGCCCAAATGTGTCTGTGAAAAAAAATCGGGGGAACGGGGGAACGCGGGGAACACCCAGTGTTTCCGGGGCCTCCAGCGGGGGTACGTGTTCCCCACCCGAAAAACGGGGGAACAGTGATAACCAAACAGAAGGGTCAGAAATGGCGCTTATATTCAAAAACATGTTTGTGTTCCCCCTGTTCCCCAACACTTCAATAAGGGGGAACGGCTACAGGCCGCGTATTTGCTGGCTGTTCCCCCGTTCCCCCTGTTCCCCACGTTTTTAGGTTCCTGTGAATTCGGGCAATGGCGTTGGGTGGTGATGACGGTCATAGGCCACCGCCTTCGCTATCCATGGCGTCGGGGTCGATCACATACAGCCGGGCAGACCCACCAGCAGGCAGGCGGTACTTCTTGGTCCTGCGGCTGTCCCGGTCGGTATCGTGCTTGGCGAGAGCACCAGCGCCTTCCAGCGCTTTCACAACCCGCGCCAGCCCGTGACCATGGGCGGCCTCGGTCAGTGCGGACTTGTTGAACAGGTACAGTCGCTTGACGCCGACCACCTCCCAGTACCCGGCGCGGTTGAACACCTTGGTGTCCGGCGTCTGGTCTTCTACGTCCGAAAAACGGCTGCTGCCGTGCTTGTCGATGAAGTCGAGGATGCCGGCCAGGATCTGGCGGTCCTCGGCATTGCCACCACCCACCCGGCTCAGCCACTCGCCATACAGCAACTGGCAGTCGGCCAGAGCGGTACCCGGTGTCCAGGGCAGCAGGCCATAGGCAATGGCCATCTCCCCCGCCAGCGCGATCACCGCGAAGCGATCCGCCACCCGCCCGGCCTGGGCGTTGTCTTCGACGAACTGGGCGCGGATGCCGGCGAAGTCCTCGAGCAGGCCGGGGCGGTCATCGCTGGCCAGCAGCTTCTCCACGAAAGCCGGCCCGATGTGTCCGTGGTTCGCTCCTACGGCCACCGTGAGCTGGCGGTGGAAGTCGGCGCCCTCCAGGCCATGCAATTCATCGAAGGCGCGGTGTGTGCGGGTACCGGCATTCACGTCGACCATACGCAGCTCGGCGCCAGCATGGGCGGCATTGCCGCTGATGGCCGCGTGCTCGGACAGAGAGCGCTCACCGCTGGAAAGCGCCAGCAGGCGCCAGCTCAGTTTTCCGCGGGCCTCCCGATCACGGGTCATGGTGCCCTTGCCCTGGCCGTTGGCGAGCGAATAGGCCATTTCCTGTACGCGCTTGGGGTCGGCCCTCTTGATCTCGTCCAGGGGCAGCATGGTGTCGTTACGGCTGGACGCCTCGATCTCCAGGCCGCCCTTGGTCATGTCCCAGGACGCAGCGAAGATGCCTGGGTCGCCCCATACGGACGAGCCGATCAGTTGCGCCAGCGACTTGCCGCTGGAGCTGTCGCCCACCAGGTGAACACCGCCACCCAGCACGCCCACCAGGCTCAGCAGCGGGCCAGCGAGGGCGCAGCCGATGGCCAAGGTCAGTACCGGGTTACCCTCGCACTTGGCCGCAACCTCGACCTTCCAGCCCTCCAGGCTACCGCGCACGCTGAACAGGTTCTGTCCCTTGGCGCTGGCCTGGTAGCGCACCTTGTCGCTGCCAATGGTGCGCCCAGGCAGCACAAAGGCGCCCGACTCATGCCAGCCGGGGCGGCAGGTGGTGGCAAACACTTCTGCAGGGCGCTGGTCCAGCAGGTACTCCATGAACTGGCCGCGCTTCTTCAAGGCGATGATGACGCCCATGCCGAACAGCGTCCGCCTGGCGTCCTCGCCGCTCCCACCGAACACCTCCATGGGAATGATCCACTCCTTGGGACCGCTGTAGGTGAGCAGGCGCAGAAACCGGCCTTCGCTACCATCGTCGCTGTTGGTGGTGCGGGCAGCGACGGTCACCGGCGTGGCGATCCACTCGTCAGTGATCGGGCGGTCGGCCTTGTCGTCGTCGCTGTCATCATCGCCGGCGCTGCGCTTGAAGCCGTGCCAGTACACGCCGGGCTTGAGCCTGCGGCCCTTTTCATTGGTTACCCAGTGCTCGTACACGCCCCAGCACGGGCGATCAGGCTCGACCCTGGGCGCTTCGGGGCGCAGGTTGATGACATTGGTATCAGGCGGGCGCATGGCGGCACCTCCAGGCGGCGAGGTCGTTGAAGTCGGTAAGGGTCAGCGGCGCGTCGGCAGGCCACTCGGGGAAGGTCACCAGGCCACCGCATGCGGCTGCGGCATCATGGGCGGCGGTGCGCCCCGGATTGCCCTTGCCTTCGGCCTCGGTCTGGCGGTCGTCGTCGCCGGCGATGATGATTTCGGTGTCGGGGTGGTCGGCCCGTAGCGCCAGCGCCACCGGTTTCAGGTTCCCGGCGTTCATCGCACAAGCGACCGTGTAGCCGCTTTCGTGAAGCGTGGCACCCGTGGCCCATCCCTCACAGATACACAGTGGCTTGCCCGGCGTGATGCGCCCCAGTGGCGAATAGGCGCCTTTGATCCGCCCGCCATACAGGAAGCGCTTGTCGCCGTCCGGGGCGATCCGTTGCAGGTTCACCAGCACACCACCGGCATACAGGGGGACCAGCAGGTCGTCACCACGCTGGCGCAAACCATGGGCTCGAATGTCCTTGGCGACCAGGTAGGGGTGGGCCGGATCAGCACGACGGGCATCACGCCACCAGCGCTGCGCCAGGCCGGCCGCTCTGAGCTGGCGCCGCTGCCGTTCGGCCTCCCGCTGTCGCCGGGCCTGCTCGATGCGCTGGCGCACATGCTCGGCTTCGCGGGCGTCCACCGGTTCACGGCTACACCAGGTGTTGGTGCCGCCCGTCTTCCAGCTCCCGAACGCGCCCGAGGCAATGCCATCAGCAAACAGGCAGTACCAGCCATTGAGCGTGCCAGGCTTGTCGCCGGGAACGTGGAAGCGGTGGATATCGCCATCGTCCAGGGGCATCCAGTCGAGCGGCCCGTAGGCCGACTGGAGCACGTCACGAAAAAGGATCGTCGCGTCGGTCATGCGGCCCCCCGCGGTGGCGTGAAGCGCTTGGCCAGCTGCTCCAGTTGATTGGTCAGGCGCTCCAACTCAGGGCAGTGACGACCAGCGTCACCCTCGGCAATGCGCAGTTCCAAGAAGCCCACCAGGGTTTCCACCAGCAGGGCATAGCTGGCGGTGTCGATGTAGGCGTCAGCAGTCGGCGGACCACCGGCACCCTTGCGGCGAATCGGCGTAACCTTACTCATGGCTCACCCCCTCGGCGCCAGCGAAGGCCCGGCAGACCTGGCCGTTGTTCACAGCGTGCCAGTAGGTCAGTTCGTCCAGCGACTCGACGAGGCAGGCCGTCACCATCGCCTCAGCACTACGCAAAACTACGCGCCCGCACTCGGCATCGGCCTGGCTCAAGAACGGCCCCAGCAGCGCACGTTCGGCCTTCGGATGACTCACGTAAAACAGCTCGGTGGCTTTCTTCGGGCAAGCCGATCCCGTCAGCGCAGCGAGGCGCTGTTGAAAACTGGTCATTTTTAACCCCTCAATCTGGAGTCGCGGCGATGGACGCGGCGGCGGTTTCGGGTGTGTTCAATCAGCGCCGGGGAGACGTGCGGCCCGACGAATGCGGCCAGTTCCTCGGTTTTCAGCATCGAGGCAGGCACATAGGCGTACTGGCCACTTGGCAGCGCCTTGGGCGCCCTGCGGGTGCGAGGCATATGCTGGTTGAGCAACTCCAGGTCGGTAGCCATTTCCTCCTGCAAGCGCTTGCCTGTCTCGCTCAGCGGCAGTGGCTCGCCGGGCCTTACCTGCTCCCAGGCATAGCGATCTGCAAGCATCTCGTTCACGCGGTACATCACCTTGTGGCACCGATCGCGGGCTGCCAAATCAGGCATCAGGGCGATATCCCAGTACGCGAAATTGTCGACGTGGTGGCCGATCTCATGACTGACGATGAACGGGTAAATTTCGCTGTCATCCAGCGCCGACCAGTCCAGCTCAGGGCGGTGGGTACCACGGAAAGCACCAGCATTCACACTGGTGGCCAGCTTGATAGCAATACGTTCATCACACAGGCGGCTGTCACTCGACACGTCATGAATGATCGGCTGCGCCCAGCAGCTGTACTCGCCCCAAATGCCGCCCAGGTTGGTGAAGGTGTCCAACGTCAAGCCAACCCCATTCGACTTGGCCAACTCTGCGAACTGGCGATACTGGCGGCGGGTAATGCGCAGGGTCGTGTCGGTCTTCACAGATCACCCCCTTGCTCAGCAATCACGCCGTCCAGCAGCTCGGCCCAGGCCATGGCGGTGTGCTGCGCCATCACTGCGGTGACGCGGGCGACGATGACTGGCGTGGTGGGTGCGGCGATCAGCGCCAGAGCCATGCTCAGTAGTACCAGCACGCCTTGTACGTCGCGCAGATCGTCTTGGATATCGCTCGGCAACTGGATAACGGAAGTCATACAAGACCTCCGTTAGCAGCAGGCTGGCCAACAACACCATGCGAGGCACCAAGGTGGCGGTGGCGCCAGCAATAATTGCCACTGAACGACTGGATCTGCTCGAGGTGATGGGCAATGTCGCAGGCCAGCTCGTTGTCATACCCGCCCATCGCCGGGATCACCAGCGTGAGCAGGATCTTCTCCAGCTTCTTGTGCTCTTCGCGGGCGAAATTCATGTAGCACATCTCGCGAGCATCCAGCACCGCCTCAGACAGAACCTCACCATCAAGAGCCGCTACTGCCGGGAAGTGATTCATTGGGCACCCCCGACTTGGGCTGCGTCCTTGAAATGCTCAACCAGCGCAGCGCCTGGGCGCGGCTGGCGCTGGCATTTCTCCAGCGCGGCGGAGACTTCTTCTGATACGCGCAAGGCATGATCCAGGCCCGCCAAGGAACCGCGGCAGCGCCCTTGGATGCTGATTGATGCGGACGGGAAATCAGCGCCCACGATGGCCGCGATATCCGTAGCAATGCCGCAGCCGATCACCGGAGGAATGCGGAACATCTCTTGGCCCGGCATGGTGACCACAACCTGAGATTGAATGAAGCCCTGTACAGCTTCGACGGCCTGTTGAACGCAAGTCACTGGGCACCGCCTTGCGCTTCCAGGGCGCGGGCTTTCGCCATGGCGGCGTTGTAGCGCTTGAGGCGCGTGGCAAGGCTGGAGTCAGCGCGAAGTGCGGCCAGGGCCAGGCGGCGGTGGGCGTATGCGCGAAGGCTGAAGTTCTTCATCACTGGGCACCACCCTTCAGCCAGAAGCTGCGGTAGACCTCATAGGCTGCATCATTGAGGCCAGGGACGAAGCGAGTTGCCAAGGTCTTCGCCACCTCACCTTCAAGGGTGGCAGTGATACGGGAAAGCTCAGAGGGGGTGGAGTAGCGCGTAAGCGTCTTCAGCAGCTTTGAGCAGTAGGCGCGCTGATGCTCGCGGGATATTTCGGACGGATTGAGGGCGTGCATGGGTCGAGCTCCTAACGTTGAGGAGCTGCCACGAACCGTCGCCAAACGATTTGGGGTGGCAGCTGTACGCAGGTTGGCGAACCGGGACGTTAGGAACCCGGCAGACCCGAAGGTCTCCCGCGCACAGCCGCCATAACACGGGACTGCGGGCACAAAAAAAGCGCCTGCAATCGTGATGGGGGCGCCTATGCGCCTAACGTGTGACGGGTCGCCAAACCCGGTCGCTGAATTGGCAGCGACGGGCGAACCATACCGAGCATCACGATTGCCTGCAACCAGAAATATCGACCGTTCATCGCGGTTCTTGAGCGCCAAACTAATCATGCCGCCACCCGCTGGCGCTGCTTCAACGGCGAGCACAGAATATCCAGCACGGCGCTAGCGCGGTGGCGCTCGCTGACAGGAAGGGTGTACCGGGTCACGGTGCAAGGCTCGCCCCAGTGATTAGGTACACGCTCGAGTTGGCGCTGGAACTTCAGGCCATAGCCATTGGCCAGGCTGCTGATGGTCGAGTGCAAGCAGTGGTCGCCCAGGCGTTCGGCCTCGAAGCGTTGCAAGCTGCCGTCATTCAACATGTACGCTAACACCCGGGCGATCTTGCTCGGCGGCTTGCTGGTGGTAACATTGCCTTGCGACGGGCTGGCCTGCTTACTTTGGGGCTGGCTCTTTTTCATTTATGCCACCTCGCGCAATGCGATGCGCTGGCGCACCCAGGCCTGAATCTCAGCCAGAACGAATCCAACGGGCGAGCCCCGCGACTTGCTGTTGCTCAGCGATACTGGCCTGGGGAAAGTCGGATCATCCTTGAGACGCTTGTATACGGTGGCGCGGGCCAGGCCGGTGATGACCTCGACCTCGGGAAAGCGGATGATCGTATTAGCTGGATCGAACTGGATTATAGGTGGGATTTGGGTAGGCTTGAGCGTGTTCATATCTGCTTCCCGTTGTGGTTAGGACGGGTGCAGATTAAGAAACGGGCCCGATCAGTACGATCCGAGTTTATGCAGCCAAAACTGTCCGGAAGCTTTTATCCCTCAAAACTTTCCGAATTCGCAGATGAGTTTTGCACTCCTGCCATCGCAGCAAGTGCCTGCAGGGCAGAGAGGTCGAGCAACAAATCCTTTGCAAGCGGCACGACAGTCTTCCGTAGGTTGGCTTCGCCAGCGTCATAGGTAGAGATAGCGGCTGACATGACCCGGTCAGGAATGTGGCTCCCCGTCTCAATGGACCATATCCAGAGGTCAATGTATGGGAGCAGTCCATACCTGGCCCAGCGCCGCCAGTTTGGTTTACTTCGACTGGGAGCGGAGGCCGGTTGCGCCCTTCTTGCCTCAGCAAGCCAAACAGCAAAAGCGGCCTTCAGAGTTGAATCGGTCGCTCCCAGATCGACGACCACCGCAGGCTGCTTCACATTCGATCCAGGTGTAAGCACCGAAATCTTTGTCTGCCACGAGCCGTCAAATAGCACGTGGTAGTCCACACCGCTCGAATTATTGCGACCCAGCCTGTGCATTTCCTCAAAAGCGGTGATCCGCAAGTCATATGCTCGGAGAGAGCTAACGGCGAGTCGCTTCACCTCTACATCATTAATCGACTCGGGGAGCTCAAGCGGCGACTCACGAAGGTCACCAACTGCTCCCGGGTACCAGTCTGGTAGAAGCGAATTTGGCTCTCGGCTATCTAAAGCCTCTATGAACAAGCTCTGCCGTTCCAGCAGTTGCCTGTACCACTCCACCGCATCAAAGCGAGCAGAAGCCTCGTACTTGACGAGACTGAACCAACTCGGCAGATCCTTCACACTTTCAATCTTGGCCATAGCCAGACCTCTCCATATACCAGCGCCGGCAGTCTATCCGAGGAGCAGCCAGTCTTCACGCTCGCTTACCGAAGATGCCTCGCACGGCATTCGCAACGTGTCCATCCCTATGCGCAAAGTCGTAGGGGGTGATGTGTGTCTCTTTATTGGCTTCGAGATAATCCGCCCACCACTGAACCATCAGCCGGCGTTCCTCGATGTACTCGGCCTTGTGGATGTAGGCGGCTCGCACGCTGTTGCGCTCTTGGTGGCTCATCTGTCGCTCTACCGCGTCCTTGCTCCACAGCCCTGACTCGACCAGAGCGGAACAGGCCATAGCCCTGAACCCATGCCCGCACACTTCGGTTTTTGTGTCGTAGCCCATGCGCCGAAGCGCCTTGTTCACCGTGTTCTCGCTCATCGGCTTCCAGTGGTTGCTGTCACCTGCAAACACCAGGTCGAAGCGCCCGGTCAGTTGGCGCACCTGCTCAAGCGTGGCCAGGGCTTGGCGACTCAGCGGCACTAGGTGGGGCGTGCTCATCTTGGAGCCGCGATGCGAGTTCTTCACGCCTTCGATCTGCTGGCGCTCGCCCGGGATCTCCCACATGGAGCGGCCGGTGTCGATCTCTGGCCAGCGTGCAAACCGCAGCTCGCTGGACCGGATGAAAACCAGCAGGGTGAGCTGTGTTGCCAACATGGTCAGCGGTCGACCGGTGTCGCTGTCGATTCTTTGCAGCAGCTCGGGCAGCCGATCCAGCGCCAGCGCAGGCCTGTGAACGGTCTTACGGGTGGCGGTTGCGCCCTGTAGATCCACTGCTGGGTTGGTGTCGATGTGCCCATGCTGTACGGCCATACGCATGATTCCGGTCATGTACTGCCGTAGCCGGCCAGCGGTATCCAGAACTTCGCGCTTCTCCACCGCCTTGAGCGGCGCCAGCAGGTCGCGGGTCTTGAGGCCAGCCACCGGGCGCTGGCCCAGGGCGGGGAGCAGATAAGTTTCGATCCGCCGCCACACAGTCGCGGCATGGCCTAGTGACCATTTTTTAGAACAGGCGTCGTGCCAGTCCTTGGCCAGCACACCGAAGGTGTTGGCCCTCGCGTTCGCCGCTTCGACCTTCCCCTGCCTAGCACTCTCGATCGGGTCTTTGCCATGCGCCAACAACTCCAGCGCTTCGGCCCGGCGCTCACGGGCAGCTTTGAGCTTCAGCGCCGGATAGTTGCCGAAGGTGGCCAGCCCCTCCCTGCCATCAGGCCGCTTGAACTTCATGCGCCAGATCTTGCTGCCGTTCCTCTTGACCAGCAGGAACAGGCCCTGGCCGTCAAACAGGGTGTAGTCCTTGTCCCGCGGCTTGGCGGCCTCACATTTGGGGTCTGAGAGGGGCGTAACGGTGCGTGCCATAGGTATACGTTTTCTCGTCGAACCGGCGTATACCCTAACGTATACCTAAAATCGGTATATGCCTAGAGACAGAACGAGACAGGTAGAAACAAGAAAGCCCGCGCTTGGCGGGCTTTTCAGGGGTTCCGTGTACAAGGAGAGACGTAACGGAACAGCTGGATGGTGCCGGAGACAGGAATCGAACCTGCGACCTTCGCGTTACGAGTGCGCTGCTCTACCGACTGAGCTACACCGGCGTGTAGCGCAACGTACCACTGCTGCACCCGTTACGCAAACCCCTGTTTCCGCTCATTTATTCCGCCACCCTCACGGCGCGGCGCAGCCTTTGGGTGCGAGGTCGGTTTCGATGTCGGTGGTGCAGGCCCAACCGGTCGCTGAGCGGGTCAGGGTCAGGGCCTTGCCCAACACGGTCGCGGGGGCGTCGACCAGGGTGCAGACGATACGGCCGCTGGCATCTGTGGCCTTGCCGGTGGCGGTGATCGCGCAGTGGGCGGTGCTGGGCTGGCCGCCGAGGCTGGCGACGTCGGTGACGTCGCGGCCTTCGTTCAGGCGCAGGTCCATCGCGGTTTTCAGGGCGCTGATTTCCAGCAAGCCGGCGGCGGCCTTGGAGCGGGCTTGGTGGTTGGTGTACATCGGTAAGGCGATGGTCGCCAGAATGCCGATGATCGCGACGACGATCATCAGTTCGATCAGGGTGATGCCGCGTTGCCCTTTCATGAACAATTTCCTTTTCGATACGCAGACTCAGTGAGGTCAGGCTTGCCTCGACCGGCAGCGGCGCAGTAGGCCTGAACAGACACCTTTTGTCACCCCTGCCCGCTTGGGCTTTGCCCTCGCTGCACTACTCTAGTGACCATCGGAAAGGCGCGCCTTTCCAGGGACGGGGCAAGCTGTTTCCAGGCTTGTCGCAGGGACGAATAGGACATGTGAATGACGTCATCTACGCATCTCTACACCTGGCAGGGGACGGACGCCAGCGGCGCCCACGTCAGCGGCAAGACCACGGGGCGCAGCCCGGCCTATGTACAGGCTGCGCTGATTCGCCAGGGCATCACGGTGGCGCGGGTACGGCCAGCGGGTGGGCTGGCACTGAGCTGGCCGCGTTGGCAGGCCAGGCCGGACACTGCGGGCTTCAGTCGGCAGCTGGCGACCTTGCTGCGAGCGGGGGTGCCTTTGTTGCAGGCGTTCGAGGTGATGAGCCGTAGCGGCTGCCCCGAAGGGCAGGCGGCGGTGCTGCTGGCGCTGAAAAAAGACTTGGGCGCAGGGTTGGGGCTGGCGGATGCCTTGCAGCGCCATCCTCACTGGTTCGATGGGTTGTACTGCAATCTGGTGCGGGTAGGTGAGCAGTCGGGGACGCTGGATCGGCAGCTCGAACAGTTGGCGTGCATGTTGGAGCAGCGGCGTACGCTTGAGAAGAAAGTCCGAAAGGCGATGGCCTATCCCATTCTGCTGTTCCTTACAGGGTTGGGAGTTTCGACCATCCTGTTGCTGGAAGTGATTCCGCAGTTCGAGTCGATGTTCGCTGGCATGGGTACGGCATTGCCCGCCCTCACCCAGTGGGTGATAGACCTGTCTGCGGGGTTCGGGCAGGTGGCGCCCTGGATGGCGCTTGTGGGGGTGCTGCTGGGCGTCGGTGGGCGCCAGCGGTATCGCCAGCATGCACCAACACGCCTATGGTGCGCACAGCAACTGCTGAGAATGCCGGTGTTCGGGGCGCTATTGGGGCAGGCCGCGCTGGCACGGTTCGCCCGCAGCCTGGCGACCAGTTATGCGGCTGGGGTACCGTTGCTGGACGCGCTGGGCACAGTGGCCAGCGCGTGCGGTAGTGAGCTTCACGAGCAGGCGGTGATGCGGTTGCGGCAGGCAATGGAAAACGGTCGGGTGCTCAATCAGGCGATGGCCGAGGAACGCGTGTTTCCTCCCTTGCTGGTGCAAATGGCGGCGATCGGCGAGGCCAGCGGCACGTTGGACCAGATGCTGGACAAGGCTGCGAGCCACTATGAGGACCAGGTCAGCCAGGCTTTGGACCAGCTGGCCAGTCTGCTGGAGCCGGCCATCGTGCTGGTGCTGGGGGTGCTGGTCGGTGGACTGGTGGTGGCGATGTATCTGCCGATTTTCCAACTGGGTAGCCTGATCTGATATGACGGTATGGACACTGCAGGGCATGGAACCTGCGCACTTCATCGCCTGGGCCGCGCTGCTCGGTCTGCTGGCAGGCAGCTTCATCAATGTCGTGGCGTATCGTTTGCCGATCATGCTCAAGCGGCAATGGCGACGCACTGCGCAAGAGGTGCTGAAGTTACCTTTGAGTACGTCTGCGCGGTTCGATCTATGGTTGCCCGGCTCGCATTGCCCTCTGTGCAAGCACGTCATCCGTGCGTGGCAGAACATTCCTGTGCTCAGTTACCTGGCACTCAATGGCCGTTGCCGGGGGTGCAAGGGCCAAATCAGCATGCGCTATCCGTTGGTCGAGGTGGCCTGTACTGTGTTGTCGGTGGCGATTGCCTGGCGCTTCGGCCCGTCGGAGCAAGCGCTCTACGCGCTGCTGCTGACCTGGTGCCTGCTGACGCTGAGCCTGATCGATGCGGATCATCAGCTTTTGCCCGACGTACTGGTGCTGCCGGCAGTGTGGCTGGGGCTGATCGTCAATGCTGGCGATGGGTTCGCGCCACTTGGCGATGCGCTATGGGGTGCCGTGCTGGGTTATCTGAGCCTGTGGGCCGTCTACTGGACATTCAAGCTGCTGACCGGCAAGGAAGGCCTTGGGTACGGTGACTTCAAGTTGATGGCGCTCATCGGTGCCTGGGGTGGCTGGCAGGCATTGCCGCTAACCCTTTTGCTGTCTTCGGTAGCAGGCGCATTCATAGGGCTGTGCCTGATCGCGTTGCGTCGGCATGCCATGGGGGCGGCAATGCCCTTTGGGCCTTATCTGGCCATTGCAGGGTGGATTGCCGTGCTCTGGGATGATGAAATATCCCCCTCCTACATGCAACTGCTTGGATCCCAATGACCACAGCGGCCACAACACCCTGGATTCTGGGCCTTACCGGCGGCATCGGCAGCGGCAAGAGCGCCGCAGCCGAGCGCTTTGTCGAGCTTGGCGTGCACCTGGTCGATGCCGACCAGGCGGCGCGCTGGGTGGTCGAGCCCGGACGCCCGGCTCTGGCGAGCATCGTCGAGCACTTCGGCCCCGCCGTGCTGCAGGCCGATGGGCAGCTTGACCGTGCCGCGCTGCGCCAGTTGATCTTCACCGACCCGGCGCAGCGCAAATGGCTGGAGCAATTGCTGCATCCGCTGATCGGCCAGGAGATTTTCAGTTACCTGGCCAAAGGGCAATCGCCCTATGCGGTGTATGTCTCGCCCCTGCTGATCGAGTCGGGGCAGTATCGAAAAACTCAGCGCGTACTGGTCATCGACGTACCGCAAACACTGCAGGTAGCACGCACCCTTGCCCGCGACCACACCAGCGCCGAACAGGTGCAGGCCATTCTTCAGGCCCAGCTGCCGCGTGAAGAACGCCTGCACCATGCCGATGACGTGGTGGTCAATGACGGCGACCTGGGCCACTTGCATGCGCAGATCGACCGATTGCACAACTTTTACCTGACTTTACGAGGAGGCCAGCCATGAGCCAGCCATTGACCGTCGATTGCCCGACCTGCGGCGCACCTGTGGAATGGAACGATAAGAATACCTTCCGGCCGTTCTGCTCCGACCGTTGCAAACTGATCGACCTGGGCGCCTGGGCGTCCGAGGAGCACAAGATTCCCGGGGCCGAGGACTCGGAAGACGAATTGTATTCGGGGGATCTAGAGCCTCGTCACTGATTCTTTGGAGAAACACACCCCGTAGACGCTGTGCAGGGGGCATGGCTTTCAGTCACCCCCTTCTTTCCAGGGAGCCTGCAGGTATCGAGTGCGGTTGAACGTCTCCAGCCATTCAGGGCAAAAGACCACCAGTGCGCTGATCACGGTTCCGTTGATGAACGCTTCGGGAAACATCATCAGCCACAGGTAGCCCACAAAATCACTTAGCCACTCTGGCATGGCGAACAGGCCATCGAGCCAGAGCAGCCCCAGCGCGGCGGTGAGGCACACGGCCACCGTCAGTGCCGCCGGGAAAAACCCTGAGCAAAAGATGTACACGAAAAGATTTCGCGGCTGCGCTCGTTCCACCGCGATGGCACAGGCTTCGGTGACCAGGACCGGCAGGCCGACCAGCAGCAGACCGTTGACCCCTAACCCAGCCAACTCCTGACGCCCGAGCAGTAGCAGGCCCAGCTGCGCCATGAAGCCACCCAGTACCGCCAGCGGCCAGTCCAGCAGCAGGGTGACGGCGGTCATGCCGATGAAGTGGTAGGACACGCCCGTGTCGAAATCGCGCCGAACCAACCACAGCGCGAACAACCCAACCACAGTGCCGAACAGCAAGTGCTGGCGCCGCCGGTCCGTGACCAGCTCGACCCAGCGGGCTTGACTGGCGGCCCACGCGAGCAGTGGCACGTAGCCTAGCCAGCCAACGGTCAGCGTTGTTGCCGACAGCACCTGCGCGCTGATCATGTAGGAATAACCTCAATCAATGCATGGATAAATGCGAGTCTACACGGATTGCCATCAGCGTGCTTTTGGCCCAAAGGGCAGGTAATTCATTGATTCAAGGCGCGATCAACTCCTGATCGTCATCAAATTACAGCTAAGCTTGCTTCATGGATGACTCCGATTACCTGCGCCTGCTTACCATCCAGGCCGAACAAGCCAACGCCTTCTTGTCCAATGCCCGCAAATGGGAGCGCGAGCGTTGGGTCTGCCAGCGCCTGCTCCAAGGCCTGAATATCGCCTATCGCAACGACGACTTCACGCCCGCCGGCCAGGAGCCGCCTGACGTACTGTTCCGCGATGCGGCCTTCGAGGTGTTCTTCGTGCTGGACGAGGGTCGCCGACTTAACGATGAATGGCGAGAAGAGCTGCAACGCAGGCGCAGCGCCTTTTCACTAGCGCAACTGGTGCGACGCGAAGCACGCCCTCGCCGCATCAGTGCGACCGAGTTGCTGGGCAGGCTGGCGCCCACCCTGCGCAAGAAAGCGCACAACTACCGTGAACGCGGGTTAGACCTGAACGAGCTGGACATCATTGCCTTCGCCAGTCTCAAACGCGAGGTGCTGGACCTCAACACCCACTTCCCGCCGCCCACCGAGTACTTGCGCCAGGGCTGGCGCTCACTGTCGCTGGTCGGGCCAACCTTTGCCCGGGTGTTGTTCGCCCACCCAGATGCGCCGGATTTCCTACGCGGTAACCTGGGGCGCAGCATCGTCTTCGATGTGGGGATCAGTCTTTGATCCTATGCAGTGATCGCTTGCGATGACGTACACTCGGCGGCGCCGATAGAAAGGATTATCATTTGTCACAGCCGCGTGCGCGTGCGCTGTAGCGTTTGCCGATGCGCGAACGTCTATGCCTAGAGGCCCAGCATGACCCATCGCCTGAACCCTGCGTGTCAGCCAGTGTCGATGATGACCTGCAAGCCCTTGGGACGCTGTGTCGAGTACCTCGCTACCCCCGTCGTCTTGGGTCAGGCACCTGTTGAGTGGACCGGAGCTATGAGCTGCCTTGCGCTCGCCCTCCCCTCATGCCCCGTGCGACCGGCCCGTTGGGCCAAGAATTTCGTAAACCTTATGAGATATTCCCATGACTCATCGCATCGTGATTGTCGGCGGCGGCGCCGGCGGCCTGGAACTGGCGACCCGCCTGGGCAAGACCCTGGGCAAGCGCAAGCAAGCTGACATCACCCTGGTGGACACCAACCTCACCCATATCTGGAAACCGCTGCTGCACGAAGTGGCCGCCGGCTCGTTGAACTCCTCCGAAGACGAACTGAACTACGTAGCGCAAGCCAAGTGGAACCACTTCAACTTCCAACTGGGGCGCATGAGTGGCCTGGAGCGTGAGAGCAAGCGGATCCAGCTGGCTGCCACGCTGGATGAAGATGGTCGCGAGTTGCTGCCCGCGCGCACCCTTGCCTACGACACCCTGGTCATCGCCGTCGGGTCCAACACCAACGACTTTGGCACCTTGGGTGCGGCGCAGCATTGCCTGTTCCTGGACACGCGCAAACAGGCAGAGCGCTTTCATCAGCAACTGCTTAACCATTACCTGCGCGCCCATGCAGGCGATGTGGCCAGCGAAAAGATCAGCGTGGCCATCGTCGGTGCGGGTGCCACGGGCGTGGAGCTGGCTGCCGAGCTGCACCACGCGGCGCATGAGCTGGCGGCCTACGGCCTGGATCGCATCCAACCCAAGGACATGCACATCACCCTGATCGAAGCGGGCCCACGCGTGCTGCCGGCACTGCCGGAGCGCATCAGCGTGCCCGTGCATCAGACCCTTGAGAAGCTTGGGGTGAAAGTAATGACCAACGCGGCTGTCAGCGAAGTGACGGCTGAAGGTCTCAAGACCAAGGACGGCGAAGTGATCCAGGCCAGCCTGAAGGTCTGGGCAGCGGGCATCCGGGCGCCGGGCTTCTTGAAGGAGATCGATGGCCTGGAGACCAACCGCATCAACCAACTGGTCGTACGTCCTACCCTGCAAACCACCCGTGATGACGATATTTTCGCCTTCGGTGACTGCGCCGCCTGCCCGCAGCCAGACAGCGATCGCAACGTGCCGCCCCGGGCGCAGGCAGCTCACCAGCAGGCTTCAATGCTGGCACAGAGCATCAAGGCACGCCTGGAGAACAAGCCGCTGCCGACCTACCAGTACAAGGATTATGGCTCGCTGGTGTCGCTCTCGCGATTCTCGGCAGTGGGTAACCTGATGGGTAACTTGATGGGCAGTGTGAAGCTCGAAGGCTGGCTGGCAAGGATGTTCTACGTGTCGCTGTATCGCATGCACCAGATGGCGTTGTACGGATTCTTCCGCACGGCCCTGATGATGCTGGGCAGCAAGATTGGCCGCGGCACCGAACCAAGGCTGAAGTTGCACTGACCTGGCTGCTGACCGGTGCGTTCGCAGGCGCCCGGCTAGCTTCGCGTTCGTACGATTTCCTCGGCTGCCAGACGGCCGAGGTGGGGCGCAAGCACGATCCCAGGGTGTGCCACCAAGGTATACAACCCCTCGACACCAGGAAGGTAACCCATCACAGGCTTGCCTTCCGGGGTCATCGGTCGGTGCCCGATACTGACCGCGCGCAGCGAAAGCGCCGTGGCGCCGATGAACATCTGCCGGATGGCCTTGGTCGTAAGCTCGACCAAGGCTGGCAACCCTGCCTCACCCTCGGCGGGCGCTTCTTCGGCGCAGGCCACGCCCCCTTCCAATGCCGGGCGTAACTCCAAACCATTACCGCAGACCAGGTGCCGCACTACACCGGCAGGCGCCGCGAAGCGCATCAGTACGGCAGGCCGGGTAAGCAAGGGCAAGGGCAGACCGACACCCGCTGCAAGGCCGATAGCGGCACCGGCATTGGCCAGCACCACGGTATCGGCGGCGTAGGTTTGCGCTGTGCACCTGGCGGCCGTCACGCGTCCGTTGTGCGTGTCTATGCCATCGACCCGCCGGCCGTAGAGAATCTCTGCCCCGGCCTGCTCAGCGCCGCTCAACAGCATCTTCGCCAAGGCAACGGGCTCCACGGCAAAATCGTCCGGCGCCCACGCCGCCAGGGCCGGTGGCGTGATCATGCAAGGCTCAAGGGCGCTTATCTGCTGGGCATTCAGTGGTTGAAGGTTTACGCCGGCAGAACGTTGCTGATTGATGAGGGCGGACGTTTGTGCATCGTTTTCCAACCACACCATGGCGCCACGGGCGGCAATCGGCAAAGGCCCGAGGTCAAGCGCCAGCCGTTTGAAATCGGCAATAGCCTGCAACGTGGAGGAAAATGCCGCCGGGTTGTCCGATGCACTGGCGCTGGCGGTGCCTACCCAGCCATAGGACCAACGGGTAACGCCACTGGCGGCGCGGGACCCTTGCTCCAGAACAGTGACCCGGGCACCGAGCCTTGCAAGGTGCCACGCAATGGAAGCACCCATGATGCCTCCACCCACGACCACGACACTTGATGTGTTGGCTCCCATGCCAATAGGTCCCCAGACTGCCAAAGACACAGGGCAGAATAGCGGATTTGCGGGAAAATACAGGGCTTTGGAAAAACCGAGACAAAAGAAAAAGGGCATCTCATTCGAGATGCCCTTCTTACATGGTGGGTCGTGTAGGATTCGAACCTACGACCAATTGGTTAAAAGCCAACTGCTCTACCAACTGAGCTAACGACCCGGAAAATGGTCGGGGTGAGGGGATTCGAACTCCTGACATCCTGCTCCCAAAGCAGGCGCGCTACCGGACTGCGCTACACCCCGAGATTGGCTCCGCGACCTGGACTCGAACCAGGGACCCAATGATTAACAGTCATTTGCTCTACCGACTGAGCTATCGCGGAACTGAACTTCGGTACAACCTTGCATCTTCGAAGCTTGTGTTAACTTCGGTCTCTTTGGCTATCCGCTTTCGCGTTATCGCTGCTGAGGCCGGCTATTCTACATTCTTCGTTTTGCTTGTCAACAACTTTTTTTCATTCAACTTACTGATTTCTAAGTTGTTTTGCGGTCACCGGTGTTGCTGGTGATTCGCTTAGTGCCTGACAACGCGGCGTATATTAGGGCCACTCGATTGATCATGCAAGCATAAATTTCAAAAATTTCAGCGAGTTATCTTGGATGGGTACAAAGGCCCGGATTTACGGGGGTTAGCTGGTCTCCTTGAAGACAGCATAGAGGTTGTTGGGGCCGCGTTGCGTCCCATCACGGCCGGTCCGGCGCCCCGGCAAGGGCGCGCCTACATTGACCGCGCGGGGCCTGCCTGGCCCATTGGCCGCGAGACGGCCCCAACAATCCTATGCGACCAACATCACGCAAACACGATCTCGTCGCCTTCCACGGTGGCAGTGATCGCCGTACCTGGCACGAACTTGCCCGACAGGATCAACTGCGCCAGCGGGTTTTCGATCCATCGCTGAATCGCACGCTTGAGCGGCCGCGCGCCATACACCGGGTCGTAACCGACTGCGATCAGCTTGTCCAGGGCCTGCGGGCTCAAGCTCAGCGAAAGCTCACGCTCCATCAGGCGGCTGCGCAGCCGTCCCAGCTGGATCTCGGTAATGCCGGCGATCTGCTCGCGGCCCAGCGGTTCGAACACCACCACTTCGTCGATCCGGTTGATGAACTCGGGACGGAAGTGCGCACCTACCGCATCCATTACAGCGGCACGTTGCGCCTCGCGGTCGCCCACCAACTCCTGAATCTGCGCCGAGCCCAGGTTGGACGTCATCACGATGACCGTATTGCGGAAGTCCACGGTGCGGCCATGGCTGTCGGTCAGGCGTCCGTCTTCCAGCACCTGCAACAGCACATTGAAGACGTCGGGGTGAGCCTTCTCCACCTCATCGAGCAGCACCACCGAATACGGCTTGCGGCGCACGGCCTCGGTCAGGTAACCGCCCTCCTCGTACCCCACATAGCCTGGCGGTGCACCGATCAGCCGCGCCACGGAGTGTTTCTCCATGAACTCGGACATGTCGATACGCACCATGGCTTCCTCGGTGTCGAACAGGAATTCGGCCAGCGCCTTGCACAGCTCCGTCTTGCCCACGCCGGTCGGGCCGAGGAACATGAACGAGCCGCTGGGCCGGTTGGGGTCGGACAGACCTGCCCGGGACCGGCGCACCGCGTTGGCCACGGCAGTAACGGCCTCGCTCTGGCCAATGACGCGCTGGTGCAGCAGCGCTTCCATTTTCAGCAGCTTCTCGCGCTCGCCCTCCAGCATCTTGGACACTGGGATGCCCGTCCACTTGGAAACCACTTCGGCAATTTCTTCCTCGGTGACCTTGTTGCGCAGCAACTGGTTATCGGTCTTGCCGTGCTGGTCGACCATCTGCAGGCTGCGTTCCAGGTCCGGGATAACCCCGTACTGCAGCTCAGCCATGCGGCTCAGGTCGCCTTTGCGGCGGGCGGCCTCGAGCTCCTGGCGCGCTTGTTCGATCTTCTGCTGAATCTGGGCCGAACCCTGGACTTCAGCTTTTTCCGACGCCCAAATCTCTTCGAGGTCGGAATATTCACGCTCCAGGCGCTCGATTTCCTCGGTCAGTTTCTCCAGGCGCTTCTTGGCAGCCTCATCCTCTTCTTTCTTGAGTGCCTGGGACTCGACCTTCAGCTGAATCAGACGGCGGTCAAGACGGTCGAGCACCTCTGGCTTGGAGTCGATTTCCATCCGAATACGGCTGGCTGCCTCGTCGATCAGGTCGATGGCCTTGTCGGGCAACTGACGATCGGTGATGTAGCGGTGGCTGAGCTTGGCCGCCGCGATGATAGCGCCGTCGGTGATGGCCACCTTGTGGTGGACTTCATAACGTTCTTTCAAGCCACGCAGAATGGCGATGGTGTCCTCTTCGCTAGGCTCCTCCACCAGTACCTTCTGGAAGCGACGTTCCAGGGCCGCATCCTTCTCGATGAACTGGCGGTATTCGTTCAAGGTGGTGGCGCCTACGCAGTGCAGTTCACCACGGGCCAGGGCAGGCTTGAGCATGTTGCCTGCGTCCATGGCACCCTCGCCTTTACCGGCGCCGACCATGGTGTGCAATTCGTCGATGAACAGGATCACCTGCCCTTCTTGCTTCGACAGTTCGTTGAGCAGGCCTTTGAGGCGCTCCTCGAATTCACCCCGGTACTTGGCGCCGGCAATAAGGGCCCCCATGTCCAGGGCGAGCAGGCGCTTGCCTTTCAAGCCATCTGGCACTTCGCCGTTGATGATGCGCTGGGCGAGGCCCTCGGCAATGGCGGTCTTGCCCACGCCGGGCTCACCGATCAGCACGGGGTTGTTCTTGGTACGGCGTTGCAGCACCTGGACGGTGCGGCGGATTTCGTCGTCACGGCCGATCACAGGGTCAAGCTTGCCTTCCTCGGCACGCTTGGTCAGGTCGACGGTGTACTTGTCCAGCGCCTGGCGTGATTCCTCGGCGTTGGCATCGTTTACGGCCGCGCCACCGCGCAGGTTATTGATGGCGTTTTCAAGGGCTTTCTTGCTCACGCCCTGGCTGAGCAGCAACTTGCCCAGCTTGCTGTTCTCATCCATGGCCGCCAGCACTACCAACTCGCTGGAAATGAACTGGTCACCCTTTTGCTGGGCCAGGCGGTCTGCCTGGTTGAGCAGGCGCGCCAGATCCTGCGACATGTTCACGTCGCCCGTTGGGTTCTGGATTTTCGGCAGTTGGTCGAGCTCCTTGACCATGGCCTGACGCAGGCTATTGATGTCGAAGCCGACCTGCATCAGCAGTGGCTTGATGGAGCCACCCTGCTGTTCGAGCAGGGCCTGCAGCAAGTGGACAGGCTCGATGGCAGGGTGGTCCATGCCAACGGCCAGGGATTGCGCATCGGATATTGCAAGCTGGAGCTTGCTGGTCAAACGGTCTATTCGCATGATGTACCTTCCTGTAAAGGGCAGGTCGGAGCGATGGACAGCGCCTGTTTATGAAGAAACCTGCCTGAGATGTCTTATAGATAAGGCTGATTCTGGAAGATTCAAGCGTAGCGCGGTTGACGGAGGTCAAGCTGCTGGATTTGCACAGGTGTAATGGCAGGTACAGCCCATTGCGCGCTAGCGCGGCGCCAGCCACACCAAAGAAGCGAAACGCCCGCCTTGCGGGGTACGCCGATAGGAGAAGAACCGCTCGTCGCTCACCGTGCACAAGCCGCCACCGTAAACAGCCGTGACCCCACGGGCTGCCAGGCGAATACGGGCCAGGGCGTAGATATCGGCCATCAGCTTGCCGGGTCGTTCGCCGTCGACGAATGCCCGTGCGGCCTCAGGGTGCACCGCAGTAAAAGCATCGCGCACCTCCAGGCCCACTTCGAATGCCTGCGGCCCAATGGCCGGGCCCAACCACACCAGCACCTGAGCCGGTGGTACGTTCAGACGATCCAGGGTGGCTTCGAGCACACCGCCGGCAAGCCCGCGCCAGCCTGCATGAGCGGCCGCCACTTGCGTACCTGCCTGGTCACAAAACAATACAGGCAGGCAATCGGCGGTCATCACCGTACAGGCGATGCCTGGCCGGTTGGTCCAGCTGGCATCGGCTTCGACCACGCGGGAAGGGTCTGCATCGGCGACGGCCAGACCGTGCACCTGCTTGAGCCAGGCGGGCTGGATGTCGAACTCGCCGCTTAGGCGCAGGCGGTTCTGGGCAACGGCCGCAGGGTCGTCCCCCACATGGTCACCCAGATTGAAAGTATCGAAAGGCGGCAGGCTGACGCCGCCCTGGCGGGTGGTGACGCAGGCGCGAACCGAGGCTGGTGCAGGCCAGTCCGGCGTCAGCAGCGACTGCGTCAAGCCACTCATCCGATGAAGCTCTCGCGATCCTGATTGAGCAGCGACAGCAGCCAGACGAAATCGTCGGGCAGAGGCGATTCCCATTCCATGCGCTCGCCCGTCGCCGGGTGCACCAGTGCCAGGAAGCGTGCGTGCAGGGCCTGCCGCGGGAAGGTCTTGACCGCCTCGACCATGGTCGGGCTTGCCGCAGGCGGGATGCGGAAACGCCCGCCGTAGGTCTGGTCACCAACCAGGGGGAAGCCGACGTGGGCCATGTGCACGCGGATCTGGTGGGTACGCCCGGTTTCGAGCTTGACCCGCACGTGGGTGTGCGAGCGGAAGCGCTTGAGCACACGGTAGTGGCTGACCGCTGGCTTGCCGCCGTCGGTGACGGCCATGCGCTGGCGCATGCCGCCGTGACGACCGATGGGGGCGTCGATCTTGCCACCGGCGGTGACCACGCCCACCACGATGCATTCGTAGATACGGCTGACCGACCGCTTCTGCAGCTGGTCGACCAAGTGGGTTTGCGCCTGCAAGGTCTTGGCCACGACCATCAGGCCAGTGGTGTCCTTGTCCAGGCGGTGGACGATGCCGGCACGTGGCACGTTGATGATGTCGGGCACGTGGTGCAGCAAGGCGTTGAGCAAGGTACCGCTGGCATGGCCGGCAGCCGGGTGCACCACCAGGCCCGCAGGCTTGTTGATGACCAGGATATGGTCGTCTTCATAGACGATGTCCAGCGCGATGTCCTCGGCCTCCCATTCGCCCTGGGCCTCCTGCTCGGCTTCCAGGGCCAGCACGGCACCGCCATGCACGGTGTCACGCGGGCGCAGGACAGCCCCGTCGACCGTCAGACGGCCATCTTTGATCCATGCCGTCAGCCGCGAGCGCGAATACTCGTCGAACAATTGGGCGGCGACCTGGTCGAGGCGTTGACCGCCCAGTTCGGACGGGACCTCTGCGCTAAGTTGAATGATCTCGGACATGCTCGATTCAGTGGGCGCACAGCCTTTGGTTTCAGCTGCGAGCTTGTGGTTAAATACGGCTTCTTTTGTCCCGGGGTTGGCCGGGGCGCTCATCATAACAGGACGGCCCCGCCCAAGACAGCGGCCGTCAAAGGGACGCAAGCCGCCATGCAAGTGAAACACCTGCTGCTGATCGCCATCCTCGGGCTCACCGCGGCCTGTTCCTCTAATAAGGAAGTCATCGACGAGAACCTCAGCGAGGCCGAGCTGTATCAACAGGCCCAGGCTGACCTGGACAATTCCAGCTACACCAGCGCCGTGAACAAGCTCAAGGCCCTGGAGTCGCGTTACCCGTTCGGCCGCTATGCCGACCAGGCGCAGCTGGAGCTGATCTACGCCAACTACAAGAACGCGGAGCCGGAGGCTGCCAAGTCTGCCGCCGAGCGCTTCATCCGCCTGCACCCGCAGCACCCGAACGTCGACTACGCGTACTACCTCAAGGGTCTGACCTCCTTCGACCAGGACCGTGGCCTGCTGGCGCGCTTCCTGCCGCTGGACATGACCAAGCGCGACCCGGGCGCGGCCCGCGACTCGTACAACGAGTTCGCGCAGCTCACCAGCCGCTTCCCCAACAGCCGTTACGCCCCAGACGCCAAGCAGCGCATGATTTACCTGCGCAACCTGCTGGCCTCCTATGAAATCCACGTGGCCGACTACTACCTCAGCCGTCAGGCATACGTGGCTGCCGCCAACCGTGGCCGCTACGTGGTCGAGAACTTCCAGGAAACGCCCTCGGTTGGCGACGGCCTGGCGGTGATGGTCGAGGCGTACCAGAAGATGCACCTGGACGACCTGGCTGCCACCAGCCTGGAAACCCTGAAGCTCAACTACCCGGACCACCCAAGCCTGGCCGATGGTGAGTTCCAGCCCAAGCAGACCGAGTCTGACGGTCGCGGCTGGCTGTCCAAGGCCACGCTGGGCCTGATCGAAACCGACACCCCGCTGCCACCGGGTCAGACCCGCGCCAACCAGGACGTGATCAAGCAGTTCCAGGATGCGCGTGATGAAATGCCCAAGGAGCTGCTGCCCAAGGATGAAAACGGCGACCCGATCGAGCCACCAGGGCCGAAGGAAGCCGACAGCAACCGCTCCTGGTTCAGCTACATGACCTTCGGTCTGTTCGACTGATTCAGCCGTTGCATGAAAGGGAGGTCTGGGACCTCCCTTTTTTTATGCCTGCGCCCTAGACTGTCATCCTCTTTCATTCGACAAGCTGAACACCATGGTTCGCCTACTTTTCTGGATCGTCCTGATCGCCGCCGCGTTCTGGCTGTGGCGCAAATTCAAACTCAGCCAGCAACCGCGCCAAGAGGCCAAGCTCGACGCGCCGCTGAAAATGGTTCGCTGCGCGCATTGTGGCGTGCACCTGCCCACCGACCAGGCATTGGCGCAGGGCAACACCTGGTATTGCAGCCAGGCACACTTGCAGCAGGGGCCTGGCCGACAGGGCTGATCGGGCGGTTAGCCAAGGCGCCCCTGCGGGGCGTAGGGTGCCGGATCGATGATAGGCTCGGCGCCATTGAGCAAATCGGCCAGCAGTTGGCACGAGGCTGGCGCCAGCACCAGCCCGTTTCGATAATGGCCGCAATTCAGCCATAGCCCCTCGAAATCGGGCACCGGCCCGATAAACGGAACGCCTTCAGGCGAACCTGGCCGTAGCCCGGCCCAGTGGGCAACCACAGGCGCGCCTTCCAGGCCGGGCAGCAGATCCACTGCCGATGCCTTGAGGCTTGCCAGCGCCTCATCGGTGGGTGTTTTGTCGTAGCCGGCATGCTCCAGCGTACTGCCCACCAGAATGTGACCATCCCGGCGCGGAATTGCATAACGACCTTTGGCAAGCACCATGCTTGGCAGAAAGTCTTCAGCGCATTTGAACAGGATCATCTGCCCTTTCACCGGCTCGACCGGAAGCTCAAGGCCCAAGTAGCGCAGCAGTTCGCCGCTCCAGGCACCGGCGCTGAGTACGACTTCGTCGGCCGCCAGCTCGCCTTCAGCGGTGCTCACCCCAATGATACGACCGCCCTGCTGCACGAACCCCGTGATCTGGCAGTGCTCCCGCACACTCACATTGGGCAATGCCAGCAACGCCGCCTTCAGCGATTTGACCAGGCGCGGGTTGCGCACATTGGCCACGCCCTCCATGTAGAGGGCTCGCTCATAGCCTGGCCCGAGCACAGGGACTGCGTCGTACACCGCCGAAATGTCCACGGCGCTCAACGGCCGCTGCTGACGGTCCGCCCATGCCAAGGCCTGGGCTTGATCATCCAGGTCAAGCCAGTACAGCCCGGTGGTATGTACTTCAGGGTCCAGGCCCGTGCTGGCGAATAAGCGCTCACCCAGCTGTGGATAAAAGTCCTGCGACCAATGCGCCAGGGCGGTCACTGCCGGGCTGTAGCGCCAGGGGTACAGGGGCGAGACGATACCGCCCCCGGCCCAGGAGGACTCGCGACCTACCTCGCCTTGGTCGCATATCACTACCTGGTCGACGCTCGCCGCCAGGTTGAATGCCGTCAGCAGGCCAATGACCCCGCCACCGACCACCACTACTTGCTTGCTCATCTGTCGATTCAACACCTGAAGTAAAAAACCGCGATGCACCGGGCACCTGTGACCGTTCAGCCTCCCCAGCAGCGCGCGCTGTCGATGGCGCCGTGGTTGCGCCCTACCCCAGCTTGATCAAGCTCGAAATCGCCACAGCGGTCTTCGGCCATCAGCCCTTTTGGCAAACGTCGGGCGCGCAGGGTGAAGGTCTGGTCTTCGCGCAGCGCTTGCAGGCTGTAGTAGCGATTGCCCGAAGGCAGGCTCGGGTCGCCTTCGGCATACTGGCCAGTAACCAAGCGATGGCGTTCCAGGCGCAATGCAGCATCCTGCAACAGGGCGACCACCTCGTGGCGCGCTGCCTGCCGCAGGTGGTCGTTGTAACGGGGGTAGGCAATGGCTGCCAGAATGCCGGTGACGGCCAGCACAATCAACAGCTCGATCAGGCTGATGCCTTGCTGCATGTCAGTCTCCTCTGAATCTTTGTCGCCACGTCATGCGTACAAGCGCACTACCATCGCTGGCATACACCGCTTCCACCACCTGACGAGGATGACTTAGCTGGCTGACCGCGGTTACCCGGAACACTGTCACTGATCGCCCGGCCGGGACACCCACGGCGCGTTGCGTGGTGCCCAGGTTCTGCACCTGAAAAAAGCCTTCTGGCCCGGCTTCCCAGACCCCGGCCAGGCGATGCGGCTGCTCAGGCGGCGGGCACACTTCACATGGCGGTGGCCGTACCTGCATGATCGACTGCTTGCCAACGTCCAATGTGGCTTCGGCCTGCTCGAAGGCCAGCTGCCCTTCTTTGAACAGGCCCACCATTTGCGTCTCAACGGCGGCCGCACGTAGCGCCGAGGTGGTCAGCACACCCAGCAAGAGGCTCAGCACCAATGCCAACAGCAGCACCACCCCACGTTCGCGCGTCATGGCTCGCCCCCGTTGCGGCGGGCCACACTGACAACGTACTGCTGCTCCAGCGCCAACACGGGATCGAACAGATCCAAGTGCAGGTCGATGCGCTGGCCATCGGCCGCAGCCACCACGTGCAGACGGCGCACATGCTCAAGCAGGGGCTGGGTGCTGCTGCCACGGGTGAAGTACAGGGTAGCGCCCCTGACGGCGTAACGATGCCGGGTGATGGGGATGGCCATTAGCGGCGCGGCGGCTTGGACATGCCCTCGATGTACCTTGGCGTACCCCACGCAGTCAGTGAGCAGGGTCCATTGAGGCTTCAGCGGATGGCCAGGAAGGTCGGCCACCACCACCTCAAGGTTTGAGCCCTCGACTTCCAGAGGTCGGCTAAATGCGGTAAAGGTGTCGCCGTCTGGCAGATCCGCGGGCTCCAACCGCAGGCAGCCGAACATGCCAGCCATGCGGATGTCCTGGGCCATGCGCAACAAGGCCAGCCGTGCATCTTCCTGCATGCGCAGCGCTGCCCCTTGCAGCTGCCACGCTCGGTGGGCAGAGGTGAACAACTGGCTGGCGCCGGCCAACAGCATCAACCCGAGTGCCAGCGCCAGTAGCAGCTCGAGCAATCCGACCCCTTTTTGCCAGGGCCTCATGGCAGCGCCTGCTCATGTGCACTGGCAGATGCCAGCACCGCCTGCACCTGCTGCCGAGCGTCTTGCGAGGCCTGCAAAGCCTGCATGTGCAGCGCTGCTGCGGCAAACATGCCCACCGCAATCACCACCATGGCCAACAGCGTTTCCAGGAGCGTCATGCCCCGTTGCGTTACCTGCATCCCTGCAGCTCCTGCGACTTTTCATGCATTGTCGATGTACGCCTGCCACTGGAAGGGTGGCCCAGCGTGCGTGAAGCTAAAGCCAAGCACGTCCAAGGAGAAATGCACGGTGAAGCAACAGGGAGTAACACTGATACAAACGGTGTCGGCATTGGCGGTGCTCGCTGTCCTGACGCAGCTGGGGGCGCCTGCCTACGTCAAGCTCAGCGATGACGTGCACCGCGCTGCCGTCACGCGAGACTTGGCGCAAACGCTGCGGAGCGCGCGTGGGCGCGCCATGCTGCTGGGTGAGGCCGTGCGGGTGCAAGCGCTGGACGAAGCATGGGGCAATGGATGGCGAGTGACGCTGGAGCAGGATTCGCGGGTGCTGCATGAACACCGCCTGCGTCGGCCTCTGCAGATCGCCGCGAACCTAGGTACGACGATGACGTTCACGGCCATGGGCCTGCCAGTGAACCCCGCCGGCAACTGGCTGGCGGCGACTTTCGAAGTATGCGCGCGGTCGGCTGGCACCAGCCAGCATCAAGTGGTGATGGCGTCCAGCGGCAGAGTCAGGGTATCGAATGAAACTCGCGACACCCGAGGGTGCGCAGGTGCAGGGGCCTGAGCGTTCGCGGCTAACCGCTCAGGCCCGCGCAGGCGATCAGATCAACGAGCGCACACGCAGCTCTTTGGGCATCGAGAAGGTGACGTTCTCTTCACGCCCGTCCAGCTCCTCGGCGCCCGTAGCGCCCCAGGCCTTGAGCTGTTCGATGACGCCGCGCACCAGCACTTCCGGCGCGGACGCGCCTGCGGTGATGCCGATGCGGCCAACCTGGTCGAACCAGGCCCGCTGCAGGTCTTCAGCGCCGTCGATCAGATGGGCTGGGGTACCCATTCGCTCGGCAAGCTCACGCAGGCGGTTGGAGTTGGAGCTGTTAGGGCTGCCGACCACCAGGACCACATCACACTCGTCGGCCAGTTGCTTAACGGCATCCTGGCGGTTTTGCGTGGCGTAGCAGATGTCGTCCTTGCGCGGCCCGCCGATGTTCGGAAAGCGCGCACGCAGCGCGTCGATCACGCGGCTGGTGTCGTCCATCGACAAGGTGGTCTGGGTCACGAATGCCAAGTGGTCAGGGTCTCTCACCTGCAGATTGGCTACGTCGTCCTCGTCTTCTACCAGGTAGATGGCCCCGCCGTTGCTAGCGTCATACTGCCCCATGGTGCCTTCGACTTCCGGGTGGCCGGCATGGCCAATCAGGATGCACTCACGGCCATCGCGGCTGTACTTGGCCACCTCGATGTGCACCTTGGTGACCAATGGGCAGGTGGCATCGAATACCTTCAGGCCACGCCCACCGGCTTCCTGACGCACGGCCTGGGAAACCCCATGGGCGCTGAAGATGACGATGACATCGTCAGGCACCTGGTCCAGCTCCTCGACGAAAATGGCGCCACGGCTGCGCAGGTCCTCGACGACGAACTTGTTGTGTACCACTTCGTGGCGCACATAGATGGGCGGGCCGAACACTTCCAGCGCGCGGTTGACGATTTCGATCGCCCGGTCGACCCCCGCGCAGAAGCCGCGCGGGTTGGCGAGTTTGATTTGCATGATCGGCTCCAGGCCTACAGGGCCTTCACCTCGAGGATCTCTACCTCGAAGGTCAGGGTCTTGCCAGCCAGTGGGTGATTGAAGTCGATGGTCACCTGATCGTCGTCGAAGGCCTTCACCACGCCCGGTAGCTCGGCGTTGGCGGCGTCCTTGAAGATGATCAGCAAGCCATCGGACAGCTCCATGCCTTCGAACTGAGACCTTGGCATAACCTGCACATTCTGTGGGTTAGGCTGGCCGAAGGCGTTCTCCGGGGCCACCTCCACGGTGCGTTTGTCGCCAGCCTTGAAACCGAACAGCGCGGCCTCGAAGCCCGGCAGCAGGTTGCCGTCGCCCACCTTGAAGGTGGCAGGCGCCTTGTCGAAGGTGCTGTCGACCGTGTCACCGTTTTCCAGGCGCAGGGCGAAATGCAGGGTAACTTCGGTGTTCTGGCCGATACGAATGTCAGTCATGGACCGGCTCCTCGGATTTCTTGCTCTTGAACATGTCCAGCGCCAACATGATTGCGCCGACGGTAATGGCGCTGTCGGCCACGTTGAAGGCCGGGAAGTAGTGGCGGTTCTGCCAGTGCACCAGGATGAAATCGACCACATGGCCCAGCACGATACGGTCGTAGAGGTTGCCGATGGCCCCGCCCAGCACCAGGGCCAGCGCTACGGCCAGCCAGGTTTCATGACGGCCGAGGCGCTTGAGCCACACCACCAGCACTGCACTGACCACCACGGCGATCAGGGCGAACAACCAGCGCTGCCAGCCGGCGCCATCGGCCAGAAAACTGAACGCAGCGCCGGTGTTGTAGGCCAGGGTCCAGCTGAAGTAGTCGGGGATGACGACAATTTGCTGGTACATGGTCAGGGCGTTGTTGAAGTACAGCTTGGTGGCCTGGTCGACGACCAGGACCAGCAAGCTCAGCCACAGCCATACGAGGCGCCCGAAGCGCCCCGCTGCAAGGTTAGGCATAGTGGCGCACCTCGCCGGAGCCGGTCAGGTTTTCCACACAGCGACCGCAGATTTCCGGATGCTCCGGATGGCTGCCGACGTCTGCACGGAAGTGCCAACAACGGCCGCACTTGGTGTAGCCGGACTTGACCACTTTCAACTTGAGGCCTTCGACCTCGGTCGCCACCGCTTCGGCAGGCGCCTGCGCGAACGGCACCACGCTGGCAGCCGAGGTGATGAGCACGAAACGCAACTCATCGCCCAGCTTGTTCAGATCGGCGCTCAGGCCCTCGTCCGCGTACAAGGTGACTTCGGCCTGCAGGTTGCCGCCGATGACCTTGGCGGTACGCTGGTTTTCCAGTTCCTTGTTGACCGAAGCCTTGACCGCCATGACGCGGTCCCAATAGGCGCGATCGAGTTCGGTGCCTTCCGGCAGCTCACTCAGGCCTTCATACCAGCCATTGAGCATGACCGACTCGTTACGCTCACCCGGCAGGTACTGCCAGATTTCGTCGGCGGTAAAGGCCAGGATCGGCGCGATCCAGCGCACCAGCGCCTCGCTGATGTGGTACAGCGCGGTCTGGCAGGAACGGCGGGCGACGCTGTTGGCACCCGTGGTGTACTGGCGATCCTTGATGATGTCGAGGTAGAAACCACCCAGCTCCTGCACACAGAAGTTGTGCACCTTCGAGTAGACGTTCCAGAAGCGGTACTCGCCGTAGTGCTCTTCCAGCTCGCGTTGCAGCAACAGGGTGCGATCCACCGCCCAACGGTCCAGGGCCAGCATGTCCTGCGGCGCGAGCAGGTCGCGTGCCGGGTCGAAGCCGGTCAGGTTGGAGAGCAGGAAGCGTGCGGTGTTGCGAATACGCCGGTAGGCATCGGCGCTGCGCTGCAGGATCTGCTCGGACACTGCCATTTCACCGGAGTAGTCGGTAGCAGCGACCCACAGGCGCAGGATGTCGGCACCCAGGGTGTTGTTGACCTTCTCGGGCTCGATGGTGTTGCCCAGCGACTTGGACATCTTGCGGCCGTTCTCGTCCACGGTGAAGCCGTGGGTCAGCAGCTCGCGGTATGGCGCGTGGCCGTCGATGGCGCAGCCGGTCAACAGCGACGAGTGGAACCAGCCGCGGTGTTGGTCGGAACCTTCCAGGTACAGGTCGGCGCGGGGGCCGGTGGCATGGCCGATGTCGTGGGAGCCGCGCAGTACATGCCAGTGCGTGGTGCCGGAGTCGAACCATACGTCCAGGGTGTCAGCGATCTTGTCGTACTGCTCGGCTTCGACGCCGAGCAGCTCGGCGGCGTCCAGCTTGAACCAGGCCTCGATGCCCTGTTGCTCGACGCGCTTGGCGACCTCTTCGATCAGCTCGACGGTCCGAGGGTGCAGCTCGCCCGTCTGCTTGTTCAGGAAGAACGGGATAGGCACGCCCCAGTTACGCTGGCGCGAGATGCACCAGTCAGGCCGGTTTGCGATCATCGAGTGCAAGCGTGCCTGGCCCCACGCCGGGACGAACTTGGTGTCCTCGATGGCCTTCAGGGCACGCTCGCGCAGCGGTTCGCCGTCGCGTGGCTGCTTGTCCATGCCGACGAACCACTGTGCGGTGGCACGGTAGATCAGCGGCGACTTGTGACGCCAGCAGTGCATGTAGCTGTGGCTGATGGTTTCGGTGTGCATCAGCGCACCGACTTCGCCCAGCTTCTCGACGATGGCCGGGTTGGCCTTCCAGATGAACTGCCCGCCGAAGAACGGCAGCGATTCGACGTACACGCCGTTACTCTGCACGGGCGTGAGGATTTCATCGTTGATCATGCCGTAGCGCTTGCAGGTCACGAAGTCGTCTTCACCGTAGGCCGGCGCAGAATGCACCACGCCAGTGCCTGCGCCCAGTTCCACGTACTCGGCCAGGTAAACCGGCGAAAGGCGGTCGTAGAACGGGTGACGGAAGTTGACCAGCTCAAGGGCCGAGCCTGGGGCGGTGGCGATCACCGAACCTTCCAGTTCGTAGCGCTTGAGGCAGGACTCGACCAGCTCTTCGGCCAGGACCAGCAGACGCTCGCCGATGTCGACCAGGGCGTACTGGAACTCGGGGTGAACGTTCAGCGCCTGGTTGGCAGGGATGGTCCACGGGGTGGTGGTCCAGATCACGATGGCGGCCGGTTTTTCGAGTGCCGCCAGGCCGAAGGCTGCGGCCAGCTTGGCGTCATCGGCGACAGGGAACGCCACGTCGATGGTCTGCGACTTCTTGTCGGCGTATTCGACTTCCGCCTCGGCCAGTGCCGAGCCGCAATCGAAGCACCAGTTCACCGGCTTGAGGCCCTTGAACACGTACCCCTGCTTGACCATCTCGGCCAGGGCGCGGATTTCACCAGCCTCGTTGGCGAAGTTCATGGTCTTGTAGGGGTTGTCCCAGTCGCCCAGCACGCCCAGGCGAATGAACTCGGTCTTCTGCCCTTCGATCTGCTCGGCAGCGTACTCGCGGCACAGCTCGCGGGTACGGTCGGCGGTCAGGTGCTTGCCGTGGGTGACTTCGACCTTGTGTTCGATCGGCAGCCCATGGCAGTCCCAACCCGGCACGTACGGCGCATCGAAGCCGGCCAGGGTCTTGGAGCGGACGATCATGTCCTTGAGGATCTTGTTCAGCGCATGACCGATGTGGATCTTGCCATTGGCGTAGGGCGGGCCGTCGTGCAGGACGAACTTGGGACGATCCTTGCCAATCTCACGCAGCTTCTGGTACAGGCCAATGCTGTCCCAGCGCTGCAGAATCTGCGGTTCGCGCTGAGGCAGGCCGGCCTTCATGGGGAAGGCGGTGTCCGGAAGGTTTAGCGTGGCTTTGTAGTCGGTCATTTCAGGCTCTTGGTTAGCGGTTGAGCGTGCCAATGTGCACGTGCGGCGGCGATATCCGCGTCGATCGCCGACTTCAGCGCCTCCAGGGAGGCGAATCGCTGCTCTTCACGCAGCTTGTGGTGGAACACCACCGTCAGACGGCGACCATAAAGGTCACCGGCATAGTCCAGCAGATGGATCTCCAGGTGCGGGCGCCCGTCACCGGCAACGGTAGGACGCACGCCAATGTTGCCGACACCCGCCCAGGCCTTGCCGTCGATCTCGATGCTGGCCAGGTAGACACCGGCCAACGGTACGCGGCGACGCTTGAGCTGGATGTTGGCAGTGGGTGTGCCGAGCTGGCGGGCCAGCTTCTGGCCATGCAATACGCGGCCGGTGATGCTGTACGGGCGGCCCAGCAGATGCTCGGCCAGCTCGAAATTGCCTTGCGCCAGCGCCTTGCGTACTTCGGTGCTGCTGACCCGTAGGCCGTCCTGTATCACGGTGTTGGCGGCTTCTACGGTAAAACCATACTGCGCGCCGGCCTGGACCAGGAAGGCGAAATCGCCTTTGCGATCACAGCCAAAGCGGAAGTCGTCACCCACTTCGAGATGCTGCACGCCCAGGCCATCGACCAGGATGGTCCTGACGAAGTCATCGGCGTCGAGCTCACCCAGGCGCTGGTTGAAGGCCAGGCACAATACGCGGTCGATGCCTTCGCCGGCCAGCAACGCGATCTTGTCCCGCAGCCGGGCCAGGCGGGCCGGCGCGGTATCGGGCGTGAAGTACTCGCGCGGTTGCGGTTCGAAGATTACCACGCAGGTCGGCAGGCCCAGGGCCTGGCCTCGCTCGCGCAGGCGCGCCAGGATTGCCTGGTGGCCGCGGTGAACCCCGTCGAAGTTGCCAATGGTGGCGACACACCCCCGGTGCTCGGGGCGCAGGTTGTGAAGACCTCGAACCAGCTGCATAACGCGCTTCTTGCTCATAAAGTGGCCGATTATAACCACACCCGGGCGCCGGTGACAGGCAGCAGCGCCCAAGGGCGGCGTGGATTGCGAAAAACCGACGCCTGACGCGCCCGCAGCCTTAGTGCAAGGCTTTGCGGGCGAACTGCCGAGGTCGGAAACCGCACAGGTACAGGCAACCAAAGTAGGTGACGACGGCTGCCATGATCAGCGCCATCAGCCGCATCAGTCGTTCAAGCATGTTTCCCTCGACCCAGGCCGGCAGGTAGTGCATGCCAGCCAGCAGGACACCGGACATCAGGCCTGCCGCCAACACCAGCTTGAGCAGAAACATGGCCCAACCTGGTTGCGGTTGGAATAGCTGCTGGGTGCGCAGCTTCCAGAACAGCAAGCCGGCATTGAGGCAGGCGCCAAGGCTGATGGCCAGGGCCAGTCCGGCATGCGCCAGCGGGCCGATGAGCACCAGGTTGAACAGCTGCGTGCAGACCAGGGTGAAGACGGCGATCTTTACCGGCGTGCGGATATTCTGCTGCGCATAGAAGCCCGGCGCCAGCACCTTGACCATAATGATTGCCAGCAGGCCGACGGAATAGGCGATCAGCGCCTGCTGGGTCATGGCGGCATCGGTTGCACTGAACTTGCCGTACTGGAACAGGGCCACGGTCAGCGGCTCGGCTAGGATCGCCAGCCCCAGCGTACACGGCAGCACCAGCAAAAAGCACAAGCGCAGGCCCCAGTCGAGAATGCGCGAGTACTCTTCCCGGTCCTTGTTGGCGTAGGTCTTGGCCAGGGTCGGCAGCAGGATGGTACCCAGAGCCACGCCCAGAACACCCGACGGCAGCTCCATGAGCCGGTCTGCGTAGTACATCCAGGAGACGGAGCCTGCCACCAGGAACGAGGCGAAGATGGTATTGATGATCAGCGATATCTGGCTCACCGAGACGCCGAGGATGGCAGGGAGCATCTGCTTGAGCACCCGCCACACGCCTGCATCTTTCAGGTTCAGCCGCGGCAACACCAGCATGCCGATCCTTTTCAGGGCCGGAAGCTGGTAGAGCAGTTGCGCCAGGCCACCGGCCAGCACGCCCCAGGCCAGCGCCATGATCGGCGGATTGAAATACGGCGTGAGCAATACGGCGAACACGATCATCGCCACGTTGAGCAAGGTCGGCGTGAAGGCCGGCACGCTGAAGCGGTTCCAGGTGTTGAGGATGGCGCCCACCAGGGATGACAGCGAGATCAGCAATATATAAGGAAAGGTGACCCGCAGCAGATCGGTGGTGAGCTGGTATTTCTCGGCGTTGTCGACGAAGCCAGGCGCCGTGGCCCACACCACCCAGGGCGCGGCCAGGATACCGATGCCGGTCACCACGGCCAGCACCAGCGTCAGCAGGCCGCTGACGTAGGCCACGAAGGTACGCGTGGCCTCTTCGCCCTGCTGGCTTTTGTATTCGGCAAGAATAGGCACGAATGCCTGGGAGAACGCACCCTCGGCGAAGATGCGGCGCAGCAGGTTGGGTAGCTTGAACGCAATGAAGAAAGCATCGGTAGCAACGCCGGCGCCAAAAATACGCGCCAGGATGGTGTCGCGGACAAAACCCAGCACCCGCGAAATCATGGTGATCGAGCTTACCGCAGCGAGGGATTTGAGCAGGTTCATCGAAAAGATTCACGCCAATGACAGAGGACGCTGCCAGAGCGCGTCCGAATGTGCGATACTCCCGCGCCTTCGCAGGGGAGCCAAAAATTCCCGAGTGTACAGGTCGCGCAGCAGAAAGGAATCTTTCCCGCTTGTTGGCGCACCGCTCGGCGGAACCTTGCAAGTGGCCTTGACATCCGCCCGACTGATCGGCATGATTCGCGGCCTATTTTGTTTGCTATTTACCTAAAGTCTTTCGAGGAGCTCGACGGTGGCCAACTCACCTTCCGCCAAGAAACGTGCAAAACAGGCTGAGAAGCGTCGCAGCCACAACGCCAGCCTGCGTTCCATGGTCCGCACCTACATCAAGAATGTAGTCAAAGCCATTGACGCAAAAGACGCCGAAAAAGCGCAAGCCGCTTACGTTCTGGCTGTACCTGTAATCGACCGTATGGCCGACAAAGGTATCATCCACAAGAACAAGGCTGCTCGTCACAAAGGCCGTCTGAATGGCCACATCAAGGCGCTGAAAGAAGCTGCAGCTGCCTAAGCGACGCGCTAGTCAAAAAACCGACCTCAGGGTCGGTTTTTTTATGCCTGGGTTTTGTGAAGTGCCAGGCTCGCGGCTCAACGCACGCGCTGTAAAGTGGCAGGGCCGCATGGCGGCCCTACCCTGCATTACTTGGCGATCTGAATCTTGGGTGCCCACTGCAGCCATTCATCTTCAGCTTTCTCGAACAGCGGGAACGTTTGCCTTGGCCGAGCCGGAGTGCCCATGCGTTCCCCCTCGGGCGTCGCGAAGGCAATACCACCATCGATCAGTGTTTCCAGCGACTCCGTGCGCACGGTAGCGCCCTTGAACAAGCCCCAGTCGAAGCCGAAACCGCTGCTGTTCCAGAAGCGGCTGCCGCTACGTACCAGGCTGGCATAACGCGGCTCGATCAGAATGTGGATCAGCACCCTGTCGGCACTCTGGCCTAGCTCGACGTCGGTCACCTTGCCAACCGCCACCTCGCGGAATGTCACGGGCACACCGGGCTTGATGGAGCCTAGCCGAGGTGCGCTGAGGGTCACTGGCAGACCCACCTCCGGACCGGCTACTTCGGGCGCTTCGGCCAGTGCGATGAAGTCACGCTGCGGGCCCCTGTCCTTGACCGCAGGCTGTACTTCCAGGTACTGCCCGCCCACCAGCGTGTCGAGGTTTTCGGTGCGCACCAGGCCGAAGGATGGCTTGACCACCCAAAACTGAGTGCCGGCACGGGCAATGCGCTCTGCAGCTTCGGTAATACGTGCCTTCAACAGCACGGCCTGCATGTCCTTGGTAAGGTCGACACTTTCCACACTGCCCACATCCAGCCCCCGGAAGCGGATGGCGGTGCCTGGCTTGAGCCCATCGGCGCGCTCCACACGGATCGTGATAAGGGTCCCGGCACGGTTGGCTGCCTCCTGGCTTTCATGCAGGCGGAAACGCGGGATATGGCGTTTTAGCGGCACATTGGGCCTTGGCGTGTCGAAGGCGATGCCCCCTGCCATCAGGGTTTGCAGGGACTCACTCTTGATCTTGATGCCAGACAGGCCACCGGTGAGGGTAATACCACTGGCGTTCCAGAACCGTGTCGAGCCGTTTACCAGTTTTTCGTATTCTTTCTCGATGTGAACACCGATCAGAATACGGTTGCTGTCACGGGCGAACTGATAGCTTTGCACGCTACCTACCTTCACCTGTTTGAAGGTCACGGGGCTACCCACCTCCAGGGAACCCAGGGTATCTGCGAACAGCACCATGTGCAGGCCCGGCGCCTTCAGGTCCAGCGGCGGCGCCTTGGCGCGCGCTTCGAACTCCCGTTCAGGTCGAGCACCTTTCTCCCCAGGGCGGATGGCAATGTAGTTACCCTTGACCAGTGCTTCCAGGCCCGTGATACCCGCCAGGGAAATGGAAGGTTTGACCACCCAGAACTGAGTGCCCTCCACCAGGTAATCTTCGGTCAACGGGTCCAGTGTCAGCTCGGCAGTGGCGCTGGCAAGGTTGTCCTCCATTTTCAGGGTCTTCAGAGAGCCCACCTGGATGCCTTTGTACATGACAGGCGTACGCCCGGCCTGCAGGCCCTCGTAGTCGCTCAGCTTCACTTTCACCCGGATACCGGCCTGGGCTGCATCGAAGTCCTCGTACAAGCGAAATGGCAGGCTTGGGTCGGTAGGCGGGCTGTCCTTGCGGTGCTCTGGCGTGGCAAAGGCGATGCCGCCGGCGACGATACTCGACAGCGATTCACTGCGCACCTTGACCCCCGATAGCGAGGCATCGATGCTGACGCCGCTGGCGTTCCAGAAGCGCGTATGCTTGCGCACCAGGCTCGCGTAGGCAGGCTCGATGAAGATTTTTACCTCGACCGTGCTCTGGTCGTCGGAAAGCCGGTAGCTTTTCACGCGGCCGACCTGGATTTGCTTGTAGAAGATCGGGCTGTCTTTATTGAGCGACCCCAGGCGCTCGGCCTTGAGGGTGAGGTGCAAACCAGGTTCGGAATCCGACAGGGGCGGTGCCACCTTGAGCGCGGTGAACCGCTTGGTTGGCTCACCCTCTCCGGGGCTGACGGCAATGTAGTTACCCGATACCAACGTCTCGAGGCCGGAAATGCCCGCCAGGCTGACGCTCGGCTTGACCAGCCAGAAACGCGTGCCTTTGTTCAGGTGCCCTTCAGCCGCCTGGTTCATCTCGATGGTGGCGATGACACCCTGATTCTCGCCCTCGGCATCGAGTACCAAACTCTTGACCTTACCGACCGGCATGCCTTTGTAGATGACTTCGGTCTTGTTGGCGACGATGCCTTCGCCCGATTCGAAACGCACCTCGATCTGCACCCCGGCCTCACGGTAAGCCTGCCATGCGAGCCAGCCTCCGATCATCAGCGCGATCAAGGGCAGGATCCAGATGGCCGACCAATTGGAGGCAGGCCGAGTTTTAGCCGTTGGCAGGTCACTCATGGTCGTCATCCGACTCCGTGTTATCCCAAATCAATCGGGGATCGAAGGTCAAAGCAGCAAGCATCGTCAGGATCACCACAGTTGCGAAGGCGACAGCGCCCAGATTGGCTTCGACATTGGCTATCCTGCCGAAATTCACCACTGCCACCAGAATGGCGATGACGAATATGTCGAGCATGGACCAACGTCCTATGAATTCGATGAAACGGTACATCCAGATCCGTTGCCGCGCCGACAGGGGCTGTCTGCGCTGCACGGAATACAGGAGCAAACCGATTCCTACCAGTTTGAACGTAGGTACGAGAATACTGGCCGTAAATACCACGGCCGCAATCGGAACCATCCCGTGCTTGAGCAGGGCGATGACGCCCGACATGATGGTGTCGGGCGTGCCTTGACCAAATGAGCTGACGGTCATGATCGGCAGCACGTTGGCCGGAATATAGAGAATGGATGCAGCGATGAGCAGCGCCCAGGTACGCATGATGCTGTTCGGTCGACGCGGATGCACCCTGGCACCGCACCGCGTACACGTTTGGGATGCGTCACCTGTGGTTTGCCTGTTCAGTTCATGACACTCGTTGCAGACAACGATACCTGCATCAATCGCCCGCATGCGGGTCCTCCCCCGATAACGCACTCCAGACCTGGTGCGGTGACATGACAACCTCCAGCCAAACCTGAATCAACAGCAAGCTGATGAAGCAGAACAGACCAACCCCTACGGTAAGTTCTGCCAAGTCCACCAATTTGACGATGGCCACGAGCACGCCCATGAAGTAGACCTCGAGCATGCCCCAGTCACGCAAGTGGTGATAGGTTCTGTACAGCAACAAACCTAACCTGCGCCCTGTGTTGAGCCGAATCGCCAGTAGAACGGCCAGCTGACACATCAGTTTTGCCAGCGGTATGGCCATGCTGCACAGGAAAACCACGATGGCCACCCCCTGCATGCCCGAATCATACAGCCCCAGTACGCCGCTCCAGACCGTGTCGTCCGATGTCTGGCCTAGCAGATGCAACTGCATGATCGGCAGGAAATTGGCTGGGATGAACAGCGCGAGCGCCGTCAGCACCAACGCCAGGCTGCGGTTGACCACATTATGCCGGTGCGCATAGAGCTCGTAGCCGCAGCGCGGGCAAAGCGCTTTTTCACCGGGGTGGATCACAGGTTTGCGCAAGAGCAGATCGCATTCATGGCATGCGACCAGGTCTTCGAGTGGCAGATCAGCCAGCGTTTCTGGCTCGACGGGGTTGGACATAGGACGCTTCTGAGTAAGTGCGTGGGGTTATTCTAGTGATCTTATGGAGGCCGGCATAGGCTGGAGATTGCGGTTCGAATGGCCCGGCGCTCGAAATGCGGGCTCTTGACGAACAGGAAGGGGTGCCTTGAGCGACAGGCAGGCTAGAAAGGTTTTTTTCAGCCCAAAGACAAAACCCCTACCTG
>NZ_DIIQ01000026.1:0-72451 GCF_002420785.1 Pseudomonas sp. UBA5666 | reverse complement strand
TTTTCGGTCAGCGGCAACACGCCATGGTCGACTCCAGGGGTAAATGCACGGTCGAGCCATCCACCGCGAGCACCCTCAGCCCACGCCACTTCTGACGCAGCCCGAAGCAGTCAATTTGTTGCTGCAGGAGGTGATTGAGACTTTCAAATACCTCGGGGTTGAGCTTTTTGCGCGCTTTGCAGAAGGCCTGCGCAGTGACCATTTGCGTCTCAGTCGACGCCTGATTGAGTACGCGATAGAACTGATCGAGTTCGGTTTGCAGGGCCGTGCGCGGCTGATTGAGCAGGAACAGGACGAGGTTCTTGAAGGTGAGCTGGCGTCGGCGGGTAAAGTCTTGAGGATTCTGGCGGTGGGCGGCGATGAAGGCGGGACAATCGAGCGGACTGGTTATTTTTTGTACAATTTTCAAACCAGGGCTTGGCTGGCGGTGTCAAGCGATGCGGTATAGGTAGTCAAAAGGGCTTCTCCCATGCACTGATTTGAGCGCTAATTATATGATATTTATGGATAATTTCCAAAGTTGATGACATTGGCCTCGCACTATTCCCTTGAAGAAATCTATGTGGAATCGCATGAGGTTACCAGTATTACCTCAGAGACTGTACACATCAGGGTAAGCGGTAGCATAGGGGTAACACTGCAGTGGGGATCTAACTCTGATCTCAGAAGAGGCGATGGAGCCGAATTGGATGAGTCGTTCGATTACACCTGCGAATTGACCTGCGAAGCGGCAAATCCAAATCCTGAGGCGCTAGAGTTCGTCGAAGACTCTTTGATGGTAGACACGGGCGACTGGCACGATCAAGAGGAGGATTGGATCGACTCTGCGGCGAGTACATCCGAAGACCATGAAACTCTCGATGCATCGGGCATTCGATCGGACTTCTAGGCTCAGTAGTTTAAGCACCGTCCCGTCCATAGCTATCCATTATCAAGGGCGATTATGGAGCCGAAAGCGGGACGTTCAAGCATGCTGATTCCGCCATGCATCAAATGGGTTGGCTATGTGTTGTGACACCATCTCAGTTGGCGCTATCGTCTTTCCCTGTCAACTGATCCAACGCATTAGCACCACTCTTAAACGCCGACGCAAAGATTGCTCTATTTTTCGCCATAAAAATGCTTGCGTCCTCCGCTTGTTTTTCGTCAAGACCTGGTACATTTTTAATGAGAACGGAAGTTAAAATTTCTGCCAATTCAAGCATTTGATCATGTGCATCGGCTAGTTTTCGATCCAAAAAAACCTTCTCCAAATCTCGAGTGCTTCGGTAAAGTACTTCTACTGCCATGATGGCCTCTCAAAAATTAAAGGGCTGCCTACCTGGGGCAATGCCCTGAAAAAAATTCTATCCGATGGATGTTATCTCTACGATCCGTGCTTGTCTTCATATGAACATTGATAACTAGGCATAGGTCCTTTCGAAAATCTATGCACCGCCTTCCTGTATCTGATTTGTCAGTTGGCGTCTAACGCGCTGATTTAAAACAATAAAACAAAGCATTTTGACACTAACTGGACAGGCATTAGGTGTAGAAAACGGCGGACAAGCGCTCCGGGTCGCGGCTGCTGCGATACACCACTTCGACGGCCATTCATCACCTCTATGCCTTTTTGCTGTTAACGATTTACTGTATCTATATACAGTAATGGCATTCTCCGAATCGCGCAACCCTGAATTTCCCGGGTGCTGCGCGTGTCCTGCGTCACTCGACCACCTTCCAAGCCCCTGTGCCTGGCCCTTTAACTGCATGGCACAAGCGTCATACGGGTAGCGCATCATTTTTTGGATAGCTTTGGGGAGTCGTTGATCGTGAACATCAAATGGGCAGAAAAACTGCGCAAAGGCTTGCATGGTTCAGCCGATTCGCTGGGCAACCTGTGCGTCGAAGGCTTTCACTACCTGGCCTTGTTCGGCATCGGTGCGATAACCGCCTATGCCGCTGTGGTGACCTTCCTGGACATGCTCGGCAAGGGTGGGATCAGTGTGGATGACATCCTGCTGCTGTTCATCTACCTGGAGTTGGGCGCCATGGTAGGCATCTATTTCAAGACCAACCACATGCCCATCCGCTTTCTACTGTACGTGGCCATCACGGCGCTCACCCGCCTGTTGATTGGCGACGTGTCGCACCACAAGGCGCCGGATGTAGGCTTGCTGTACGTGTGCGGGGGCATTCTGCTGCTGGCATTGGCCATTCTGGTGGTGCGCTACGCGTCGTATCGCTATCCGTCGACCAAGGCCCTGGATGCCAGCGGCAAGGATGTGGAAGAGGGCAAGTAACCCTCAGTTGGCCACGACGTTGCGTGCTTGGCCGCCACCGGGGCGCGTGAGGGCGGCGAGCACTTGCATGGGGTTCTGGCTGCGGTCTATCGCCAGACCCAGGCGGATGCTGTCGATGACCCGTTGCAAACGAGCAGGGTCGTTGCGTTGCGCCTGGCTGATCAAGCGTTTGGCGGCAATGCCCGCCTCGTCAGACAAGGTGAGCATGATGCTCCCGTCTAGCGCCTCTATGCTCAGGTTGACCCGGTACTGGGGGCTGAACGCTGCACTGATCTGATCGAATGGGTTGGTCATGATGGCGCTTCTGCAACGTGATGATGCAGAAATTGACTGGCGGGGGCGGGAGCAGGTTCCAACCGTTTATCGGTCGTGACAGGCGCAGTAGTGCAAGGCTGAGCCCCTGCGGCTGGATAAGGCAAGGGCCGCTGCGCGGCCCTATTCTGGTCAGGTGATCAAGCCTCCGGATCGCTCAGCTCCAGCACGCCACGCTTGCTGCGCAACTTGCCGTACAGATGCTCCAGCGCGTGGGTCAGCTTAATAGCCGCGCCGTCCACCGCCTGGTCAAGCGAATTGGCCGTATGGGTCACCGAGATCGGCTGATGGCCTTTGGGGCGAGCCTCCATCTGGCAGCGCTTGTCCTGTGGTCCGGGTTTGCCGCCGTTTTCATCGCGCAGGTGTACCTCGATACGGGTGAGGTCTTCCTCGTAGCGCTCCAGCGTGTCTTGCACCGTGTTGCGGACCCACTCGTCGAGCCGGGCATTGCCATCGATGTGGTTGCTGCTGTTGACCTGGATTTGCATGATTCAATCCTTATTCAGCTTGCTCGCGTGGAGACGCCAGGCCCTTGAGACCCTTGGAATTTCTGCGCCTCTTGACTCTAAGGTCAGGCAAGCGAACAGCGAATTCAACCCCCTCGAAAAAATAAATGTCTTGTAGCAAAGCCGATTGCTCACTTTTGCCAGGCATGCTGTCGGCCAGGCTTTGCATATGAGAATCCATATCATTATTATTGCTGGCCTGACCCTTTCCGGACTTCGTCATGACCCGTAAACCCGCCAGCCTCACGCCCAGCTATCGCCTGGCCGTGGCTTCACGCAGCCTGGCGGCGTTGCTCGGCGGTTACCTGTTGGCGTCTGCGGCCAGTTTCTGCGTGGCAGTGTCGCTGCCCGTGGCGCCGGTCGACGCCACGCTGATCGGCCTGATGCTGTCGTTCGTGTTCTACGTGCTGGCATTCATCGGTTGCTTTGCCTGCCGTGATGCCTGGCGAGCGTGGCTGGGCGTGTTGATACCGAGCCTGGTGCTCGGGCTGCTTGGCGCACTGGTCCATTGGATGAAATTGCCATGAAAGAAGGCTTCCGCCAGGCGATGGCCTGGCTGCATACCTGGACGGGCCTGCTGTTCGGCTGGCTGCTCTTTGCCATCTTCCTCACCGGCACCCTGTCGTACTTCAAGGAAGAAATCACCCACTGGATGCAGCCTGAGATAAGCCATCACGCCGCCAGCCCGCAGGCCGCACTGGAGGCGGCGCAGCGCTACCTGCAACGTCAGGCGCCCGCTTCGCAAAGCTGGTTCATTCGTTTGCCCAATGAGCGCGAAGCAGGGGTGAAGGTCGGGTATCGGGATGCGAACGGCGGGCCGCGCGGTTTCGTCACCCAGACCCTCGATGCCAAGACCGGCGAGCCCATCACGGCGCGCGACAGTCGTGGCGGTGAGTTCTTCTACCGGTTCCACTTCCAGCTGCAGATGCCTTATCCGTATGGCCGCTGGCTGTCGACATTCTGCGCCCTGATCATGCTGCTGGGGCTGGTCACCGGCATCATCACCCACAAGAAGCTCTTCAAGGAATTCTTCACCTTTCGTCCTGGCAAAGGCCAGCGTTCCTGGCTGGACGGTCACAACGCCATTGGCGTGCTGGTGCTGCCGTTTCACCTGATGATCAGCTACAGCAGCCTGGTGCTGTTCATGTACCTGGTCATGCCCGCAGGGCTGATGGCGCATTACGGCGATGACACCTCGAAGTATTTCAATGATCTGTTTGGAGGAGGGGAGGCGCCCAAGGCAGCCCAGGTCGCCGCGCCGCTTGCACCACTGCCGGGTCTGTATGCCCAGGTCCAGGCGCTGCAACCAGGGGCGCGGGTGGGCAACATTCGGGTCGAGAACCCGGGCGACAGCAACGCCCGGGTCACCTTCACTCAATCTGCCGCCGACCACGTTGCCTATCGTCGCAGTGCCAACTGGACCTTCGACGGCGCCACAGGCGCGCTGCTCGAACAAGGCAAACCCGAAAGTGGCGCCATGCTGACGGCATTCAGTTTCGCCGGGTTGCACATGGGCAATTTTGCTGGCCCTTGGCTGCGATGGCTGTATTTCTGCTTCGGGCTGGCGGGCACCGCTGTAATCGGGACCGGCCTGGTGATGTGGTTGGACAAGCGCCAGCTCAAGCATGCCAAAACCCCACGCGTTCCACGTGAGCTGCGTCTGGTGGAAGTGCTCAATATCGTCAGCATGAGTGGGCTGCTGTTGGCAGTGGCCAGCTTTTTCTGGGCTAACCGGCTGCTGCCGGTGGCGCTTGAAGCCCGTGCCGACTGGGAGGTCAACGCGTTTTTCATCACGTGGGGCCTGGCGCTGGCGCATGCCATTGCGCGTAGCGGTCGCCGGGCCTGGGGTGAGCAATTGGCACTCGGGGCGCTGGCCTTCATGCTGTTGCCCCTGCTCAACGCGCTGACCACGGCGCACGGGCTCGACCACGCCATCATCGATGGCGACTGGAGTATGGCGGGGTTCGACCTCACCGCACTGGGCTGCGGCGTATTCCTGGCCTGGCTGGCAAGCAAGAAGCTGCGCCCTGCGGTGGCCTCGGCCAAGCTTTCCCGTTCACGCGCCAGCCAGGTTGGCCATGAAACGGCGCAGGCCCGATGATGTTCGGTATCGCCTTGATCGCCTTTGCGGGTTTCGCCGCCTTGTGCCTGGCCATGCCCAAGCACTTCGAAACGCTGTTGGGGCGCACGCCTGGTCCAGGACAACCGCAGCTATTACGCGTGACCGGCTGGCTCATGCTGCTGGTCTCGTTGGCCCTTGCTGTGCAGTCGCGGGGCTGGGCTCACGGCCTGGTGGAGTGGACGGCCGTGGTGATGGCAGGTGTGACCTTGTGGGTGTTCGCGTTGCCGTATCTGCCGCGCTTGCTGGTCGGCATGGCCGCCGTCAGCGCATTGCTGGGGCCGTTGCTGGTCCTGTCAGCCGGGTGATGCCATGAGCCCCACGACGCAGAACGATGGCTCGGACGGTGAATCGAGCGCTCGTGCCCGCTTTATCCAGGTCTTCATGGCCCAGCGCGCGCGCATGGAGGCGCTGGTCAGTCGCCGGGTAGGCTGCCGGGCCACCGCGTCCGACCTGGTCCAGGAACTGTTCTTGCGCTTCTGGGGGCGTGCGCAGGTCAAGGTCGAAGCCCTGGACACCTACTTGATGCGCTGCGCCGGCAACCTGGCCATCGATCACTTGCGCAGCGAGAGCAGCCGACAGCGTGCTGTCGCTGATGCTTCACAGGACAGCGCGCACCTTGTGAGCCAGACGCTGGAGCAGACCCTGGAGGTGGATGACGATCTGCAACGTATCGAAAACGCCTTGCGTGCGTTACCCGAGCGTACCCGGCAGATCTTTCTGCTCAACCGTGTCCACGGTTGCACGTACAGCGAAATAGCACTCGCCATGCAACTGTCCCAAAGCGCCGTGGAAAAACATATGATGCGTGCCCTGCAAGCCTGCAAGGCCAGTGTCGCCCTGGCCGCGCCCATTCCACGACGACCACGGGGCACGCCGTGACGACCACGTTAGCTGCTGTCACCCAGGCACAATCCGATGCCGCCCTGCAGTGGCTTGTACGCATCAACGGGCAGCCCGAGCAGGCCCGCTGCGCGGCGTTCAGGCGTTGGCTGCTGGCCGATCCCCGGCACCCGGTTGCGTACGAGCAGGCGCAGGCGCTGTGGAACCACAGTGCTCCCGCTGCCGCGACCCTGGCCGATGAAGACCGGCTGGCCCTGCAACACTACCTCGACCGGATGACGCCGCCTGCTACGAGGCGCCCCAGGCGTTGGCGTGCAGGGGCGCTGGCCATGGCCGCTTGCCTGATCATGGCCATTGGCATGCTCCTTGGGTGGCAGCCCGGGCACTGGCTGCTGGATCTGCGCGCCGACTACAGTACGTCGGCCGAACGGCGCGAAGTGACCTTGCCGGACCACTCGGCGGTCACGCTGGACGCCCACAGTGCGATTGCCGTGCATTTCGACAAAGGCCAGCGACGCGTGCGGTTGCTGCACGGCGCCGCGTTCTTCAAGGTCACCCACACTGGCGAGCCCTTTGTGGTGCAGGCCGCGGATGGGCAGGTGCGAGTGCTGGGCACCGAGTTCGAAGTACGCGAGCAGGGCGCCGCCACCCAGGTCACCGTACGCGCCGGTCGCGTAGCGGTCCGCCCAGTCAAGGGGGCCGTGGCCCGTGAGCTGATTGCCAACCAGCAGGTGAGCTACAGCGCGGGGCAGGTCAGCCACACGTTGTCGGTCGACAGCGAGCAGCGTCTGGCATGGCGCGAGGGTTGGCTGACCTATTCCCAGGCGCCGCTGGCGCAAGTGGTCGAGGAGCTGGGTCGCTATTACCCCGGTCACATCGTGCTGCTCAACGAAGCATTGGGGCACCGTGAAGTCAGTGGTAGTTTCCCCATTGCCGAACCGCTGCAGGCGCTGGACTCACTGGGCGCAGTGTTGGGCTTTTCGCGTCAGACGGTGCTTGGGCGGTTCACGGTTATCCGTTGAATGCTGGTCGTTATGCACCTGATGCCATGCTCTCAAAAAAACTTCATCCCGCAGGTGAGGTATCACCACCCCTGAACCGTGTAGTGCGTGGAAGTGCGATTCATTCGCACTCAACACCCTCTCTCAGGTCAGCGTCCATGAAGTCTACCTTGCGTTGCGTTCCCCTCTGGCTCGGTCTTGCAGTACTCCCGCCGTTCGTCTACACCCCAGCGGTGAGTGCGGCGCAACGCGCGCAAGCTTACACCTTCGACCAACCCGCCCAGCCACTGCTCCAGGCCCTGGACGCCTTCAGCCGCGTCACCGGGCAGAGCGTAGTCCATACCCTGACGCTGCCTGCCGTGCAGGCGCCTGCGCTGCGCGGGGCCTTGAGCGCCGAGCAAGCGTTGCAACGCTTGTTGGGTAATGCCGGGCTGATCTGGCGACGGGTCGATGCCCATACCTTCACCCTGGAGGCGCTGGACACCGCAGGTGCCTTGAACCTGCAGGCCACCACCGTGACTTCGCAGCTCGACAGCTCAAGCTATCAGCCGCCGGACACCACCTCGATCATGCGTGGCCAGGGCCCCACTCAGGACATCCCCCAGGCGATCAACGTGGTGCCTGCCCAAGTGCTGCGCGACCAGGCGCCGCGCAACCTTGACGATGCCCTGGCCAATGTCAGCGGCATTACCCAAGGCAACAATTTCGGCGGTACCTCCGACACCGTCATGAAGCGCGGCTTTGGCGACAACCGCGACGGCTCGATCATGCGCGATGGCATGCCGTTGGTGCAGGGCCGCAGCCTCAGTGCCAGCACTGAGCGGGTCGAGGTGCTCAAGGGGCCGGCTTCGCTGCTGTACGGCATCCAGGATCCAGGCGGCGTGATCAACGTGGTCAGCAAGCGGCCGCAGTTGCAGGCCTACAACGCCCTGACTGCACGCGGCTCGACCTATGGCGATGGCAAGAACGGCAGCGGTGGCGGGTTCGATAGCACCGGCGCGCTGGGGGACAGCAACATGGCCTACCGCCTGATTACCGACCATACGGACGAAGACTACTGGCGCAACTATGGCGGGCGCCGCGAGACGCTGCTGGCCCCCTCGCTGGCCTGGCTGGGCGAGGATACCCAAGTGGTGGTGGCCTACGAGCACCGTGAGTTTCTCTACCCGTTCGACCGCGGCACGGCCTTCGGTAACGACGGTCATCCGCTTGACATCCCAGCCACTCGGCGCCTGGATGAGCCGTTCAACGATATGCAGGGCCGCTCCGACCTTTACAGCCTGCAACTGGACCATCAGCTTGCCGACGATTGGAAACTGCACCTGGGCTACAGCTTCAACCGGGAAACCTATGACGCCAGCCAGGTACGCGTGACCGGGGTCAACCCGCGCACCGGCACACTGTCGCGCAGCATCGATGGCACGCGCGGTGCCATGAGCCGGGACCAGTTCGTCACGGCGAGCCTGGCTGGCACGGTCCAGTTGGCAGGCCTGCAGCATGACCTGCTGGTGGGCCTGGACCATGAAGACCGCAAGGTGTACCGCGCCGACCTGATCCGCCAGACGCCGCGCACCTCCTTCAGCTACCTGAACCCCGTGTACGGGCGTGAAGTGGAAGGCAGCACGGTACGTGCCTCCGACAGTGACCAGACCGACAAGCTGCGCACCGACGCCCTGTTCATGCAGGATGCGCTGCACCTGGACGATCACTGGATCCTGGTGGCCGGTGGGCGCTTCCAGCAATATGACCAGTACGCCGGTCGCGGGCGCCCGTTCAATGCCAACACCGACATCAGTGGGCAAACCTGGGTTCCCCATGCGGGGGTGGTGTACAAGGTCGATGAGCAACTCTCGTTCTACGGCAGCTACAGCGAGTCGTTCAAGCCCAACTCGACCATCGCGCCACTGGCCGGCAACGTGGTGCTCGACGGCGCCATCGCCCCGGAAGAGGGTAAGTCGTGGGAGCTTGGGGCCAAGCTCGACGTGCCGGGGCGTATCACGGGTACCCTGGCCTTGTTCGACATCACCAAGCGCAACGTTCTGGTGTCCAACTTCGATTCGAGTACCCGCGAGACGGTTTACAGCAATGCCGGTGAAGTGAACTCCCGGGGCGTCGAGCTGGACCTGACCGGCCAGTTGAGCGAGCGCTGGAGCCTGATCGGCAGCTACGCCTTCACCGATGCCAAGGTCACCCAGGACCCGGCCCTCAAGGGCAACCGCCTGCAGAACGTGGCGCGGCACGGCGCTTCGTTGTCCGCCGTCTACGATTTCGGCAGCCTGTTCGGTGGCGACAGCCTGCGCGCCGGTGCCGGGGCTCGTTATGTGGGCGAGCGTACCGGCAATGCGACCAACACCTTCGACCTGCCGTCCTACACGGTGGCCGACGCCTTCGCCAGCTACGAGACCCAACTGGACGAGCACACCGTTCGCCTGCAAATGAACGTCAAGAACCTGTTCGACAAGGTGTACTACAGCTCGTCGGTGAACCAGTACTTCGTGGCGGTGGGCGATGCGCGGCAGGTGAGCGTATCGGGCACCTTCGAATTCTAGCGACCGGCCCTTCGGCCCAGGGCTTGGCGATACTCCCCAGGCGTGGCCGCCAGCACCTGGCGGAAGCGATTGCTGAAATGGCTGGCACTGGCGAACCCGCAGGCCAGGGCCACCTCGCCCAAGGGCGCATGGCCCAGCCGCAGCAGCAGGCACGCCCGGTGCAGGCGCCGGGCCAGCAGGTATCGATGGGGTGGCAAGCCGAAGCTCACGCGAAACATGCGTGCGAAATGGTACTCGGACAGGTTGCACCGCACGGCCAGCTCGCCAAGGGTAAGGGCATGCTCCAGGTGTGCCTCGATGTAGTCGATCAACTGGCGGCGCTGGCTGGGCGCCAGCCCGCCCTTCAGGCGCAGACCTTGGCGCAGGCCCACCTGGCTGAGCACGGCATGGTCGACGATCTCGTGCGCCAGGCTGCTGGCCAGCAAACGCTCGGCCGGCTCGTTCCAGTCAAGGCCTGACAACTGGCGAAAGCGCAGGGCCTGCCCGGGGTCGTCCAGGAAGGTCGCCTCCTGCAGTTGCAGCGCCCGCGGTTCCCGGTCGAGCAGGCGTACGCACCCCAGCGCAAACTGCGCTGGGCTCACATACAAGTGGGCCATGCGGATGGCCCCGTTGATCACCCAGTTCGACTCGTGCTCGGCCGGCAATACGCACAGCTTGTCCGGAGCACCTTTGTCGGCCGGGCGTTGGCGTCGAAAGGTGCCGGTACCGTCGGCCAGGTAGCAGGACAGGGTGTGGTGGCTGGGTGCCTGGTAGTCGCGGGCATCGTCGCGGTTGCGCCACAGCGCAGCCGCCAGCCCATCGCCCAGGTGCGCGCTGAGCTCCAGCCGGGCGTTGGGTGATGCATGCATGACATTGAACACTTGCAGCTGGGTGAATGGCGTCATCGGGGCCTACCTCTGCTGCACATGCTACTGCGGCCAAGGACTGGTGACAGCGCCCTGATGCGCAAAAGCGCAAGTTTATGCAAGCAGGGCAGGGACACCGAGCGAAATACTGGCGATGCCCGGTACCCAGGCATGCCTGCCTTGGCCGGGACACCCGTGGACGGCCCAAAGGAAACACACCATGAACCTGTCGCTCTACCTGCTCACCGTGCTGATCTGGGGTACGACCTGGATTGCCCTGAAATTCCAGCTGGGTGGGGTCGCCATCCCGGTATCCATCGTCTATCGCTTTGCCTTGGCAGCGCTGATCCTGTTTGCCGTGCTGTTGCTCACCCGGCGCCTGCAGCCCATGGGGCGGCGCGGCCACCAGATTTGCCTGGCCCAGGGGTTGTGCCTGTTCTGCATCAACTTCATCTGCTTTCTCAGCGCCAGCCAATGGATCGCCAGCGGCCTCATTGCCGTGGTGTTCTCCACCGCCACCTTGTGGAACGCGATCAATGCCCGGCTGTTTTTTGGCCGGCAGGTAGCCCCGCATGTACTTGGCGGTGGGGCCCTGGGTTTGCTGGGCCTGGGCCTGCTCTTCTGGCCGGAGCTGTCGCACCATGCGGCCAGCCGCCAGACCCTCTATGGCCTTGGCCTGGCACTGCTCGGCACCTTGTGTTTTTCGGCAGGCAACATGCTCTCGAGCGTGCAGCAGGCGGCCGGGCTCAAGCCCATGACCACCAACGCCTGGGGCATGGCGTATGGGGCAGGCATGCTGGCGATCGCCTGCCTGTTGGGTGGGATTCCCTTCGAGATGGAGTGGAGCACACGCTACGTGGGCTCACTGCTCTACCTGGCGGTGCCGGGCTCGGTGATCGCGTTCACGGCGTATCTGACCTTGGTCGGTCGCATGGGGCCGGAACGCGCGGCCTACTGCACGGTGCTTTTCCCGCTGGTGGCCCTGAACGTGTCGGCGGCCGTCGAAGGCTATCAATGGACGCCCACCGCCTTGCTTGGCCTGGTGGCGGTGATGGCGGGCAATGTGCTGGTGTTTCGCAAACCCAAGGCTGCGCGTAGTTCCGAGGTGCCACGGCCTGCCTAGGCCTGGTCATGAAGCCGGGCCGCACCGGTGGCGGCCCGTGCGCTCAGCAACGCCCGTGCTCAGCCTTTCCACACCTGAGGGTTGACCAGGTCCCTCGGCCGCTCGCCCAGCAGCGCCGCGCGCAAGTTGTCGATGGCGCGGTTGGCCATCGCCTCGCGCGTCTCGGCGGTCGCCGAACCAATGTGGGGCAGGGTCAGGGCATTGGGCAGGCTGAACAGCGGGGAGTCGGCCAGGGGTTCCTTTTCATACACGTCCAAGCCGGCACCTCGGATCGTGCCGTCCTGCAGGGCCTGGATCAATGCCGCTTCGTCCACCACTGGCCCGCGGGCGATGTTGATCAGAAACGCCGAGGGCTTCATCAGCTTCAGCTCGCGGGCGCCGATCAACTGGCGCGTGGCATCGGACAGCGGCACCACGATGCAGACGAAGTCGGCTTCGCCCAGCAGTTGCTCGAGGCTGCGCATCTGCGCACCCAGTTCCTGCTCCAGAGCCGTCTTGCGGCTGTTGCCGCTGTAGATGACCGACATGTTGAAGCCCAGACGACCCCGCCGCGCAATGGCGGCGCCGATGTTGCCCATGCCGACGATGCCCAGGGTCTTGCCATGTACGTCACTGCCGAACAGCGCAGGCCCTACGCTGGCCTGCCAATGGCCGGCCTTGGTCCAGGCGTCGAGCTCTGCGGTCCGCCTGGCGCAGCCCATGATCAAGGAAAAGCCCAGGTCGGCCGTACTTTCAGTGAGCACGTCCGGTGTATTGGTGAGGGCGATGCCCCGTTCGTTGAAGTAGTCCAGGTCGTAGTTGTCGTAGCCCACTGACACGCTGGACACCACTTCGAGCTTGCCAGCCCCTTCGAGCTGGGCACGCCCCAGCTTGCGGCCCACCCCAATCAGGCCGTGGGCATGCGGCAGGGCTTCGTTGAACTGCGCGTTGACGTCACCGCGTTTGGGATCGGGCATGATCACGGTGAAATCGTGCTGCAAGCGCTCGGCCATGGCCGGGGTGATCCGGCTGAAGGCAAGGACGGTCTTTTTCATCGTTCACCTGAAGGCAAAACCCTGAAGCTACAGGTTGTGCGCAGCAGGCTGCAACCCTTGCCGGTGGTGGCTCAATGCGCTTTCAGGTCGGCTTCATGGGCCGCGAGGATTTCCGGCAGCGAGTTGCGCAGGTACTCCACCCAGGTCTTGATCTTGGCGTCCAGGTACTGGCGCGACGGGTAAATGGCATACAGGTTGAGTTCCTGCAGCCGGTATTGCGGCAGGATTCGCACCAGGGTGCCGTTGCGCAAGCCTTCGATGGCCGAATAGATCGGCAATACCCCCACCCCCATGCCACTGCGAATGGCCGTGCGCATCGCATCGGCCGTGTTGACCATGAAGGGTGAGCTGGTGATGTTGACCATTTCCTGGCCTTCGGGGCCATCGAACAGCCATTTTTCAAGCGGTATCACCGGGCTGACCATGCGCAGGCAGGCATGCTTGAGCAGATCGGCCGGCTTCTGCGGCACGCCATGACGGGCAATGTAGGCCGGCGACGCGCAGACGATGCTGTAGGTGATGCCCAGCCGTTGTGACACGAAGCCTGAGTCCGGCAGCTCGGTGGCCAGCACGATGGACACGTCGTAACCTTCGTCGAGCAGGTCGGGCACGCGGTTGGCCATGGTCAGGTCGAAGGTCACGTCCGGGTGCGATTCGCGGTAGCGGGCGATCGCATCGACCACGAAATGCTGGCCCACCCCGGTCATCGAGTGCACCTTCAACTGCCCGGCCGGGCGGGCATGGGCGTCGCTGGCCTCGGCCTCGGCTTCTTCGACGTAGGTCAGAATCTGTTCGCAGCGCATCAGGTAGCGCTTGCCGGCTTCGGTCAGCGCGATGCGGCGGGTGGTGCGGTTGAGCAGGCGTGTTTGCAGATGCGCTTCCAGGTTGGAGACGGCCCGCGACACGTTGGCGGTGGTGGTGTCCAGCTGGCCCGCTGCGGCCGTGAAGCTGCCGAGCTGGGCCACGCAACTGAAGGCACGCATGTTTTGCAGGGTGTCCATGGGTCACTCTCGATCTAGAGGACAAAATTGTGTCACGAAGTCGCGCAACCAGGATGAAAAGTTGCGTTCGACCAAAGGCTGATTATCGCCGTTTCAGTAACAAAGATTCGCAGGAATCAGCGCTTATCGCCAGTGTGGCCGCCCCCTAGAATTGCCCAGCCCCTCCACCTCTTCCTCGGGATATCGCAGCTGTGCCGCGTTGCATCATCGGAACGCTCCAAGCGTTCAGTGCCTGTGCCCTTGCCCTCACCTTGAGCGGCTGTATCGGAACCTGGGGCATTGCCCCGCAGACCCAAACGCTGCAAGCCAACACCCTGAGCCCCAGTGCAGCCATCGAGCAGGCCGCCGCCGATGCCCACTGGCCCGACCAGCAATGGTGGCGCGCCTACCGCGACCCCCAACTCGATCACTGGATAGCACTGGCGCTGGCCGCCAACCCCAGCCTGGCCATCGCCGCAGCACGGGTGCGTCAAGCGCGGGCCCTGGCTGGCCTTGCCGAGTCGGCCGAACACCTGCAAGGTACCGGTCGGGCGACGCTCAACCGGCACAATTGGCCTGACGATCCCTTCTATGGCCCGGGTGATTTGTCCGGTGCCACCACCTGGGATAACAACGCAAGCCTTGGCCTGAGCTACGCCCTTGATCTGTGGGGGCGCGAGCGCAATACCAGCGAGCAGGCCGTGGACCAGGCTCATCGACAGGCCGCAGAGGCCAGGCAGGCCCAGTTGGAGCTGCAGCACACGGTGGTGAGCGTGTACATCGAGCTGAGCCTGCACTACGCCCGGCGCGACATCATCAAGGCTCAACTGGCGCAGCAAGAGCAGATTCTGGACCTGGCCCAGCGTCGACTGGACGCTGGCATCGGTACTCATCTGGAGGTCAGCCAGGCTCAGGCGCCGCTGCCGGAAACCCATCGCCAGATCGACAGCTTGGACGAGGATATCGCCCTGGCCACTCATCAGCTGGCGGCCCTGGCGGGTAAGGGGCCCGGGGAGGGCGCGCAGCTGCAGCGCCCCAGCCTGACCCTTGCCGCACCCTTGACGCTGCCTTCCAGGCTACCCGCCGAACTGGTCGGCCAGCGCCCCGATGTGGTCGCCAGCCGCTGGCAGGTCGCGGCCCAAGCGCGGGGGATCGACATGGCCCATGCCGGCTTCTTCCCCAACGTGGACCTGGTCGGCAGCCTGGGTTTCGTGGCCACCGGCGGCGGCCCGCTGGCATTTCTCACCGGGCGCAAGTTCAACTACACCGTCGGCCCGGCCGTCACCCTGCCGATCTTCGATGGCGGGCGTCTGCGCGCGCAACTGGGGGCCGCCGCCGCCGACTATGATGTGGCCGTGGCGCGCTACAACCAGACGGTGATCGGCGCGCTCAAGGACATCTCCGATCAGCTGGTGCGTCGTGAGTCGATGCAGGCGCAGGCGCACTTTGCGGCCGAGTCGGTCGCCGCGGCGCAGAAAACCTACGACATCGCCATGGTCGCCTACCAGCGGGGCTTAACCGACTACCTGAACGTGCTCAACGCGCAGACGCTGCTGTTTCGTCAGCAGCAGGTTCAGCAGCAGGTGCAGGCCGCGCGCCTGATCGCTCACGCCGCGCTGGTGACTGCGCTGGGCGGCGGTCTGCAAGCCGGCTCGGATGTGCCGGACGAAGAACGCCAGGCGCCGCCAGCCACGCCAGCACCTCTCGCCCTACTCAACGCCAAGCCGAGTGAGCGCCCATGAATACCTGGGGTTTACCCCTGCGCTGGTTGCAGAGCCTGCAATGGCGGCGCGGTTTCCAGGCCTGGGTGCGGACCGATGGGGTCACCTGGGTGTACATCTTCAAGGTGCTGGCTGCAGCCTTCATCACCTTGTGGCTGGCCATGCGCCTGGAGTTGCCGCAGCCGCGCACCGCCATGATCACCGTGTTCATCGTCATGCAGCCGCAAAGCGGGCATGTGTTCGCCAAGAGCTTCTACCGGGTGCTGGGCACCTTGGCGGGTTCTGTGATGATGGTCGCATTGATGGCCGTGTTCCCGCAGAACACCGAACTGTTTCTGCCCAGCCTGGCCGTCTGGGTGGGCCTGTGCTCGGCAGGCGCCATGCGCTACCGCACTTTTCAGGCGTATGGCTTCGTGCTTGCCGGCTACACGGCGGCGATGATCGGCCTGCCGGTGTTGCAGCACCCGGACCAGGCGTTCATGGCAGCGGTGTGGCGAGTGCTGGAGATTGCCTTGGGCATCCTGGTGTCCACGTTCGTCAGCGCCGCCATCCTGCCGCAATCGGCCAGTGCCGCCATGCGCAATGCCCTGTACCAGCGTTTCGGTGCGTTCGCGGCCGTGGTGGTCGAAGCCTTGCGTGGCGACAGCCAGCGTGAGCGTTTTGAAAGCAGCAACGTGCGCTTCGTTGCCGAGGCGGTGGGGTTGGAAAGCCTGCGCAACGTCACTGCCTTCGAGGACCCGCACATGCGGCGGCGCAGTGGCCGGTTGGTACGCATGAACAGCGAATTCATGGCCATCACCACACGCTTCAACGCCCTGCACCGCCTGATCGAGCGGCTTCGCGCACGTGGGCCCGTGCAGATCGTCAGCGCCATCGAGCCTGGCCTGCACACCCTCGTCGACCTGCTCGAACCCTATGTGGGACGCGCGTTGACCGATGCCGACGCCTTGCGCCTGACCCTTGAGCTTGGTGCCTACCGCGAAGGGTTGCAGGCCCAGGTCCGCAGCTTGCGCGCCGAATACCTGGCCACCGCGCCCTGCGAAGCCGACCTGCTGGATTTTCACACGGCGTTCGAGTTGCTCTACCGCTTCGTGGACGAGATGTACAGCTACGCCGAAACCCACGCCTCCCTGGCGGTGCACAACCACGCGCGAGAGCAGTGGGACGAACCCTACGTGGCGCAGACCAGCACCCTGGTATGCCTGGCAGCCGGGCTGCGCTCGGCAGCGGTGCTGTTGCTGCTGGGCAGTTACTGGCTGATCAGCGACTGGCCAAGCGGCGCCATGATGACCTTGATCGCCACGGTCACCGCTGGGCTGTCGGCGGCTTCGCCCAACCCCAAGCGGCTGTCGTTCCAGATGGCGTGCGGCACGGCGATAGGCGCGGTGGTCGGGTTTTTCGAAACCTTCTTCGTGTTTCCCTGGATCGACGGCTTCCCTTTGCTGTGCATGGTCCTGGCCCCGGTGTTCGTGCTGGGTGCGTTTCTCTCGTCGCGCCCGGCCTACTCGGGCTACGGTATTGGCCTGCTGGTGTTCTTCGCCATCGGCTCGGTGCCCAACAACCTGACGGTGTATGACCCGTATAGCTTCATCAACGACTACATCGCCATGGTCGTTGGCATGTTCGTGTGCGCGGCTGCCGGCGCGATCATCCTGCCGCCCAATAGCCGCTGGTTGTGGAGCCGGCTGGAGCAGGCCCTGCGTGAACAAGTGCTGTTTGCTATCAGCGGGCGTCTGCGCGGCATCGGCACGGCCTTCGAAAGCCGCACGCGCGACTTGCTGCACCAGGCCTATGGCCTGGCGGCCGGCAAGCCGCAGGTGCAAAGCCAGTTGATGGGCTGGATGTTCAGCGTGCTTGAAATCGGCCATGCGGTCATCGAGCTGCGCAAGGAGCAGGCACGGGCACCCGTGCACCCGGCCTATGCCGAGTCCCAGCCGTGGCGCCAGGCTATCCGGGTCATGGGCCGCGCCCTGGCGCGGTTGTTCTTGCAGCCCAGCACCGGGAATCATGAGCGTGCCCTTGTGGCGGTGGACCATGCCATTTCCCGGGTGCAGGCCACCGACGAGCCGTTTGCGCGGCACTTCGACACGTCGGTGTTACGCCGTGTCCAGAGCTACCTGCACTTTATCCGCTCATCCCTGCTCGACCCCCACTCACCGCTTGCGCCACCCAAAGGCTTGCCCCATGCCTCGTGAAATCGCCTTCCACGGCGTGTACATGCCCACCCTGACCGTGATGTTCCTGTTTGCGCTAGGCCTGGCCTGGGGGCTTGACCGGTTCATTGCCAGCGTTGATGGCTACCGTTTCTTCTGGCACCCGGCGCTGCTGCGCTTGAGCCTGTTCGTCTGCCTGTTCGGGGCCCTGGCGCTGTCGCTCTACTGGTGAGAATCCTTCGATGAAAAAGTTCTTCAGCCTTGTCGCTACGTTGCTGGTCCTGGCGGCCGCCGTGGTGATCGGTCGTCAGCTGTGGCTGCATTACATGACCACCCCCTGGACCCGCGATGGCCGGGTGCGTGCCGACATCATCAACGTGGCGGCCGATGTGCCTGGCTACGTGGTCGATGTGCCAGTCAAGGACAACCAGCGGGTCAGCAAGGGCGACCTGTTGATCCAGATCGACCCGGAACACTACCGGTTGGCGGTCGAACAGGCCAAGGCCTTGGTGGCCGCCCGCAAGGCCACCTGGGAGATGCGCCGGGTCAATGCCAGACGCCGAGCCGACCTGGACAACCTGGTGATCTCCAAGGAAAACCGCGACGATGCCAGCAACATTGCCAGCGCTGCGCTGGCCGAGTACCAGCAGGCCCAGGCGGCGCTGGCGGCTGCCGAGTTGAACCTCAAGCGTACCCGGATCGTGGCCACGGTCGATGGCTATGTGACCAACCTGAACGTTCATAAGGGCGATTACGCACGTACCGGCGAGGCGGTGATGGCGGTGGTCGATGAGGCGTCATTCTGGGTGTACGGGTTTTTCGAAGAAACCAAGCTGCCCCATGTGAAGGTAGGCGACCCTGCCGAGCTGCAGATGATGAGCGGGGAACGCTTGCAGGGCCATGTGGAGAGCATCGCCCGGGGCATCTACGACCGCGACAACCCGCAGAGTCGCGAGCTGATTGCCGATGTGAACCCGACCTTCAACTGGGTGCGCCTGGCCCAGCGGGTGCCGGTACGCATCCATATCGACCAGATGCCCGAAGGTTACTTCCTGGCAGCGGGGACTACCTGTACGGTGGTGGTCGATCCGCAGTGAAGCACTCGGCAACCTGCTGCTGCAGCGCGTTGCGCCTGGGCGGCACGTTTCTGCAAGTCCCGCAATCACCTGAAGGTCCGGCTCCTCAAGCGGGACATTCAGCCGGCCCGACCAAAACCGGCACCTGCACCTGATCGATCACCTTGGCACTGATCGAAGGGTCCAGCAGTCGCCCCAATCGCGACAGATGACGGTGCCCCATGATGATCAGTTCGCAGTTCAGGGCCTGTGCCTTGGCCACGATGACCTCTACAGGCCGACCGGCCACCATGCTGCCCTGGCAGGCGAAACCCGCCTGCTGCAAGTCACGGACCGCCTCGCCCAGGGCATGGTCGGCCTGTTGCTGTTCCTCGCACGCGGCAGGGTACTGCGCTTGTTCGTCGGCCGTGTAGGGCGCCGGTTGTTCGTGCACGGCAAAGGAAGTATCGATGGCCAGCAGTACATGCAAGGTATGGTCTTCAGGACGACACCAGCGGCGGGCCAGGGCGAGCAGCGCTTGGGTAGCAGGGGAGGCGTCGATGGCGATGAGCACGGGGCTTGGCATACGGAATCCTTGATCGTGGGGGTGGCTGGGCTGCCGGCCAGGGCCGAGCCTGCTGCTGCCATTGTCGACCTCACCCAGGCTGCGAATAAAGGCCCTGCCACGCACGAGCACATTGCGTCGGGCGCAATCGAGCAACCTGTTAACATCGCCCTTTCCCAACGTCGTCTCGGAAAACGACCATGCAACTGCCTGACATGAACCTGCTGGTCGCCCTCGACGTGCTGCTCGATGAGGGCAGCGTGGTGGGCGCGGCACAACGTATGAACCTCAGCCCAGCCGCCATGAGCCGCACGCTGGGGCGCATACGCGAGGCCATGGGCGACCCCATCCTGGTGCGCGCTGGCCGCGGGCTGGTGCCCACGCCGCGCGCCCTGGCCCTGCGCGAGCAGGTGCATGGCCTGGTGGAGCAGGCCGGGCAGGTGTTTCGCAGCCGTGAAGGCGTCGACCTGTCCAAACTGCACCGTGCCTTCAATGTGCGTACCAACGACCTGTTCATTGCCCTCTACGGGGCCAAGCTGCTGCGCATGATGCTGGCCGACGCGCCCAATACCGTGCTGCGTTTCGTGCCCGAAGGCAGCAGTGACGACGATGCCATGCTGCGCAACGGCCACATCGACCTGATCGTCAGCTCCTCCGTGGAGCTGGGGCCGGAGATTAAGGTGCAGAGTTTGTTCAGCACCTACTTCGTCGGCCTGGCGCGCATGGAGCATCCGGTCTTCGACCAGGACATCACCCCACAACGCTTCGCCGCGTTCCCGCAGATCAGCGTGTCGCGCCGGGGCCGTGCCAACGGTCCGATCGATGTGGCCTTGGCCAACCATCGGGTCGAGCGCCGGGTGGCGCTGATTACCACCAGCTTCCACTCGGCGATGTTCTCGTTACCTGACTCGGACCTGATCCTGCCGATCCCGGCCAACATCCTGAACAGCGTCCAGCGTCTGAAGCTTCCCCTGCGCTCCTTCGAAATTCCCGTACCCCTTGAAAAAGTGAACGTGATGCAGGCCTGGCACCCACGTTTTGACAACGACCCGGCCCACCAGTGGCTGCGTCAGACGATCAAGGCCTGTACCCGAAGCGACCCTTGAACATGGGATCATTGCGTTTGACGCAATATAAAACTGCCAATAATTCAGTTTTCGTCAGCATTCACCCTGCCTAAAATCGCTCCAGTCGTAAAATTGTTGCTGGAGATGTCTCTAAATGAATGCCGTTTCTGCCTCAGCGAGTGGGCTGGCTGCCACGCCTGCACCGGCCGCCCCCGCACAGGGCGCGTTCGGCCTGCAGGTGGTGGTCGGGCTGTTCGGCGTGTTGCTGGCGGTGCTCTGTGCGGGCCTCAACGAGTCCGTGACCAAGATTTCCCTGGCCGATATCCGCGGGGCCATGGGCATCGGTGCCGATGAAGGGGCCTGGCTGCTGGCGGTGTACAGCGCAGCCTCCGTCTCGGCAATGGCCTTTTCGCCCTGGTTGGCGACCACCTTTTCCTTGCGGCGCTTCACCTTGGCAGCCATTGGTACCTTCGCGGTGCTGGGTCTGCTGCAACCCTTCGCCCCCAACGTGCACAGCCTGATGCTGCTGCGGGTGCTGCAAGGGCTCGCCTCGGGTGCACTGCCGCCGATGCTGATGAGCGTGGCGCTGCGTTTCCTGCCTCCTGGCATCAAGGTCTACGGCCTGGCGTGCTACGCCTTGACGGCCACCTTCGGCCCCAACCTGGGTACACCGCTGGCTGGCCTGTGGACCGAATACGTCGGCTGGCGCTGGGCGTTCTGGCAGATCATCCTGCCGTCGCTGGTGGCCGGTGGCTGCGTGGCGTGGGGGTTGCCGCAGGACCCATTGCGCCTGGAGCGTTTCAGGCAGTTCGACTGGCGTGGTGTGCTGCTTGGGTTGCCGGCGATCTGCGGTATCGTGCTGGGGCTGTCCCTGGGCGATCGCTGGGGCTGGTTCGATTCGCCGTTGATCTGCTGGCTGCTGGGCGGTGGGCTGCTGCTCCTGGTGCTGTTCATGTTCAACGAGTGGTCCGAGCCCCTGCCGTTTTTCCAGCTGCGCTTGCTGGGCCGGCGCAACCTGGCCTTTGCCCTGCTAACCGTCGCAGGCGTACTCATCGTGCTGTCGGGTGTGGGTAGCCTACCGTCCGCCTACCTGGCCCAGCTCCAGGGCTACCGGCCCGCCCAGACCAGCCCGCTGATGCTGCTGGTGGCCATGCCACAATTGATCGCCCTGCCGCTGACCGCCGCGCTTTGCAACATCCGCGCAGTCGACTGCCGCTGGGTGCTGGGTATCGGCCTGGCAATGCTGGCCGCGTCCTGCATCGGCAGCAGCCTGCTCACCAGCCAGTGGATCCGCACCGACTTCTACCCGTTCTACCTGTTGCAGGTGTTCGGCCAGCCGATGGCGGTCCTGCCGTTGCTGATGCTCTCGACCACGGGCATGAGCCCCCAGGAAGGCCCCTTCGCCTCGGCCTGGTTCAATACCGTCAAGGGCTTGTCCGCCGTCGTGGCGGGCGGGCTGCTGGATGCCTTGGGCACGCTGCGCCGGCATTTTCATTCCAATCACCTGGTCGACAGCCTGGGCAATGCCCCGTTGCTGGACGACCACGCTGCCAGCCTTGCCAAGCGTATTCATGACCAGGCGCTGGTACTGACCTCGGCCGACCTCTACCAGGTCCTGGCCGTCATTGCCGTGGCCCTGATCTGCCTGATCCCTGTCATGCCCACCCGGGTCTATCCGCCGCGCGCGGTGGCCTGACCCCCGTCTGAATTCGAGAAACGCCAAATGACCATCCACCGTAAAACCCTGTTCATCGGCGCTGTGGCCGTGGCCGTGCTGGCCGCCCTCGTCGGCCCCTGGCTGGTGGGCAGCGATCACCGGCAGAGCACCAACGATGCCTACGTGACCGCCGACTACACCGTGGTCGCGCCCAAAGTCGCTGGCTTCATCACGCAGGTGCTGGTCGAGGACAACCAGCAGGTCAAGGCCGGCCAACTGTTGGCCACCATCGATGCCCGTGACTACCAGGCTGCCCTGGACGCTGCCCAGGCGCAGCTGCTGGTGGCCAAGGCCCAGAGCACCGATGCCCGCGCCACCCTCGACCGCCAGGACGCGCTGATTGCCCAGGCCCAGGCAGCGGTGAAAGCCGCCGAAGCCGAGGCGGCGTTCGCCGATCATGAGGTGCGCCGCTACGGGCGCCTGGCCGAGCAGGGCGCCGGTACCGTGCAAAACGCTCAGCAAGCGCGCAGCGCCGTGGACCAGGCCCGTGCCCGCCTGGCCAATGCCCGCGCAGCTTCGGTGGCTGCACGCAAGCAGGTGGACATCCTCGCCGCCCAGGTCGCCAGCGCCGATGGCCAGCTCAAGCGCGCCGAAGCCGGAGTGGAAAAGGCCCGGCTGGACCTCTCCTATACCCGCATCACGGCGCCGGTCGACGGCATGGTCGGTGAGCGTGCGTTGCGCATCGGGGCCTACGTCAACCCAGGGGCGCGACTGTTGTCGGTGGTGCCCCTGCAACAGGCCTATGTGGTGGGCAACTTCCAGGAAACCCAATTGACCCACGTGCAGCCTGGTCAGCCGGTCAGCATCAGCGTCGATACCTTTGCCGATGAACAACTCCATGGACACGTCGAAAGCATCGCTCCGGCCACAGGGGTGACGTTCTCCGCTGTGAAGCCGGACAACGCCACCGGCAATTTCACCAAGGTGGTCCAGCGTATTCCGGTGAAGATCGTCTTCGATGACGGGCAGCCGTTGTTGACCCGCCTGCGTGTCGGCATGTCGGTCGAAGCGACCATCGACACGACCCGCGATACCCAAGGCGATAAGCTGGCAGGCAGCGGGGTGACAGCCCGATGAACATCGCTCACGCGCAGAGCCCTGCACCCGCCCGCCCACAAGTAGTCAGTTCATCGCGGCCCGTCACGCGTTTCAAGACAAAGACCCCTGCAGCCGTACTGCTCGCTGCACTGCTCACGGGCTGTACCCTTGGCCCGGACTTCCAGCGCCCTGACGCCCAGGCGCCCCAGCAGTGGGACCCGTTGCAGGGTGAACACGCGCCCAGCCAACCTGTGGCCGAGGCCATCCAGTTGCGCTGGTGGGACAGCTTTCACGATCCACGGCTCAGTGCACTGATCGAGCAGGTCGCCACGCGCAACCTCGATCTGCAGATCGCCAGTGCCCGCTTGCTGCAAAGCCGTGCGCTGCGCAGTACTGTGGCCGCCGACCAGCAGCCGTCGGTGGACGCCAATGCAGGCTACAGCCGTGCCCGCAACAGCGCCGAGGGGCTGAGCGACCCCTCGGGCAACGCGGGTAAATCGGCCTTCAACCTGTGGCAGGGTGACTTGGTGGCAGGTTGGGAGCTGGACGTCTGGGGGCGTGTGCGGCGTCAGGTCGAAGCGGCCGACGCCAGTGTCGAGGTCGCCGAGAACGACCGAAACGGCGTCCTGCTGGCCCTGCTCGCCGAAACAGCCGGTGATTACATCCAGCTGCGTGCGGTGCAGCATACGTTGCAGGTGACCGAGGACAACCTCAAGGTCGCGCGGCACAGCCTTGAATTGTCCGAAGACCGTCAGGCCGAAGGCGTGGCCACTCGGCTCGACGTGGCCCAGGCCAACGCCCAGGTCGCCTTGATCGAATCTCGCCTGCCCACTTTGCAGGCACGCCGTGACGATCTGATCAATGCCTTGAGCCTGCTGGCGGCCGAGCCCCCACGCAGTCTGCAGGACAGCCTGCTGCAAGCCGGTGAGCTACCCGACCCGCAGCAGACGTTCGCCATCGGCGTGCCTTCGGAACTGGCCGAGCGTCGTCCGGACATCCGCCAGGCCCAGGCGCGCCTGCATGCTGCCACGGCCAGCATCGGCGTGGCCAAGGCAGATTTTTATCCGCGTATCCGGCTGTCTGGCAACGTGGGCTTCCAGGCCATGCAACTGGCTGACTTCGGTGCCTGGGACTCTCGCCGCTTCGCCTTCGGACCGCAGCTGTCGCTGCCGATTTTCGAAGGCGGTCGCCTCAAGGGCACCTTGGCACTGCGCCAGGCGCAGCAGCAGGAAGCGGCCCTGAACTACCGCAAGGTGGTGCTGGGGGCCTGGCATGAAATCGATGATGTGCTGCGCCTTTACAACGCCAGCCAGCTGCGTCGCGATCGCCTCGCCGAAGCCGTGCGCCAGAACCGCATCGCCCTGGAAACGGCCCAGCGTCAATACGTGGAAGGTGCGGTGGATTTTCTCAATGTACTGACCGTGCAGTCGGCCTTGCTGGCCAGCGAAGAGCAGTGGATCGACAGCGCTGCCGCAGTATCCCAGGCGCTCGTGGGGCTGTACAAAGCGCTCGGCGGAGGGTGGCAGGCGTTCGACAAGGTCTGAGTGCGCGGCGCCGTCACCGCCCTACAGCGTTCGTGACAAGCCAAACCGTTTGCGCAGCACCTTGTCCAGTAAACGCTGCGGCACCAGGCAGGCCATCAGTGGCAAGGCAGTGCTGCCGTTGCCCAGCCGCACCCGTGCTGGCACTGGCGAACGCTGGGTCGCTTTCAGCACGCCCTGGGCAAAGACCGCTGCCGGTGTTGGCCGGTCGAGCGAGGCGCGGGCTCGGGCTTGAATGTGTTCACGCAATGGCCACCACGGCGATTCCGGCGCCAGCACCTGCTGCGCCTGCTGCTGGGCGTGACTGGCGAACTGCGAGGCAATCGCTCCAGGCTGCACCTCCATCACGCGTATGCCCATCGGCGCCAGCTCCAGGCGCAGGGCGTCGCTCAAGGCCTTCACGGCGGCCTTGGAGGCGCAGTAGGCGCCGGCGAACGGCGTGACCAGCACCCCGGAGACACTGCCGATGTTCACAACCAGGCCTCTGGCGCGACGCAACTGGGGGAACAGTGCGCGTGTCACGCCGACCAGCGCGAACACGTTTGTCTGGAACTGGCGCTGCAGGGCGTCGACCCCGCCATCGAGCAGCGGCCCCATGGCGCCGTAGCCGGCGTTGTTGATCAGGATGTCCAGTGCATCGAGCTCCTGCGCGAGCAGGGCCAGGGCGTGTGGGTCGTTGACATCCAGTTGTCGGGCAACGAAGCCCGCAGCGGTCAGGCGCGCTACATCTTCAGCCTGGCGGGCGGTGGCCCAGACCTGATGACCGGCATCGCGAAACGCATCGGCCAGGGCGCGGCCAATGCCGCTGGAGCAACCGGTGATCAGGACAGTCGACATGCAGAAGGCCTTTGGGTCTGGGTAGAGGGGCAGTGGGTGTGCGCCGAGTCGCCGATGCGTCGCCAGCAGTGGGGCATCGACAAGGATTCAGTTGGCAAAGCTGCCTTGCAGGTGCTCGGCCCTGAACGCCAACGTCTGTGCACGGTAGCCCGAGCGTAGCGCAGGCAACGGCAGGCAATCGGACCACTGCGCGCCGGGTTGCAATTCCCCAGGCCCACGGTAGCGCGGTGCATTGTAGGTGTTTTCTGCCAGGTTGACGGTGTCGCCAGGCGCATAGGCCGCCACACGCCAGCGCAGTTCGGTGAGCGGAACCTTGTTGTCGTTCTTCAGGGTGACCTGCAAGGGGCGGTCGGCGGGGCATTGGGTGGGGGCATAGGCAAGGCGCATGTCCAGGCGGGCCAGTTGCGAGGTTTCGCGAGTGTCCTGCCAGATGACGAACAAGGCCACCAGGCCCAGACCACCCACCGCAGCCAGCGAAATCGGCAAGGCCTTGGCGGGGTAGCGCAGCAACAGCACCAGCCAGGTGAGGATGAGGAGAGCGCCGATGATCATGAGGCTTGCAGACCTTGGTTGCGCGAGGGTTGAAGCATCGTAGCGTGAAATGGGGGAAGGCTCAAAAGGGGAAGGCTTGGCCGGCTGTGGATCGAGCAAGGCGAGGTGGGGCTCAAGTGCCGGAGCGCGAATCAGCCCCGGGGCTTGAGCCCCCCATCACCGCGCAATCACTGCGAAGCAGCCTTGACCGCGCCACCACACTGCGCCGACTCGGACGTACGCCCGTACACATCCTCGAACCGCTCGATGTCATCCTCGCCAAGGTAGCTGCCCGACTGCACCTCGATGATCTCAAGGGGGATCTTGCCGGGGTTGCGCAAGCGATGCACCGACGCGATCGGAATGTAGGTCGACTGGTTTTCGGTCAGCAGGAATACATTCTGATCGCACGTCACTTCAGCCGTACCCGACACGACGATCCAGTGCTCGGCGCGGTGATGGTGCATCTGCAACGACAGGCTGGCCCCCGGCTTGACCGTGATGTGCTTGACCTGGAAACGCCCGCCCATGTCCACCGAATCGTACGAGCCCCACGGACGGTAGACTTCCGGATGGCTCTGGGTTTCGCTGCGACCCTGGGCGTCCAGGGTCTTGACCATCTGCTTGACGCCCTGGACCTTGTCCTTGTGGGCAATCATCATGGCGTCCTTGGTTTCGACCACCACGATGTTGTCCAGCCCGATCACCGACACCAGCTTGCCGTTGCCGTGAATCATGCAGTTGTGGCTGTCCTGCACCACCACGTCACCCTTGGTGACATTGCCGTGGTCATCCTTGTCGTGCACATCCCACAGTGACGACCAGCAACCCACATCGCTCCAGCCGGCCGACATGGGCACCACGCAGGCTCGCTGGGTCTTCTCCATCACGGCATAGTCGATGGAGTTGTCCGGGCAGCAGGCGAAGCTCGCTTCATCAATGTTCAGCGTGGTGCCATCCACCTGGCTGCGCTCCAGCGCCAGCAAACAGGTGTCGTAAATGTCGGGGTCGTGCTTTTTCAGCTCTTCGAGAAAGCGGCTGGCACGGAACAGGAACATGCCGCTGTTCCAGAAATACCCCCCGGCCTGAACGAACTCGATCGCCCGCTGCTCGTCAGGCTTTTCGACGAACTGCGCCACTCGCGCCACGCCTTCGGGCAGCAAGGCATCCTGGCTCGAGCGAATGTAGCCGTAGCCGGTTTCAGGCTTGGTCGCCGGCACCCCAAACAGCACCATCTCGCCGCGCTCGGCGGCCACGGTGGCCAGCGCCAACGCCCGCTGCAGCGCCTTCTGGTCATCGATGACATGGTCAGCAGGCAGCACCAGCATCAACGCGTCACGCCCTTCGTTGACCAGTTTCATGGCGCTCATGGCCACTGCCGGCGCGGTGTTGCGCCCGAACGGTTCGAGCAGGATGCCCTGGGTTTGCAGGTCGAGCGCGGCCAGTTGCTCCTGCACGATGAAGGTGTGCTCCTTGTTACAGACCACAATGGGTGCGTCCATGCCTTCGAACACCAGACGTTCGAGTGTCTGCTGGAACAGCGTGTGCTCGCCGGTCAGGGCCAGGAACTGCTTGGGGAACTGCTTGCGCGACAAAGGCCACAAACGCGAACCGCTACCGCCAGAAAGAATTACCGGGATCATCGTGTTTCTCCAATCGTCATTGAGGGCAGGGCAATCAGTTGCTGCTCACAGGGCGGGTGACCCATACCGGCGACAGCGTGCTGCCGGAGCCGGTGACATACAGCACGGCCGCTTCGCCGCGCTCCAGGGCCACGGGTTTCACGTCACCGACTTCCCGGTCGCCCTGGAACAGCGCCAGGTCCACCTTCACAGGGTTGATTTCACGCTCGCCGCGGCCATTGGCGGCGACTGACTTGACCACTTCGGTCTTGCCATCGGCGGTTTTCAGCGCCAGCGTCTGGTTGCTCAGGTTCTGTACCCGTACCAGCGCTTTCTGCTTGTTCTTGAACGGCGGCTCTTCGATCAGTAGAGGCGTACCGGCAGGGCTGTTGACCAGGGTGTAGTACTGGTCCGAGGCCAGCTTGACCGGTACGCGCTGGCTGCCGACCTGAGCGGTGTAGTCACCGCCTGGCAGGAAACTGAAGTCACTGCTGGCCTGGGGGCCGACCGGCTTGATCTGCGTGTTGCCGACGGAGGCGCCAGCCGGTGCGCTGCTTGCGTTGTACAAGCGCACGAAGGTCGAGCCCTTCGGCGCGCTCGGGCCGTAAAGCGCCGCGTCGGCGCCGGCATAAGCCTGTACTGATGCCAGGGACAGGCCGGCTGCGAGGGTCAGGGCTTTGGCGATGGAAGATGGAGTCGTCATGGGCATTGCCTCTTTCGGTCAGTGGGTGGTTCGGGTGGCCGTCAAGGCCAGGTTTTTTTCGGCGTCGCGCGAGTGCTTGAGCTGAGCGACCCAGTGCGGATCGATGCCGTCGAGTTCAGGTTTCATGGGCAGGTAGCGCTCCGGGAATTCCCACACCACCACTTGTGGCGCGGCATGTTGGAAGGCATCGCTTTGCAGGTACTTGAGCATGGGTAGGAAGGGCCCGTGGCCGTCCTCGGCATAGTTGGCCACGTCGCTGTGCAGCGCCTGCTGCAGGGCGCCCACGAAGTTCCAGCGGGGGTTGGCGCTGTAGCTGGTGCCCACCAGCGCCACGGGGATCTGCTGGTCGGCGAACAACGCATCCCCTGCGTCCGCTTGAGCTGCAACAGGGCGGGTGGTGCGTTGCTGGAGGGTGTCCGGCGGCGGCAGCAGGTGGGAGAACAAAGGATCCAACGGCAGGAAGTTGGTCAGGTCGCCCTTGTACGGCGCACTGCCCTGGGCCTGGGTGACGAAGGCTTGTGGGCTCGCTTCGAGCAGACGCTGGCGGCTGACGGCCGCAGCCAGCGCTTGTGCCGCCACTTCGGCACCCAGGGGCGTCCAATGGGTATCGGTGCGCAGAAACACCTGGCCGCGGGCCTTGGCCTGTTCCAGCGGGGCCATCAGGTCAGGGGCGAACACATTGGCCTGGCGTGCCTTGGCATGAAACTGGTTGTACAGCTCCCCATGCAGGCTCGCCGGTCGTGTCTGGCCAAGGTGTTCGTCGTACACCCGCGCCTTGGCCGGCACGATCGCCAGCACCAGCTGGCTGCCGTGCCGTTGCAGGGTGTCGCGCACGCCGCGGATCAGCGCCAGGTTCTCCTGCACCAATGCCTCGGCACCGGCGGTGGGCTTGAACTCTTCGTCACTGAACAGCCACTGGTCGCGCCCCAGCACCACGCCTGGCCGCCCTTCGTGGAACAGCTTGAAATCCAGGGCGGCCCACACGTTGGTGCCCAGGCGCTTGATCGGAAACGCGGCGTCGTAGTGTTGTTCGGTGGCCTTGGCCAGCTTGCCGTCGAGCAGGCTCATCTGTTCGGTGCGTTCAAAGCCGTGCAGGCTTGAGGTCGACCACAGGCCCATGCCCGTCAACAGGCCGAGGAAAGACAAGCAGTAGGTCATGCGAAGTGTCCGGGTCATCACATCGGCCTCAGAACTGGAAATAGAGAAACGGCGAATAGCTCTGCGCCGACAGCTTCAGGATCGACGCGACAAACAGCAGCAGCACCAGGGTTCGGGTCATCACGCGCGTCCAGCCAAGGCCGAGCGAGCCATCACGGTTGATCTGCACTGGCGTGGCGGTGGGTGATGCGGTGGGCGTGGTTCGGGCGTTACGGTAAACATCGCGCAGGCCGAAGAAGGCCAAGGCCAGGTAGGCGATCACCAGAGTCGCCACTTGCAGGCCGGTCAGCTGAGCGCGGTTGAGTTCGGAAAGCTGCCAGTGGCCGAAGCTGAACATGGCGCCGTACATGCGCGCTGCGACGTGCAGGTTCTCGGCCCGGAACACCACCCAGCCCACCACCACCAGCAGGAAGGTGAAGGCCCACTTGACCGGGTTGAAGCGCTGCGGGTGGGTGTCTATGCCCAATGCCCGTTCGATCGCCAGCCACACGCCATGCCAGGCGCCCCAGAGGATGTAGGTGACGTTGGCGCCATGCCAAAGCCCGCCCAGCAGCATGGTCAGGAACAGGTTGCGGTAGGTGTTGAGCGTGCCTTTGCGGTTACCGCCCAGGGTGATGTACAGGTAGTCGCGCAGCCAGGTGGACAGGCTGATGTGCCAGCGCCGCCAGAACTCGGTGATGGACTGGCTGATGTAGGGCTGGCGGAAGTTTTCCATGAAGCGAAAGCCCATCATCAGGCCCAGGCCGATGGCCATGTCGCTGTAGCCGCTGAAGTCGAAATACAACTGCGCGGTGTAGGCCAGCGCGCCCAGCCAGGCATCGCCGGTGGTGGGCTGCTGCAAGGCGAAGCAATGGTCTGCCACCACCGCCAGGGTATCGGCGATGAACACCTTCTTGACGAACCCTTGCATGAAGCGCGTGCAGCCTTCGGAAAATTTGTCCAGCGTATGCGTGCGGTGGTTGAACTGCTCGACCAGGTCCTTGAAGCGCAACACCGGCCCGGCGATCAGGTGCGGGAAGATCGCCACGAAGGCGGCGAAGTCGATCAGGTTGTCGGTGGCCGGGGTATCCCCGCGGTACACGTCGATGAGGTAGCTGATGGACTCGAAGATGTAGAACGAAATGCCGATTGGCAGCAGCACATGGGTGAGGATGAACGGCTCAAGGCCGAACGAGGTGATGATCGCATTGAGGCTTTCGACGCCGAAGTTGGCGTACTTGAAATAGCCCAGAATGGCCAGGTCCACGCCAACGCCCAGCAGCAGCCAGCGTTGCGCGGGCTTGCTGCGCACACCGGCGGCACCGACGTTCAGCCCGATCCAGTAGTTCCACAGGGTGACGCCGGCGAACAAGGCGAGGAAGTCCACGCGCCACCAGGCATAGAAGAGGTAGCTGGCGATCAGCAACAACGCGTTGCGATAGCGCTGCCCGCTCAGGTAGTACAAACCGAGGAAGATCGGCAGGAACAGGAACAGGAACACGTTGGACGAAAAGACCATCCCGGTTCTCCTAAAGACTCACAGCATCCAGGGCAAAGCGCCCCCCAAACCCCCCACAGATAATCGGGAGGCCACCTAGCTTTGTGCAGGCGGTGTGTCGTCACGACACGCCGCCCCTTGCACGGTCTTGCGTTAGTACTTGCGCATTGCGCTTGGGTCATACACGCGCGTCATGTCGCCCCCCATGCGGAAGCTGTTGAACGGCTGCATGCCCTGCTTGCGCGCCAGGGTGTCGCCCACGCAGTGGTACAGGGCGCACCAGGGCTCCAGCCAGGCGTACTTGGTGTCGACCTTCAGGTCCTTCATGTTCTGTTTCTCGCCTGCGCGCTCGGCGAAATGACGCGGGTCGCGGGCGCCGGCCAGTACCCCTTCGCCCAGGCGCTGCAAGGCAAAATTGTTCTCGGCGCGCAGGTCCACGCCGTTGGCCTGGGCAAAGCTTGCGATCAATGCCAAGGGCGGCAGGGCATAGTTGTGATAGGCCAGCGCACGTTGCTTGCGTTTGATCTCGTTGGGCAGAAAGCCCTGGTCGTCGACTTGATTGACGCCGACCTTGTATTGCTTCACTGCCCAGTCGAACAGGTCACGGCGGTCGGTGGCCACGGCCGTGGCCATGACCGACCAGGCCGCCCAGTAGCTGTGATTGTTGATCTTCTGCAGCGGCAGGTCGCTCCAGTCGCTAACCGTCTGCTGGGCCAGGCGAGCGAACCATTTCTCGATCAGCTCGGCTTCGGCCTGATGCGCCGCCAGTGGCCTGGCGTTGGAGAACTTCAGGCGCAGCCATGACCCGCTCAGGCTGCCCAAAGCCCATTTGCGCATCGATTTGCCGGTGTGGTTGTAGTTCGTGGACATCAGTGCGTCGGCCCGTGCCCAGGTGCCCAGCCACGCCAGTGCGCAGTCCAGCTGCGCCGGTCGACCGTCGCGCATGTACTGGGTGACCAGTTTGCTTACCCCCTTTTCCAAGGCAGTGATGTCCTGGGTGGAGGTCCGAAAGGCGTGCTCGGAAGCCACATTGAGCGTGGCCCGCGCCTTGTCCGAGCCTTCGTACTTGCTGCGAAACTGCAGGGCACCGGTATACGGGGTGAGCGGGGCTTCGCAGCGAAAATCGCCGGTACCCGTCTTGAGTTTCTCGATGCCTTCGTAGTAACCCTGAGGTGGCACCAGCGAGGCCTGCGCGGCGCTTGCGAACAGAGCGAGGGCGAGCAGGGCCGGGCGCAGAATCAGTTTGTAATGGGTCATGTTCGCCTCACTGGCCGGCCTGCGCGGTCTGCGCAGGTCCGGCGAAGTCGTTACGTTTGCACAGCTTGGCTTCGAGCTTCTGGGTGCCTTTTTCCGGCCCCTGCACCTCGAAGGCCAGCAGCTTCTGATCGGCCCAGTCCTGGTCCTCGCGCATCTGGAACACGAACCGGCCATCGGTATCGGAGGTTTCGGGTTTTTCCAGCTTGATGTCCTCGTGCCGGCCGTTGAGGTACCAGAGGGTTGCCTGCAGCACCTTCACTGAGGGGTCGTCGAACTTCACGTCCATTTGCAGGTGGCGGTTGACCAGCGGCTTGATCACCCCACCCTTGCCATTGACCATCAGGGTGTTCTTGCCCGGCTTGAGCGTAGTCTTGGCGCTCATCAGCGCCGGGCGGTCGTCGCAGCCGTCGTCGAGCAGGCCGAGGATCTGTCGCCAGATGGTTTCCTGCTCCAGGCTGTAGAGGGGCGAAAATTCCCAGACCAGGATCTTGGGTGGATGCTTGCGGAACTCCTCGCTGCCCAGGTACTGAATCATCGAGCCCTCCAGACCGCCGCCGGGGAAGGCGACGTTGAGCACATCGGCGCCGATGTACTGCTCCAGAAACCCGGCGAAGTTGTAGTTCTTGCCGCTGTGGCTCGTGCCCACCAACGTGATCTGGGCATTGCCCTGGTCGCCGAACAGGTCGTCGTCATCGCCGCTGGCCCCTTTGGGTTCGGTGCTGAACTGGTCCATGTACTGCACCGCATAGCTAGTGCCGCACAGCTGCCCGGCAACGTTGTGCAAGGTTCCGGTCTTGCCCATGCGCCCGGACTTGACGGTTTCGAATGCCTTGCGCGGGATGCCCTGGAATGCAGGCATCGTGTGCACGGTGTCTGCCACGATACGGGCAGCGCGCTCGGCGCCGTAGGGCGTCCAGTGCTGGTCGCCACGGAAGTAGAAATCCTTGCCCTGGTCGGCGGCAGGCAACTGCTCGTTGGTCAGCGGCGACAGGTCGGGCACGTTGTAGCCCATGGCGGCGAAGCGCTTGAGCATGGCCTGGTAGTTGCCCAGTGCCTTCTGGTATTCGAACGCGGCTTTTTCTGCCGGCTCGAGCATGTTTCGGTTCACCAGGCCCCGGGTCGGCTGATACACCACTACCAGTTCCACACCGCGTTTCTTGAAGGCGTCGTGCACCTGCTGCAGGCGTTTGTACCCGGCAGGGGAGGTGTCGAATTCGGTGCGCAGGTCTTCACGGGTTCGGAACAACCAGTCGCCCTGGCCCTGCACCAGGGTGGTGAAGTTCTGCTGGTAGCGGGTGGTGTAGCGGCTGGCATCGTGTGCCTGCGGGCACAACTGGCAGCACGGCACCGCCGTGAAGGTAGGGGCCTGCACGGTGTCGGCGCGTGAGCCCTGACTGATGGCCAGGAGGGCGCAGGTGACGCCCAGCACGGTAATCGCTTGTGGAGTCATGGTCCGGGCTTCCTTATTGGATCAATTCGGTCTGGCGCTCGACCGGGTCGATCAGCACGGCTTTGCGCTGGCGTACCAGCAGGTTAAGGATTTCATCCTGGCGCTGGCCCAGCACACCGTTGAAGGTGATTCCGCTGGCTTTGCGCGGCGCCAGCATGGCCACGTCGTACAGCTCGACCGACAATGGCGAGTCGATCGACAGCGGGCCAGAGCCGTTGGCCGCCAGTTGCCCACCCACCAGGATCAACGACACCTTGGTGTCGAACGGGTCGAGGGCAATGTCGCGGTCGGTGTCGGACAGGTCCTTGATGTGGCCGTAAACGCCCACCAGACCGTTGGCCATGGCGATGTTGTCGTACAGCCGGATATTCACGCTGTTGCGCACGCGAATGCCATGGCGTCGGTTGTTGACCAGCGTGTTGCCCCACAGCAAGTTATCGCCGCTTTCGTACAGGGTGATGCCGTCGGTGTGGTTGCGGTAGATCTGGTTGTAGGCCACCAGGTTGTTGACGCTGTTGCGATCGATCACGACGCCTGACAGCTTGTTGTCGAAGCTCTTGTTGTTGAAGATCCAGCTGTCGTTCACCTCCCGCGAAACGATGATGCCGTGCTTCTTGCGCGTGCCATGCACGCTGTTGCCGGCGATGATCAGCCCGTGGGAGCGGTCGTGCGGGTCGATGCCGTAGACGATGTTGTCGCGGTAGGTGTTGTCCTTGACCACGAAGTCGCGCGTCTCATAGCAGTAGAAGCCGTACCACAGGTCGCTGAACTGCGAACCGATGATCCAGCCGGTCGGCTCCGCCCGGCCCATGCGCTTGGCCAGGTTGGGGGTGTACTGGGAAATGCTCACGCCATAGGACTTGGACTTCGCATAGCCCAGGCTGGCCAGGGTGCTGTTGACGATGTAGGTCTCGGTGCCGCCCCAGGACAGCAGAAACGGGCGAAACGCCTGGGGCGAGCGGAACGTGGCCGGGCCTTTGGCCTGCTCGCGCCACCCGGTCACCTGGGTGTCGGTGATGAACAGCTTGCCGTCGTTGACCAGAAATGCCCCGCCTTCCTCGGACAGGCGCAATTGCTTGACCTTGCCGTCGATCTCCAACGTCCCGGTGCGCCCGACCACGATGGGCAGACGCGCCAGGTACACACCGGGCTGCACCTCGGACAGGTACTGGCGCGGCACCTGGCGGCTCAACTGCGCCAGGTCCACGTGGCCATCGTCGATGAAAATGGCCTGTGGAATGCCGTGTTGGCGCCGCACCCATTCGGCGGCCTTGTTGTCGCCACCGACGAATGCCTTGAGGCTGTCTTCCTGGAACATACGGCGCAGGCTGACCTTGCCCGGCTGGCTGCGGTCGATCTTTTGCTGCACGGCCTGTGCGGTGTAGCCACTGAGGTCAGGGAGCTTGGGCGCGTCCAGCTGCAGCGGCGCTATCGGTGCGCTAGAGACGGTATAGCTGCGCGCCTGTTGCAGTTCCTTGGTCAGCAGGCCGGGTTGCGCCGCCCAGGTCGAACCACTGGCAAGCAGCAGGGCGCAGGCCAGCAGGCTGTGGCGAAGATGGGGATGAACGTTCATGGCAATTTCCTCGTGGCCTCAGAAACGCCAGATCACGTCGACGAAGGCGCGGTGCATGTAGCTGTCTGCCTCTTTGCCGTAGGCATCGCCCGGCTTGAATACCCCAGCACGCAGGCGAACCAGAGCCGAAGGCTCGTCGATCGCCTGGCTCATCGAGGCGGGGAGCAGGCCTTGCTTGAAGTACTTGGTCACGACCACGTCCATTTCCTGGCCAAGGTCTTTCTCACCCTCGACCAAAGGCCGGTTGATGCCGTTGTCGTTGACTACGGCGTTGATGCCGCTCGAGCCTATGTTCTGCGCACCGTCCACTCGCCAGAACCTGTGGTAGAGGAAGCTTGCGTCGTAGTCGTCGCGCAGCTGCCAGGAGGCGAACAAGGTGGCGGCCTGCAGGTTGCCCAACTCGCCACGAAAGGCCTCGCCAAAGCGATGCACACGCGATCGGGTGCCGGTGAAGTTGGAGCGGTTGCTTTCAAGGCCGGTCTGCTCGAAGTTGTTGCCGCCCTCGTCACCGCCGCCGCTGCCGCGGGCATAGGCGGCGCCCACCTGCCACTGCGGGTTCAGGCGCAGGCGTACGCCCAGGTCGGTGGCCCAGGCATTGACGTCGCCGCGTTGAGTACCGGTGGCCACTTGCTGGTCGCCCACCTGGCGGCTGCTGAGGGTGTCACGGTTGCCGGTCAGCCAGGTCAGGCTGCCCCAGTAGTTGACGTCATGCTCATTGCGCCAGTTGTAGGCATCGCTGTTGGCCTCCAGGCCCAGCCATGTCAGGTCGCCGGTGCGGGTCTTGTCCAGGGCGTCGACGGTTTGGCCGGGGTTTTTCAGGCTACCGCTGTCGTGGGTGTGATGAGCCCGCAGGCCCACCCAATGGCCAGGCGTCCACTGGGCAGCGACATTGCCGTAGAGGTGAGTACGATCCTCGTCCTGCGGGGCCAGGTCGGTCAGGTCGGTTCGGTATTCGCTGAAACGCCGGGCTGCACCCAGGTCGGCCTTGAGCAGGGTGGTGTCGAAGGTCCAGTTGAGGGCTTCGATGTTGGTGTCGCGCCACATGCCATCGTCGCTGCGCAACCGTTGCCGGCCTAGTCGCAGTTGCTCGCCGGGGTAGGCGGTCAGGCCGCTGTAGCCCATCCAGAACTCGCGCATGGCCAGGTAGCTCTTGTCCGGTTGACGACTGTCTGCGCCCGTGTCGGTGGTGGTGCCATCGTCGTTCTGGCGCAGGGTATCGGTTTCGATGGTATCGGTGGCAGTGACCGCCTGGCCCATGGCATAAGCGCTCCAGTTGCCGCGCTCGCCGTAGACCCACGGGCGCAGGTCCAGGCCCAGGCCATTGACGTCACCGCCTGGGCGGGTGCCCAGGTCGCGGTCGTCTTCGGACTGGCCAGTGACTTTCACTTCCAGGCCAAAATTGCGTTCGGCCGTGACCTGGGCCAGGCTCGGGCAGGACCACAGCAAGGCAAAGCCAAGGCCGATCCCGGCTTTGACGAAAGGGTTGAGCATCATGGCGCGTCCTCACCGTCTACGTCGTTTTCATCGTCTTGCAGCACATCCAGGGCCAGGGTATTGCTGGCGCCGGGCGTCATGGCCATGCGAGCTTGGGTTTCCCGCGCCAGCGTCTGCTGAGCCTGGCGGCGCGCCTCGGGCGCCAGCTGCTGCTCGATCTGCTGCAACAGCTCGGCCGACTGGGGCGTCGGGTTGGCCTGGGCGAGTTGCGCGAAGACCCATGCATCGGCAGGTTGCGGGCGGATGCCATGCCCCTCGCTGAACAGCTGCGCCAGGGCATAGTCGGCACTGACCTGGCCACCGCGTGCGGCCGCCAGCAGGTTGTCCAGCGCTTTCTGCGGCTCGACGTTGCCCAGGTAGCCACGGCGATAGAGTTGGCCCAGGTAGTAGCGGGCACTGGTCTTGCCGGCCGTGGCGGCGGCCAGCAGGTGACGCTCGGCGCTCTCGGCATCGGCCGGCAGCTGCTTGCCCTCGTAGTACAGGCGGCCGAGCAGCAGGTCCGCGCGAGGCTGCTGCGCATCACGGCCTTTTTTCAGGTAAGCCAGCAAATGGTCGGTGTCCCCCAGTTCAGGGAAGTCGTACAGCAGCTGCGCCAGGCTGACCCAGGATGCCGGGTACGCCGGTGCCACGCGTTCGAGCAACGCCTTGGCAGCTTGCCCGTCGGTCTGGCCCAGGCTGCGGTCGGCCAGCACGCGAGCGACGCTGTCCACCCGGCTGGCAGGCACTGCCCCGCGAGCGTAAGCCGATTCGAGCTGGTGCATCAGGGCGGTCAGCTGTTCGGCCTGACCACGCTTGCGGTACACGGTGGCCAGCTCCACGTAGCACAGGTCGGCAGTCGCCAACCCCGCCTGGCACAGGCTCTGCACTTCGTCCAGGTGCTGGTCGTAGGTGCCCTGCGTACGGTAGAGCAGCACCTGGGCGATACCCGCTTCCGGGTAGCCCTCGGTACGCCACCGATCGATCTGCTGCTGCGCGTTGATGGTAGGGAAGCTCTGCGGATAGGCCAGGTACAGCATGGCCAATGGCACCAGGGTATTGCCCTGGCCCTGGCGAGCGGCCAGCTTGAGCAGCGTTTGCGCTTCTTCGCGCTCGGCCTGGGTGCTGCCCGGCTTGGTCACCAGCAGGCGGCCAAGGCGCGCCTGGGCACGGGGCGAGGTGGCAGCGGCGGCGCGGTAGGTGGCTTCGGCTTGCTCGCGTTGGGCGCTGTCACCGGTGGCCACCTTGATGTCGGCCAGCCCGACCTGGGCATCGCTGTAGCCCAGGTCGGCCAGTGCCTGGTAGTTGCGTTCGGCCACAGCCAGGTCGCCGCGCTTGAGCGCTTCGTTGGCCAGGCGCTGGTCGGGCAGACCGGCGCAACCGGCCAGTGTCACGGTCAGGGCAAGTGCGCACGCAGTAAAGGGGCGCGGGTTGGACCCAGGCAAGGTTGGCATGCTCGTCATCACCTCGCCCTCACAGGTCACGGGCCGACGCACTGCCGATCAGCCAGTCCAGCGAAGGGCCGCGGTTGCTGGCAACCGACACCGGCCGGCCTGCCAGGGCCGCTGGCAGGGCGCTGTCCGGTTTGATCTGTACGCGGATGTCGGCGGCCAGCGCGTCGGGTTCCAGGCTGCTGCTGGCGACGATTTCCCCTGCGCGCACCTGGTCTTCGCCTGCCACCTGGAAGTTGACCCGCGTCCCCGGCTTGACCTCGTCGAACTGGCGGTAGCTGAAGCGGGCCTGGACAGTGGGTGTGCTCGTGCGTGGCACCAGCTCGAAGATCGGTTGGCCCTTGGCGGCGTACTGGCCGTCTTCCACACGCTGGCGGGCGACGATGCAATCGCAAGGGCTGGTGAGGGTGCCGGACAGTTGCTTGCCGAACAGCTCCTGGATTTTGGCGGGGTCGAGCTGGGTGTCGTCCAGGCTGCCCTTGAGCACGTCCAGCATGCTGGTGCTGAAGCTGGCAAGCGGGGCGCCCTTGCTCGTTTGGGCGCCGCTTGGCACCAGGCTGCTGACGGTGCCGTCCCTGGGCATGGTGATGGTGGTGACAGGCACGGCGACGACTGCGGCCTGGGCATGGCTGACGAAGTACAGGCCATACAGCGATTTGGCAACGAAGCCGAACGCTGCCACGCCCGCCACGAACACGCCCAGCGTCACGCTGACCGCCTTGAACCGGGCCAGTGGGCCCAGCCCGCTGCCGGCGTCCTTTTGCTTGCGCGCCTTGGTGAAGTTGTCCCGTTGCAGCGTGCTGAGCACATCGCCCATGGTGATCAGCTCGCCGGACAAGTGGCTGGTGATCAGGTGGCGCAAGGTGGCGATATCGCGCGGCTCCAGGTTCTGGAACTGCACGCCGGCCCGACCGCTGCCTGGGACGTAGGAGCGCACCTGAAACGCCACGTCCATCGACAGCCCCAGGTTATCGACGCTGAACTGCAACCGGCCCTGCAGCACCTGGCCTACGGCCAGAGGATGCGGGCTATGGAAGCTCAGGCCGCCGGCCGACAGGTCATCTACCTTGGTTTCATGGGGCTGACCCTGGGCGTCGACAAAGCGCAGCCTGGCAGGCATGCGCACCCGTGCGTGCTGGCGCTGGGCTTCGGATTCATGCACGACGTTGACGTTCACGGCGGTATTCATGGCGGTTGTTCCTGTTAGTTCCGATCCGGGGCGGGGTCACACGACCATGAACAGCGCAGCGACGAACAGGCTGGCAGCCGAAAAGGTCATGGCCCGCGAGGACCAGGTGTTGAACCATTGTTGAAAGCTGGCGAGGTCACGCTTGAGGGTGGTGGGCTGGCGCGTCCACGACTGTTTGTCGAGGCGGAAGAACACGTAGATCTTCATCAGCGCGCCGACGATCTGGTTGTAATAGAGAATCACCGGGTAGGCCGGGCCAACGCTGTGGCCCGAGCACAGCAGCATGAAGGTGAGTACCAGGCGGGTGAAACCGATCCACAGCAGGTACACCAGCAGGTAGGCCATGCCGAATTTCAGGCTGGCGATGAGGGCCACTGTCAGGCCCAGCAGGCTGGTCCACATCGAGACCCGCTGATCGAACAGCACGATGCTGGTGAACAGCCCCAGGCGGCGCAGGCCAAGCCCAAGGGCGCGTGAATTCTGCCGAAGGTTGTTGCCGTACCAGCGGTACATCAGCTTGCGGCTGGCCTTGAAGAAGCTTTTTTCAGGCGGATGCTCGACCGTGTTGATGGCCGCATCGGGCACGTAAAACGTGTCGTAACCCAGGCGCATCAGGCTGAACCAGCTGGACTTGTCGTCACCGGTCAGGAACTTGAAGCGCCCCAGGCGCCAGTGCATCAACGCGTCGCTTTCCACGTCGGCGATGAACTCGGGGTTGGTCACCACGCTGGCGCGGAACATCGACATGCGGCCAGTCATGGTCAGCACGCGCTTGGACAGGGCCATGGAACACATGTTGATGTGGCGCTGGGCGAAGCGCAGCTTGTGCCACTCGCTCATGATGTAGCCGCCGCGCACTTCGCAGAACTCGTTGGTGGTCAGGCCGCCGACGTTGGGGAACAGCTTGAACCACGGCACGGTCTTGCGCACCACGCCCTCGTCCAGCACGGTGTCGCCGTCGATCACCGCCACCACGGCATCGTCATCGGGCAGCATGCGGGAAATGGCGCGAAAGCCGTAGGCAAGGCCATCGCGTTTGCCGGTACCTGCGATGCGCACGATGTCCAGGGTGACATGAGGGGGCGGGTTGTACCTGGCCCACAGGCTCTTGACCAGCAGTTCGTCCGACATCTCCACCAGCGAACAGACCACGGTGGTGGGGAAGCCGCAGTCGATCGCCTCGCGAATCACCGAGCTGTACACCTGGGCGGTGGTCAGCGCTTCGATGCGAAAGCTGGTGACCATCAGGTAGACATGGGACGGATCGGCTGCCTGGCCCATCTTCTGCACCTTGCGGCGCAGGTACGGATAGACGCCGTACAGAAAGACCATGCCACGGATGAAGTGGGTGGCGCCCATGGAGTAACGCCAGATGCCAACTGCGCCGACCAGGAAGATGAAGTGCCTGGACTGCGGGTCGAAGATGTCGGCTGGCAGGGCCAGGGCGATCAGCATGAGAAGGCTCATGTAGAACAACCAACCGGCGCACTGCAGCAGCGCTGTCTTAAGCCTTTGCATGTTCAGCATCCGTGAAGAATTCAGGGTAGGGGCGACGCGGGATGGGGCACCGCGTCGCCTGGCCAGGCGTTACCAGCAGATGCCTTCGGTGCGGCCATCGGGGCTGGTGGGCTTGGCCATGAAGCCCACCAGGTCGATCACTTGCTTGCCGGCCGGCGCGTGCTGGGCCAGGGCGCGGAACTGCTCGTCACGGTTGCCGAGCACGATGATGTCGGCGTTGTCGATCACCTTCTGGAAATCGGCATTGAGCAGCGAGGACACGTGCGGGATCTTCGATTCGATGTACTCTTTGTTCGCCCCGTGTACCCGGGCGTACTGCACGTTCTCGTCATAGATGTCCAACTGGTAGCCCTTGCCGATCAGGCGCTCGGCCAGCTCCACCAGTGGGCTTTCACGCAGGTCATCGGTGCCGGCCTTGAAGCTCAGGCCCAGCAGGGCCACCTTGCGCTTGTCGTGGCTGTCGATCAGGTCGAAGGCGTTCTGCACCTGGGACTCGTTGCTGCGCATCAGCGAATCGAGCAGGGGCGCTTTCACATCGAGGCTGGCGGCGCGGTAGGTCAGTGCACGGACATCCTTGGGCAGGCACGAGCCGCCGAAGGCGAAGCCGGGACGCAGGTAGTACTGGGACAGGTTCAGCGCCTTGTCCTGGCAGACCACTTCCATCACTTCGCGGCCATCGACGCCCACGGCCTTGGCGATGTTGCCGATCTCGTTGGCGAAGGTCACCTTGGTGGCATGCCACACGTTGCAGGTGTACTTGATCATCTCGGCCACTTCGACCGACTTGCGGATGACAGGTGCATCGAGTTCTTCGTAGAGCGCCTGGAGCACGTCGCCACTGGCGCTGTCGAGCTCACCGATGACGGTCATCGGCGGATGGTCGTAGTCCTTGATGGCCGTGCTCTCCCGCAGGAACTCAGGGTTGACTGCGACGCCGAAGTCGATGCCGGCACGTTTGCCGGAGCAGTCTTCGAGCAGCGGTATTACCACGTTCTTCACGGTGCCCGGCAACACGGTACTGCGTACCACGATGGTGTGGCGGCTGGCTTTTTCACGCAGTACGAAACCGATCTCGCGGCACACCGATTCGATGTACTCAAGGCCCAGGTCGCCATTCTTCTTGCTGGGGGTGCCCACGCAGATCATCGACACATCGCTGGCCCGGATGGCCTCGGCAAAGTCGGTGGTCCCCCGCAGGCGGCCATTGGCGATGCCCTGCTGCAACAGCGCCTCCAGGCCTGGTTCGACGATGGGCGACTTACCCTGGTTGATCAAGTCGATCTTGGTGGCCGAGACATCGACGCCAATTACGTCATGGCCACGTGCAGTCAGGCAACCTGAACAGACGGCACCTACATAACCCAAACCAAAGATGCTGATACGCATCGCTATCACCTCGTGTGTTATCACGCTGGCACTTGTACTTGCAGGTGCCGAGTGGGGTTGATCAACAACAAATTCAGGGCGCACGGGGGCGTGGCGATTATCGGCATCGCCCCAGGCAATCACATTCAACATTAAACGTATGCGTTTAAAGTGCTTAGTTGAGCACGCCCATTTGAGCCACGCTTAGAAAGTACTTGGGTGCGGTCGGCACGTCTGTTCATGTTTATGTACAGGTGCCGGGTCGCTGGGTGTGCTATTTAAAATAAAAACCATAGCGTTCAATTACCCGCGCTGGGCGTGGCCATTATTGACGTGCTGGGCGCGACATTTTATTGCCAGGGTTTGATATCGAGATGCTGGCAACTTTCCGGTATGGGAATTTATCTTTAGGCCATCTCTTACAACCTACGAACAGCAAAATCGTTACGGCACCTATGAGCAGTAGGGTTGAGAGAAGTTCCGGCCTGAGATTCATTCGTATGCGGGTTTTTTCAGTATTTCGCGAGGGTCATACAATTTCAAATTGATGGCACGAGGCGGTTTGACCTCGGTATATAAAGGGCGAAAATGTTTCGAGATGTTTATATGCCAGCATGAGCGTCGGGTGCGAAAAAAAACTAAAAAAATCGGCCTGAGCGATGGTGGCAATCTGAGATTTTTTGGACCGGTGTTTATTTCTTGACGTCAATAAACAGTCCTTTACGGCTGGGTTTCACGATTTCTCGCCATATTTCGTAACGCTTGAAGGCCCTTCGCTTCCTAAGGTTTTTCAGCACCGGGCCGCCAACGTGGCTAGACGTCGTCATCGGCGGCTGTGAACGAAGGATCGTCGCAGTCCATGCGTTGCCGGCCCACGCAGGCGTCTGCTCCCTAACCACATGGAAGAGACGAGGCTTGAAACGATGAAGAACTGCATGCGAATCCTGTCTGCCACCGCCGTCATGCTGGCGGCGGCTGCAGCCCTTGCCGGGCCACCCGTTGAAGTGACGTTCAGAAATCTTGGAACCGAGTCGGTGAAACTCCAGCTGACCAATGCGAACGAGACCAGTACGTATCAGATTGCCAACCCTAAGCCGCACGATGAAGTGAAACCGGGTGAGAGCATCAGGTTCACCGTGCAGCGTCTGGTGAGCCCTGACACCAATGGTGCAATGCTCCGCTATTCGCAAGGGCGCAAGTCATGCGCCTTCAGCACGACGTTCGTCATGATGATGTCAGGAGGTATCAAGCAGCCTAAGTGGAACAAGACTGCCACGCCGGCCGGCGGTGCAACCTGCACCGCCGTTAACTCGGGGTTCAGTTCCAACTACGCCTGGAAAGCCGAATTCACCATGAAGTAACTCGGCTCCGTAGCCTGCTTTGCTGTTGGATTGGCGCTGATGGCAAACGCAGGCACTTTCACCGATTGAACTCCCGGAATTTCAAATCGAGGTGCGGCGATGGAACATATTTCGAGAACGGCAAGTTTTTCCGCAGGGGCTGTACCTGTAACGCGGGCAAAGGAGGCAACGACCGGTACGAACGCGGGCAACGTAGCGCCCGTGTTTGAAATACATGAGTCAAGTTCTGATGTTTCAGCGTTGGGCCGTCAACTCGCGGCGGCGGCGCAGCGAGCGGCTGTCCGAGATAGCCAGCTGAGTCGGCAGGAGTTGGCGGAGCTTGGGTCGCGCATTCAAATGGGTCTAGGCGGTCAAGGCTACGTCTATACAAAGGCGCTGCATGATGCCTTCATCCCTGATACGCAAGATCAGGCGCTGTTAGCCAGGGCGCGGCAAGCAACTGATTTTATCAACGGGAAAGATGCCAACCCCTTCAAACACCTCACCACAGAGCAATTGGCGCTGATTGGTTACGATGAGGGCGAAGACTTCACCTACAACGAGCGGCTCGCTGCCAGTGCTGAATTGGGTCATCGTTATTCGCAGTGGACCCGCTACATCGTTGACAAAGCCAACGCGGAATACGACAGGACAGACTTCAGGGACGATGCGCTGAGGGAAATGATCGATTACTACAAAAAACTTCCTCCTATCATGGAGGCGAGTTTTAGAAACTACGAATTTGATTTGACTGCGATGATAGGCAGAACCGAACCACCGCACGGCGATGAAGCCGATTCTCTGATAGACACCCTCCTGAAAACCGCCCGCAAGCTTGAAGACCGGGCAAAGAAGGATCACCCGCCGCTCGAAGGCCCTGACGAACCAGGCAAGCCCGCATGATGCCCGCCGTACAGCTGTGCAATGTCAGCCGGTTTCAGGGTGACGTGCCGGTGCTTCAAGGCATCGACCTGCTGATCCCCAGCGGGCAGACGTGCGCTGTCATCGGCCCGTCCGGTTCGGGCAAGAGCACGTTGCTGAACCTGATCGGGCTGTTGGACCGCCCGTGCGCAGGCCAGGTATGGATCGGCGGTAACGACATGACAGGCGCTAGCGCCGACCAGCGCGCCGTGATGCGTAACCGCCTGATCGGCTTCGTTTTCCAGAGTTTCAACCTGCTGCCGCGGTTGTGCGCCCTGGACAACGTGGCGTTGCCGCTATCGTATCGAGGGCTGCGCTTGCCCGTTGCCCGCCAGCACGCCGAGGTGCAATTGCGTGCCGTAGGCCTTGCCAGCCAGGCGGGGAAGCGGCCCGCCGAGATGTCCGGTGGTCAGCGCCAACGTGTGACGATCGCGCGTGCGTTGGTGACCGAGCCGAGCCTGCTGGTGGCCGACGAGCCCACCGGGAGCCTTGACGCCCAGACCGGTGAGCAGGTGCTGCACCTGCTGCTGACCCTCAACCAGGAAAGAGGCACGACCTTGCTGGTGGTCACCCATGATGCCAAGGTGGCACACAGGCTGCCCTGACGACCTGTTGCGCTCAGCGCCCTATGCGTCGGGCTGATCCCGCAAGAACACCAGGTGTTCGGCCTTCGACTGCTCGGCGCTGTAGTAATACCCCTGCACCTCGAACTGCTTGAGCTGCGTCGGGTCACTGATGCGCTCTTCGATGACGAAGCGGCTCATCATGCCGCGCGCTTTCTTGGCATAGAAGCTGATGATCTTGTGCTGGCCGTTTTTCAGGTCCTTGAAGTCCACGTTGATCACCCGGGCCTTCAGGGCGCTGCGCTTGACCGCGCTGAAATATTCGTTGCTGGCCAGATTCAGCAGCACATCGTCGCCCTGTTCGGCCAGGGCCTCGTTGAGCCACTCGCTGATGCGCGTGCCCCAGAACGCGTACAGGTCCTTGCCACGGGCGTTGGCCAGTTTGGTGCCCATTTCCAGGCGATAGGGCTGCATCAGGTCCAGAGGGCGCAACAGGCCGTAGAGGCCGGAGAGCATGCGCAGGTGATCCTGGGCGTAGCTGAGGTCGTCTTCAGTCAAGGTCTGGGCGTCCAGGCCGGTGTAGACGTCACCTTTGAAAGCCAGCAGGGCCTGCTTGGCGTTCTCTGGCGTGAAGGCGGGTGTCCAACTGCCGAAACGCGCGGCGTTCAGGCCCGCCAGCTTGTCGGACAGGTGCATCAGTTCGCTGATCTGCGCCGGGCTCATTGCTCGCAGCTGCTCGATCAGTTCCTGGGAATGGTCGAGGTGGCGGGGCAGGGTGAAACGCTCGGTCACCGGCGGGGTGTCGTAGTCGAGGGTCTTGGCGGGGGAAATCACCGTCAGCATCGGATCGGCTCCTGGCATCGTTGAGCGGGGATTCTAAGGGTTGGAAGAGGCAAGTCCAAACTATGGCGACAATAGTCAACGCCCATGGCCGATACAGCGGCTATAGTGCCTGTTTTCCTTGAGCGGAGCCCTGACCGTGCGCCTCGTTACAGCCCTGCTGGCTGGCCTGTTGAGCCTGGCCGTTCAAGCCGCCCCTGCCACGCCGGCCAGCCTGGACCGTGGCCTGTGGCCGGAGCAGCTGGACAGCCCTGCGCTGTTCGATGTGGCATCACGGGCCGAAATACTCTCGTTCGCCCGGGTGCTGCACGAGAACGAGCTGCTCGACGAGAATACCTTGGCAGCTCGCCTGGGCCTGCGGCAGGTCAACGTGCAGAAGGTCAGGCAGGTGAGGGCGCGGCTGTGGCAGCGGCTTTGGCAAGGTTATCAACAGGCGCAACGCAGTTGCGAGCAGGATGCGTCCTTTTGCTATGCGGTGACGTCGATGGCCGAACTGCGCTTGCAAGCGGCGACCTTCGCCACGGATGTGGGTGAGTTCTACACGGGCTGGATCGAGCCCAGCCGGCAATTTCATGAGCAGTACCTGAACGAGCAACTGCGCAAGGCGGCGTTGTTGCCGCAGACCAGCAGCGAAGTACAGCGGCTGTCGGCGGCCGAGCGCAACGGCGATGAGCTCAATGACCGGCTGTTTCTGCTCACCTTTGCCGGTGGGCCGGGTGCGGCGGCGGGCACCACAGACGAATTGGCCGCCTACCTGCGCAAGCAGAAGCTCGACGGGACGTTCTTCGTGCTCGGTAGCCGCTTGCAGCAACGTCGTGACGGCGAATCGCTGACGGCCCTGCGGCGCTTGTATCAAGGGCAGTGCGTAGGCATTCAGGGGTGGGAGTACCGGTCCCACGCGCAGTGGACGGATTGGCAGGCCTCGATCAGCCGCAGCCAGGCACGGGTGCGGGCAGACCTGCCCGAGCAGTACGTGCCGCTGTTTCGCCCGCCCTATGGCCAGCGGCGGGCCGACGGCCAGGCCTTCATGCAGCGCCAGCAGTTGCAGGTCTCGCTGTGGGATATCGATGCGCAGGACGACTCGGGCTTGAGTGCGCAGGCCTCAGCCCAGCGTGTGTTGACCTTGATGCTGCTATGGCGCAAAGGCGTGATCCAGTTTCATGACGCGTTGCCCAAGGCCAGGCCTGCGCTGCAGTGGCTGCTTGAACACACCGCGCAAAGCGGCATTGGTTGGCAGGATTGTCGCGAATACGGACAGGGCGCGCAGCAACCTGACTTCTGACTGTAGACCTGCTTGGCGCTGGCGCCAAGGCCTGTTCGTCAATCAGAAAAATAAAGTTGGCAATCGTATGAAAATGCTTTTTCCGGTCATGGCTTTTGCGGTATGAAGAAACCAGACAGCCGATTCCTGCAGCACAGGTGGCGTCACATGGGTCCACCTGGCCAGATCGCTTCCCGCCCGTAACAACGCGGATACGGGAAGAACGGCAGTCACTCCGCGGCGTAACAGACCACGCCGTGCCGCTTCGACATAAGGTGACCGAGTATGGATGACCAAGGACGCACCCCTTCCTCCAGCAAGCCAATCCTCTATGTGCTCGATACCAACGTCCTGATTCACGACCCCAACGCATTACTCAACTTCGAGGAGCACCACGTCGCCATTCCCATGACGGTGCTGGAGGAACTCGACAAGCTCAAGGCCGGTAAGCAAAGTATCGCTGCCGAATGCCGCCAGGCCATCCGCCTGATCGACCAGACGCTGGGTGATGCCTCGCCCAGCGTGGTGGAGCAGGGGGTACCCATCCAGCGTGGCAAAAGTGGGCCAAAAGGTTATCTGTCCATCCTGATGACCCCGCGCAACGAGCCGAACAAGCTGTTGCCCGAAACCCTCAACGACAACATCATCATCAATCAGCTGCTCGAAGTCAGGGCACGGCGTACCGACCTGGACGTGGTGCTGGTCACCAAGGACATCAACATGCGCCTGAAGGCGCGTGCCTGCGGCATTGCCGCCGAGGACTACAGCACCGACCAGTTGGTCGACGACGTGTCGCTGTTGTCCAAGGGCTACCACTCGGTCACCGGCTCGTTCTGGGACCGGGTCAGCAAGGTCGACACGCGTCAGGAACGTGGCCGTACCTGGCACAGGGTGCAATTGGCCGAGCCGCTGCCAGCGGTGCACGTGAACGAGTTCATCATCGATGAGCAAGGGTTCGTCGGCTGGATCAAGGGCACGCGCGAGGGCGAACTGCTACTGCTCGACCTGCACCAGGAGCCCTTGCTGCACCAGGAAGCCTGGGGCTTGAAGCCGCGTGACATTCATCAGAGCCTGGCGTTGTTGGCGCTGCTCGATCCGGATATCCACCTGGTCAACCTGACCGGGGCGGCGGGTTCGGGCAAGACCATCCTGGCGCTGGCGGCGGCCATCGAGCAGACCATGGTCAGCAAGCGCTACCGGCGCATCATCGCCACCCGTAGCTTGCAGGGGCTCGACCAGGAGATCGGTTTTCTACCGGGCACAGAGGCCGAGAAGATGGAGCCCTGGCTGGGCGCCATCACCGACAACCTCGAAGCCTTGCACATGGACGACGAGAGCACCCATGGCAGTGTCGAGTACATCCTCGAGCGGGTGCCGCTGCAGTTCAAGTCGCTCAACTACATCCGTGGTCGCAGCTTCCAGCAGAGCCTGATCCTCATCGACGAGTGCCAGAACCTCACGCCGCACCAGATGAAAACCATCATCACCCGTGCCGGCGCAGGGTCGAAGGTGGTGTGCCTGGGCAACCTGGCGCAGATCGATACACCATACCTGTCCGCGACCAGTTCGGGCCTGACCTACCTGACCGAACGCTTCAAGGACTTCCCCCACGGCGTGCACATCACCCTGCAAGGGGTGCCTCGGTCGGTGCTGGCCGAGTTCGCCGAGTCCCACATGTAGCCCCGTGCGCCGGGCGGTTCGCCGCCCGGCGGCTTCTGGCCGCGATGCGTCGGCCTGGCCCCTGCTCAAACCTGACCCACCGGTTTACACTCTCTGCTCCCTTCACAGGAGCAGAGCAGTGCTGACACATCTTGATTCCCAAGGGCGGGCCAACATGGTCGACGTCACTGAAAAAGCCGTGACCGAGCGCGAGGCCACAGCCGAAGCGCGCGTGCGCATGTTGCCGCACACCCTGCAAATGATCGTGGACGGTGAGCATCCCAAGGGTGATGTCTTCGCTGTAGCGCGCATCGCCGGCATTCAGGCGGCGAAGAAGACCAGCGACCTGATTCCGTTGTGCCACCCGCTGATGCTGACCAGTGTCAAGGTCGAGCTCAGCGCCGAGGGCAGTGATGCAGTGCGCATCGTCGCCCGGTGCAAGCTGGCCGGGCAGACCGGCGTGGAGATGGAAGCGCTGACGGCAGCCAGCGTGGCTGCATTGACCCTCTACGACATGTGCAAGGCCGTGGACAAGGGCATGGTCATCGAGCAAGTGCGCTTGTTGGAGAAGCTGGGCGGAAAAAGCGGCCCGTACAAGGTGCAAGGCTGATGAAGATCAAGGTGATGTATTTCGCTCGCTACCGGGAGCGGCTGGGACGCGGTAGCGAGTCGCTCGAAGGGACGTTCAAGGATGTGGACGATGTGCGCCTGGCGTTGGTGGGTAGAGGCGAGCCTTATCAGGTGCTGGCCGAGCAAAACCTGATGTGCGCCCGCAACGAGGAATTGTGCAGGCTGGATGAGCCTGTGCAAGAGGGCGATGAAGTGGCGTTCTTTCCGCCTGTAACCGGAGGTTGAGCATGGCCGTTCGGGTACAGGAAGGCGCTTTCGACCCAGGCGTTGAGACCAACGCCTTGCACGCGGCCAACGTGGGTGTCGGGGCAGTGGTCAGCTTCATCGGCTACGTGCGGGACTTCAACGACGGCCAGGACGTGGCGGGTATGATGCTTGAGCATTATCCCGGCATGACCGAGAAGGCCCTGGCCAAGATCGTGGCCGAGGCGCAGCAGCGCTGGCCGTTGCTCAAGGTCGAGGTGCTGCACCGCGTGGGTTACTTGGCGCCCGGTGAGCCGATCGTGTTCGTCGGCGTGGCCAGTGCCCATCGGCAGGCCTCGTTCGAGGCTTGCAACTTCATCATGGATTACCTGAAGACCCGTGCACCGTTCTGGAAGAAGGAAACGACCGGGCAAGGGGAGCGATGGGTGGAAGGACGTCAGAGCGACCAGGACGCGGCGGGGCGGTGGGGGTAGAGGGAGCGATTGACCTTGGGCGTCGCAGAAACGCCCAGGGTTTAGTCATGCAGGCTCAACGCCCAGGGTCGCTGCGCGGCCCGTTGCGGCCGATCCGGTGGTCAGGGCCCGGAGCATGGGCATCATCGACCTGACCGCCCGCAACCCGATCACGTGTGCTTGCGCGGCACTGGCTTGAGCAACTCATCAGGCGGCATCTCACACTTGATCTTGCGCCCCAGCAGCGTTTCGATCGCTGGTAACTGATAGGAATCATCTTCGCCGGCGAAGCTGATCGACACGCCGCTCGTGCCGGCTCGGCCGGTACGGCCGATCCGGTGCACGTAATCGTCAGGGTCTTCCGGCAGGGTGAAATTGATGACGTGGCTGATGCCGTCGATATGAATCCCGCGCCCAGCCACATCGGTCGCCACCAGCACCGTGATACGCCCCTCACGGAAGTTCTCGAGGGTACGGATACGCTTGTGCTGGGGTACATCGCCGGACAACTGCGCGGCATTGACGCCATCGCGTACCAGTTTTTCCTCGATACGGCGCACTTCGTCCTTGCGATTGGCGAACACCATCACCCGTTCCCACTTGTTCTGGGTCACCAGGTTGTACAGCAGCTTGTATTTGTCGCTGCCAGCCACCGCGTAAACGTGCTGCTCGACTGTTTCGCTGGCCACGTTCTCGGGCTCGATCTCGACGATGGCGGGATCGGTCGTCCACTGCTTGGCCAGGTTCATCACGTCATCAGTGAAGGTGGCCGAGAACAGCAACGTCTGGCGCTCGCTCTTGGGCGGCGTCTGGCGAATGATCTGACGCACCTGCGGGATGAAGCCCATGTCCAGCATGCGGTCGGCTTCATCCAGCACCATCACCTCGACCATGTCCAGGTGCACCTCGCCACGCTGGCTGAAATCCAGCAGGCGGCCGGGTGTTGCCACCAGGATGTCGCAGTGGCGTGCTTCCAGGGCCTTGAGCTGCTTGTCGAAGTCCATGCCGCCGACGAAGCTCATCACGTTCAGGCCGGTGTATTTGGTCAGGGCGACCGCGTCCTTGGCAATCTGCACCACCAGCTCGCGCGTGGGGGCGATGATCAGCGCGCGTGGCTCGCCCATGTAGCGTTCCTTGGGCGGGGGCGTCTGTTGCAGCTGGGAAATGATCGAGATCAGGAACGCGGCCGTCTTGCCGGTACCGGTCTGGGCCCTGCCGATCGCGTCCTGGCCCCGCAGCGTGAAGCCCAGCACCTGCGCCTGGATCGGCGTGCAGTAGGGGAACCCCAGATCGTGAATGGCGTGCATCAGCTCAGAGGAGAGCCTGAAGTCGTGGAAACGGGTCTTGCCCTCCTGGGGCTCGACCACGAAGTCCTCCGGTTTCCACAGGCTGGCCTGCGGCTTGGGCTTTGGCTTGCGCTCTCGACGCGGTTTGTCACTGGCCGGTTTGGTAGCGGCAGTGTGTTCGATTTGGGCGGCAGGCGGGTTGTCCGCAACGGCAGGGGCCGCTGGCAAATCGGCCTGGGGGGCCGCTGGCGCCGGGGTAGTGCTGGCAGCGGGCGCAGTGGCCTGGGGGGCAATGTCTCCCTTGCCGAATATTTTCTTGAGTGCCTTGAGCACGGTCATCTCGTCAATTGGTTAAGGAATGTACGCCGGGCAGTGTAATGCAAGATCCCCGCTCGGCGTAGTGCAATGGCCTTGAACGAACCGTGCGCCCAGGTCACTGCAATTGCTTGGCCAGCCATTGAAGGATGTCATTGAGTTCTTCGACGATCACTTCGTGCTCCATCGGGTACTCGTGCCATTGGGCAGCGACGCCCCAGGTGTTCAGGTACTCGAAGGCCGTGCGCCCCATCGACGGGATCACCACCGGGTCGTGCACACCATGCAGGCACAGGGCCGGGGTGCGTTGCTGGCAAGCACTCAATGTATGCTCGTCAGCGAAGGTGGGGGCATAGGTGGAAAGGGCCAGCACGCCACCCAGTGCTTCCTGCCACTTTATATAGGCCGTGTGCAGCACGACGGCGCCCCCTTGGGAGAACCCGGCCAGGAAGATGCGCGACAGGCTGATGCCCTTGGCCTGCTCGGCCTTGATCAAGGCGATGACCTGCTCGGCCGAGGCCTCGAGCTCGGCCTCGTCTATGGCCCTGGCCGGCGTCATGGCCTTGATGTCGTACCAGCTGGGCATGGCATAGCCGCCATTGATGGTCACCGGCCGGGTCGGCGCCTGGGGCATGACGAACCGGGCAGTGAGCAGATGCTGCTGCCTGAATTCGGCCACCGGTAGGAAGTCGTAACGGTCCGCGCCCAGGCCGTGCAACCAGATCACACAGGCATCTGCGGCTTTTTGGGGTTCGAGAATGAGTGGGTCGGTCATGGCTGCTCCGAAAACGTGCGTGTGGAAGGGGTCGTGCTTGAAAAGAAGGCGCGCGCCCGACGAGCCGGAAAAAGAATGTCGCAACGATGCAACTTTCCCTACTTGACTCGTGCTTAAACGCTCAAGCCGCGCAATCTGGTACGCGGTTTGCACTTCCCTCTGTGATGCAAGGGACAGGCCGAGACGGTAACACCCTTTGCACGCGAAGGCTGTCACAGAACAGCCCATTGCGCCAAGTGACCCAATAACAAGCCAATACGGGTCGGATGCGCCTCAAAAGGGTGCGGTGCAATTCCGGCTCGATACAACAAGAGCGATTTGGAGGTTGTGAATGAAGATGTTGAAAACCACCCTGGCAGTCCTGACCGCTGCCGCTGCCCTGAGCGCCGTGAGTACGGCCCAGACCGGTGCGACGCTCGATGCGGTAAAGAAGAAGGGCTTCGTCCAGTGTGGCGTGAGTGACGGTCTCCCAGGCTTCTCGGTTCCAGATGCACAAGGCAAGATCGTCGGGATCGACGCCGATGTCTGTCGCGCTGTAGCGGCAGCAGTGTTCGGGGACGCGACCAAGGTCAAGTTCAGCCAGCTCAACGCCAAGGAACGCTTCACCGCGCTGCAATCGGGCGAAGTCGACGTGCTGTCGCGCAACACCACCTGGACCAGCTCGCGCGATGCCGGCATGGGCCTGATGTTCACTGGGGTCACCTACTACGACGGCGTAGGTTTCCTGGTCAACAAGAAGCTTGGCGTATCCAGCGCCAAGGAGCTCGATGGCGCGACCATCTGCATCCAGGCCGGCACCACGACCGAACTGAACGTATCGGACTTCTTCCGCGCCAATGGCCTGAAATACACCCCCATCACCTTCGACACTTCGGATGAGAGCGCCAAGTCCCTGGAGTCTGGCCGTTGCGACGTGCTGACGTCGGACAAGTCCCAATTGTTCGCCCAGCGTTCCAAGCTCGCCGCCCCGACCGACTACGTGGTACTGCCGGAAACCATTTCCAAGGAACCGCTGGGCCCGGTCGTGCGCAAGGGTGACGAGGAGTGGTTCAGCATCGTCAAGTGGACCCTGTTCGCCATGCTCAATGCCGAAGAAGCCGGCATCACCTCCAAGAACGTCGAGGCCGAGGCCAAGAGCACCAAGAACCCGGATGTGGCGCGTCTGCTGGGTGGCGACGGCGAGTACGGCAAGGACCTCAAACTGCCCAAGGACTGGGTAGTGCAGATCGTCAAGCAAGTGGGCAACTACGGCGAGGTGTTCGAGAAGAACCTTGGCCAGAGCACCGACCTGAAGATCGACCGTGGCATGAATGCCCTGTGGAACAACGGCGGCATCCAGTACGCACCACCTGTGCGTTGAATGGTTGCACCTGCGGCGGCATCCCGCCGCCGCAGGCGGTCCGCTACCCTTCTCTTCGGGGCATTTCATGCAAAATCGAATTGGCGCACCAAAGGGTTTATCCCTGAGCGATCCACGTGTGCGCGCGTGGCTGTTCCAGCTATTGACCATCGTCTTCGTGGTCGGTCTGGGCTGGTACCTGTTTCACAACACGCAAACCAACCTGCAGCACCGAGGCATCACCTCGGGCTTCGACTTTCTTGACCGCAGTGCCGGCTTCGGCATCGCTCAGCACCTGATTCCCTATGTGGAGTCGGACAGCTATGCGCGGGTGTTCGTCATCGGATTGCTCAACACCTTGCTGGTGACCCTCATCGGGGTGGTGCTGGCCACACTGCTGGGCTTCATCATCGGTGTCGCCAGGTTGTCGCCGAACTGGATGATCAACAAGCTGGCTACCGTGTACGTGGAAACCTTCCGCAACATCCCGCCGCTATTGCAGATCCTGTTCTGGTACTTCGCCGTGTTCCTGACCCTTCCGGGGCCGCGGGGCAGCATCAACATCGATGACGCGTTCTTCATCAGCAACCGCGGCCTGAACATGCCTGGAGCCTCCATGGCAGAGGGCTTCTGGCCATTCGTGGCTGCCCTGTTGGTAGCCGTGCTGGCAACCGTGTTGATGGCGCGTCGAGCCAACCGGCGCTTCGAAGAAACCGGCCAGCCGTATCACAAGTTCTGGGTGGGGCTGGCGCTGATGATCGCCATTCCGGGTGCCTGTGTGCTGTTGTTCGGCAGCCCCGTGCAGTGGGAGGTGCCGCAGCTCAAGGGCTTCAACTTTGTCGGCGGCTGGGTACTGATCCCTGAACTACTGGCGTTGACCCTGGCCTTGACGATCTACACCGCAGCATTCATTGCCGAAATCGTACGCTCGGGTATCCGTTCGGTCAGCCATGGCCAGACCGAGGCTGCGCGTTCGCTGGGGCTGCGCGAGGGGCCAACCCTGCGCAAGGTGATCATCCCGCAGGCACTGCGCGTGATCATTCCACCGCTTACCAGCCAGTACCTGAACCTGGCGAAGAACTCGTCGCTGGCCGCAGGCATCGGCTATCCGGAAATGGTCTCGCTGTTCGCCGGCACCGTGCTCAACCAGACCGGCCAGGCCATCGAGGTGATCGCCATCACCATGAGCGTCTACCTGGCCATCAGCATCAGCATTTCGCTGTTGATGAACTGGTACAACAAGCGCATCGCGCTGATCGAACGGTGAGGATACGTCTGTGAATGCTCATGTTTTCAAACCTGACATGCCGCCTCCGGTGAAAACCGTCGGCGTGCTCGCCTGGATGCGCGCCAACCTGTTCTCCAGCTGGCTCAATACCCTGCTTACCCTGTTCGCCATCTACCTGGTCTGGCTGATCGTGCCACCGCTGCTGCAATGGGCGTTGATCGATGCGAACTGGGTGGGCACCACCCGTGCCGACTGCACCAAGGAAGGCGCCTGCTGGGTGTTCATCCAGCAGCGTTTCGGCCAGTTCATGTATGGCTACTACCCCTCCGAGTTGCGCTGGCGGGTGGACCTGACGGTATGGCTGGCGGTGCTGGGCGCAGCGCCGCTGTTCATCCGCAGCTTCCCGCGCAAGGCGGTCTACGGGCTGGGGTTCCTGGTGCTGTACCCGCTGGTGGCCTACACCCTGCTGCACGGCGGGCTGTTTGGCCTGGAGACGGTACCGACCAGCCAATGGGGCGGCCTGATGCTGACGCTGGTGATTGCCACCGTGGGCATCGTCGGGGCCTTGCCCCTGGGGATCGTACTGGCGCTGGGGCGGCGCTCGCGCATGCCGGCGGTGAAAGTGGTGTGCGTGACCTTCATCGAGTTCTGGCGGGGCGTGCCACTGATCACGGTGTTGTTCATGTCGTCGGTGATGCTGCCGTTGTTCCTGCCCGAGGGCATGAGCTTCGACAAGCTGCTGCGGGCCATGATCGGGGTGATCCTGTTCCAGTCGGCATACATCGCCGAAGTGGTGCGTGGCGGCCTGCAAGCCATCCCCAAGGGGCAGTACGAAGCCGCCGCCGCCATGGGGCTGGGCTACTGGCGCTCGATGGGGCTGGTGATCCTGCCCCAGGCGCTCAAGCTGGTCATCCCCGGCATCGTCAATACCTTCATCGCCCTGTTCAAGGACACCAGCCTGGTGATCATCATCGGGCTGTTCGACCTGCTCAACAGCGTCAAGCAAGCTGCCGCCGACCCGGCCTGGCTGGGCATGGCCACCGAAGGCTATGTGTTCGCCGCCTTGGTTTTCTGGATTTTCTGTTTCGGTATGTCCCGCTACTCCATGCACCTGGAGCGCAAGCTGGACACTGGCCACAAGCGTTAGGAGTTTCGAAATGAGTGAAGCGATCAAGCAGCCTGCCGGCCCCGAAGGCATCATCCAGATGCAGGGCGTGAACAAGTGGTATGGCCAGTTTCATGTGCTCAAGGACATCAATCTCAATGTTCGCCAGGGCGAGCGCATCGTGCTGTGCGGGCCCTCGGGTTCGGGCAAGTCCACCACCATCCGTTGCCTGAACCGTCTGGAGGAACACCAGCAGGGGCGGATCGTGGTCGACGGTGTGGAACTGACCAACGACCTCAAGCAGATCGAGGCCATCCGCCGCGAAGTGGGCATGGTGTTCCAGCACTTCAACCTGTTTCCGCACCTGACCATCCTGGAAAACTGCACCCTGGCGCCCATGTGGGTGCGCAAGATGCCCAAGCGCAAGGCCGAGGAAATCGCCATGCACTACCTGGAGCGAGTGCGTATCCCCGAGCAGGCGCACAAGTACCCCGGGCAGTTGTCTGGCGGTCAGCAGCAGCGCGTGGCCATCGCCCGGGCGTTGTGCATGAAGCCCAAAATCATGCTGTTCGATGAGCCGACCTCGGCGCTGGACCCGGAAATGGTCAAGGAAGTGCTCGATACCATGGTTGGCCTGGCCGAAGATGGCATGACCATGCTGTGCGTGACCCACGAAATGGGCTTTGCCCGCACCGTGGCGAATCGGGTGATCTTCATGGACAAGGGCGAGATCGTCGAGCAGGCGTCACCGGACGATTTCTTCGACCGGCCACAGAGTGACCGCACGCGCTTGTTCCTCAGTCAGATTCTGCACTGATGCAGTAGAGGGGCGAATGGCCTGCGTAGCGCCGCAGGCCAATCGCAAGCGCCCACATGTTGGGCACTTGCGTTACTTTTCTTCCTGCTTGGCCACCGGCGCTGGCGGTGGCCGCAGCCCTACCTCGGCGATCAGCTTGAGCTGCTGACCGTTGCGCATCACCTCGATGGTGATCTTTTCGTTGGGCTTGATGCGCGCCACCTGGTTCATCGACCGGCGGCCATCGCCCGCCGGCTCGCCGTTAATGCTCAGGATCACATCCCCTAACTGCAGGCCGGCCTTGGCCGCCGGGCCTTCGCGGAAAATGCCCGCCACCACGATGCCTGGCCGGTCCTTCATGCCGAACGACTCGGCAAGCTCTGTGCTGAGCGGCTGAACCTCAATACCCAGCCAGCCCCGGATGACCTGGCCGTGCTCGACGATCGACTTCATCACCTCAAGGGCCAGCTTCACTGGAATAGCAAAGCCGATGCCTTGCGAGCCACCCGACTTGGAGAAGATGGCGGTGTTGATGCCGATCAGGTTGCCGTTGGCATCCACCAGGGCGCCGCCCGAATTGCCCGGGTTGATCGCCGCGTCGGTCTGGATGAAATCTTCGTAGTTGTTCAGGCCCAGCTGGTTACGGCCGGTGGCGCTGATGATACCCATGGTCACGGTCTGGCCGACGCCGAACGGGTTGCCGATCGCCAGCGACACGTCGCCGATGCGAATGGTGTCGGAGCGCCCGATGGTGATGGCCGGCAGTTTCTTCAGGTCGATCTTGAGCACCGCCAGGTCTGTCTCCGGGTCGCTGCCGATCACCCTGGCCAAGGTTTCCCGGCCATCCTTGAGCGCCACGACGATCTGGTCGGCGCCGCTGGTCACGTGGTTGTTGGTCAGCAGATAGCCCTCGGGGCTCATGATCACCGCCGAGCCCAGGCTGGACTCCCAGCGGCGCTGCTTGGGCAGGTTGTCGCCGAAGAACCGGCGGAACTGCGGGTCTTCGAACAGCGGGTGCGAGCTCTTGTTCACCACCTTGGTGGTGTACAGGTTGGCCACCGCAGGCGCGGCCAGGGTGACGGCATCGGCATAGGAGACCGGGCCCTGCACCACCTGTGTGGACTGGGGCGCCTGTTGCAGGTTGACATCCTGGCTGGGCAAGCCGACCCACTCCGGAAAGCGTTGGATGATCAGGGCGGCGATGAGCACGCCAGTGAGCAGGGGCCAGCCAAAGTAACGCAGAGCCTTGAACATGAACGAATCCTGGAAAGAGCCGGGGCCTGGGGCCGCGCATTGGAGCGTGGGCGCGCGATCATACACCGGTTCCCCCAGTGCCGACGACGGCCCATAATGGCCGGCATTATACGGACCTTCGCCAGGCCTTGCGCCTGGCAGGCACCCAGTTTTTTCGAGGAGATTTCCCATGGCCGTCGCGCTGAGTACATTGGTCGAAGAAGCCGAGCGCTACCTGGGCAGCAGCAGGATCCAGGACTATTGCCCCAATGGCTTGCAGGTCGAAGGCCGGCCGCAGGTCGGGCGCATCGTCACGGGCGTGACCGCCAGCCAGGCCTTGCTCGATGCGGCCGTAGAGGCTCAAGCCGATCTCGTGCTGGTGCACCATGGTTATTTCTGGAAGGGGGAAAACCCCTGCATCACCGGCATTCGCCAGCGACGCCTGAAAACCCTGCTGAACAACGACATCAGCCTGCTGGCCTTTCACCTGCCGCTCGACGTCCACCCGGAAGTGGGCAACAACGTGCAGCTGGCGCAACAGCTTCAGATCACCGTCGAGGGCCCGCTGGATCCAGACAACCCCAAGGTAGTCGGGCTGGTCGGGTCGCTGGCCCAACCCATGACTGCCCGCGATTTCGCCCGACGCGTGCAGGATGTGCTGGGGCGTGAGCCATTGCTGGTCGAAGAAGACAGGGTCGTTCGTCGTGTAGGGTGGTGCACCGGCGGCGGGCAGGGCTACATCGACACCGCGATCGCCGCCGGGGTGGACTTGTACCTGACCGGCGAAGCGTCGGAACAGACCTACCACAGCGCCCGCGAAAACGGCGTGAGCTTCATCGCCGCAGGACACCATGCGACCGAGCGTTACGGGGTGCAGGCATTGGGCGATTACCTGGCACGGCGTTTTGCCGTGGAGCACCTGTTCATCGATTGCCCCAATCCGATCTGACCGGCCTGTCGGCGCAGGCCAGATGATGGATCAGCGGGCTTGAGCGCCAACCCGCAGCCCAAACCCGCAGTCATATGGTTAGACGCTTTCGATCTATCCAGGCGTCTAAATAGAATCATCTGCTGTGATAGAGTGGCTCGCTCGAACACGGCCCGCTGGCCGTCCATAAGATCGTTTTTCGTGAGTAGCCATGGTCGACAAACTGACGCACTTGAAACAGCTGGAGGCGGAAAGCATCCATATCATCCGCGAGGTGGCCGCCGAGTTCGACAACCCGGTCATGCTGTACTCGATCGGCAAGGATTCCGCCGTGATGCTGCACCTGGCGCGCAAGGCTTTCTTCCCGGGCAAGCTGCCGTTCCCGGTGATGCACGTCGACACCCAGTGGAAATTCCAGGAGATGTACCGCTTCCGCGACAAGATGGTCGAGGAAATGGGGCTCGACCTGATCACCCACGTCAACCCAGAGGGTGTGGCGCAGGGCATCAACCCGTTCACCCATGGCAGCGCCAAGCACACCGACATCATGAAGACCCAGGGCCTCAAGCAGGCACTGGACAAGCATGGCTTCGATGCCGCTTTCGGTGGCGCCCGCCGCGACGAAGAAAAGTCGCGAGCCAAGGAACGCGTGTACTCCTTCCGTGACAGCAAGCACCGCTGGGACCCGAAGAACCAGCGCCCTGAGCTGTGGAACGTCTACAACGGCAAGGTCAACAAGGGCGAGTCCATTCGTGTGTTCCCTCTGTCGAACTGGACCGAGCTGGACATCTGGCAGTACATCTACCTTGAAGGCATCCCGATCGTGCCGCTGTACTTCGCCGCCGAGCGCGAAGTCATCGAGAAGAATGGCACCCTGATCATGATCGACGACGAGCGCATCCTCGAGCACCTGTCCGAGGAAGAGAAAGCCCGTATCGTCAAGAAAAAGGTGCGTTTCCGTACCCTGGGCTGCTACCCGTTGACGGGCGCCGTGGAGTCCGAAGCCGAGACGCTCACCGACATCATTCAGGAAATGCTCCTGACGCGCACTTCCGAGCGCCAGGGCCGGGTCATCGATCACGACGGCGCCGGGTCCATGGAAGACAAGAAACGCCAGGGCTATTTCTAAGCTTCAAGCGGCAAGCTGCAAGAGCAGTCGAACGCGCTGCGTTCGAACCTTGTGGATTGCCGCCTGCATGGCCCGCGAGCGCTCCAGAATGCCAAGTGGGTTGATCAACCTAATTTCTAACTAGTTGTACGCCGACAAGCTTGCCGCTTGAAGCTGACAGCTTGGAGCTTGAATGAGATGAGTCACCAATCCGATTTGATCAGCGAAGATATCCTCGCTTATCTGGCTCAGCACGAGCGCAAAGAACTGCTGCGTTTCCTGACCTGCGGTAACGTGGACGACGGCAAGAGCACCTTGATCGGGCGCCTGCTGCATGACTCGAAGATGATCTACGAGGACCACCTCGAAGCCATCACCCGTGATTCGAAGAAGTCCGGCACCACGGGCGAGGAAGTGGACCTGGCGCTGCTGGTCGATGGCCTGCAGGCCGAGCGCGAGCAGGGCATCACCATCGACGTGGCCTACCGCTACTTCTCCACGGCCAAACGCAAGTTCATCATCGCCGACACCCCGGGCCACGAGCAGTACACCCGCAACATGGCGACCGGCGCGTCCACCTGCGACCTGGCCATCATCCTGGTCGATGCGCGCTACGGTGTGCAGACCCAGACCCGCCGCCACAGCTACATCGCCTCGTTGCTGGGCATCAAGCACATCGTGGTCGCCGTCAACAAGATGGACCTCAAGGGCTTCGATGAAGGTGTCTTCGAGTCGATCAAGGCCGACTACCTGGCATTCGCCGAAGCCATCAACCTGACGCCGAGCAGCCTGCACTTCGTGCCGATGTCCGCGCTCAAGGGTGACAACGTGGTCAACCACAGCGAACAGTCGCCGTGGTACACCGGCCCGACCCTGATGGAAATCCTGGAAACCGTGGAAGTGGCGGCCGACCGCAACTTCACCGACCTGCGTTTCCCGGTGCAGTACGTCAACCGCCCCAACCTGAACTTCCGTGGTTTCGCAGGCACCCTGGCCAGCGGCGTGGTGCACAAGGGCGATGAAGTCGTCGTGCTGCCGTCGGGCAAGAGCAGCCGGGTGAAGTCCATCGTCACCTACGAAGGCGAGCTGGAAAGCGCAGGCCCGGGCCAGGCCGTGACCCTGACCATGGAAGACGAGATCGACATCTCCCGTGGCGACCTGCTGGTGCATGCCGACAATGTGCCGCCTGTGACCGACCAGTTCGAAGCCATGCTGGTGTGGATGGCCGAAGAGCCGATGCTGCCGGGCAAGAAGTACGACATCAAGCGTGCGACCAGCTACGTGCCGGGTTCGATTGCCAGCATCACCCACAAGGTGGACGTCAATACCCTGGAGAAGGGCGCTGCCAGCGCCTTGCAACTGAACGAAATCGGTCGCGTCAAGGTGTCCCTGGACAGCGCCATTGCGCTGGACGGTTACGAGAGCAACCGCACCACCGGTGCGTTCATCGTCATCGACCGCCTGACCAACGGCACCGTGGGCGCCGGCATGATCATCGCCCAGCCCGTACTGCCCCATGGCAGCGCCGGGCAGCATGGCAAGTCGGCGCATGTCTCGACCGAAGAGCGCGCCCTGCGCTTTGGCCAGCAACCGGCAACCGTGCTGTTCAGCGGCCTGTCCGGCGCCGGCAAGAGCACCTTGGCCTACGCGGTGGAGCGCAAGCTGTTCGACATGGGCCGCGCCGTTTACGTACTCGACGGGCAGAACCTGCGCCATGACCTGAACAAGGGCCTGCCACAGGATCGCGCTGGCCGTACCGAGAACTGGCGCCGCGCCGCCCATGTGGCGCGCCAGTTCAACGAAGCCGGCTTGCTGACCCTGGCCGCGTTCGTGGCCCCGGATGCCGAAGGCCGTGAGCAGGCCAAGGCGCTGATCGGCAAGGACCGCCTGGTGACCGTCTACGTCCAGGCCTCGCCACTGGTCTGCCGCGAACGCGATCCGCAGGGCCTGTATGCAGCCGAAGGTGACAACATTCCAGGCGAAAGCTTCCCGTTCGATGTACCGCTGGACGCCGATCTGGTCATCGATACCCAGGCCACCAGCGTGGAAGAAGGGGTCAAGCTCGTGCTGGATGTGTTGAGGCAGCGTGGGGCGATCTGACGGCGTTTGACGCTTAGGCTTTATTGCGAGCTACGCTCGCTCCTACGGGTTTTACTTTCCTGCAGGAGCGAGCGCAAGCTCGCCACCTTCCATCTGCACCCAACGCTTGGGCCCCGCCAATATCGCCTCCTCGCTCAGCAAACATCCATTCAGCGCCGACTTCAGCGCATCAACGTCCAGCCGCTGGCCGATGAACACGATTTCTTGACGGCAATCACTCACGTTTTCATCCCATTTTCCCATGCTCGCTTGGCGCCGATAGGCTTCCAGCGGCCACTGAGGTTGCTCGACGAAGCGCCACCAGCGCCCTTGGTATTCCCATTCGAACCGGCCACCACTCAACGCTCAACAGCAACCCGATTTCAAACCCGGCTGGCCGGGCTGGCCGATCAGAAATCGCCTTTATCGCGCAGCAGGTGGCCGTTTGTCCCGGCTGTTCGAACAAGCTTCGCAGACGTAGTGGATGGAAGGACGCGTTCGCAGGGGTACGGAATCCTCGCAGTCAGCAGGGCGGGGAACGCCGGGATGGGCGCCACACTAGGTGCTCGAGCGCAGGCTTTGGTCACCGCAAGTCGGTGAACACCGGGAGTTGGTTGGAAGTGCGCCAGGCTACAAGGGTTGCCAGCACCTGCTCAGCGGTTCGCTCATAGGCGGGATCAAGGGGGTAGATCAGGTCTGAACCGTCGGGATGGTCTACAGCCTCGATGGAAATGTTCGAGCTGCGCGTCTTGGTATGCTGTCGTTCCAGTGGCGGACATTATCGTTTGGATCAGCGTCAGGAAGTCGGCTGCGGTGTAGTCGACCAGGCGTTTGGGCGGGAGTTGCTCCACTGGCGTGGCGCGGCCGCAACACCTTTAATTGAGATCATGGCATTTCGCTTCAGGGCCGTGGTTGCAAAGTTCGTAGGATCTTGAACCCTCAAGGGTTTGATGAAACGGCGCACGGGGCGGCCAACCCTCTTTCATAGGATTCAATTGGTAAGTCCCGAACTGTTTTGAAAAGGTCGCGTCGTTGGCATAGGTGCTCCACAAGGCGGACTTGAAATCGGCAAATGTTTCAAACTGTTGGCCACGGAGTTTGGTCTTGATCTGTTCTGGCAGGTGTGTGTTCATTCATGACTCGCTGTAAAGGCAATAGTGTTTTTCGACTGGCGCGGATAGTGCGCGAGTAGTATTCATAATATCGCGCGGGGGGGAATGCTTTCCGGGGCTGACTGAATGTAGGTGAACGCCGAACCGTAGGATTTTTTCTGGGGTTTGGGATGGTGGTTGATAGGCCCTGGTTGTCCAGAGCCTTATGGCTTCAAGGAGTTTTGAAGCTTTCTTTTTCATTGGCTAATCGCCAAGTCTTGACAATTTCCAATACTTCGCCAGGTGCTCCGGTATTGCTCCCAACAGGCCTGAAGAATAAGTCGCTACCACTGGGATGCTCGGTAATGCGTTCAAAGTGCTCAAGTAGTGGGTCGAGTATACGGTCTGGCTCATCTTCGATCGCACGGTTTATCTCGAGTAAGAAGTCAAGGAATTCCTGTTCGGTATAATCGCGATAACTGCCTTTTAAGATCATGGCCTTTTCCCATAATGAATGCTGTTATGAATGAGAGGTGTCAGAATGACTATATTGTTCATGTCGTATACGCCACCATTTTGACTAATGGGGATCACATGGTGTAACTCATAAGATCGCTTGCTTTTGTATTCATCTTGCTTATCCACCCTGGGTGAATAGCCGTGCTTTCTCATTCGGCGAAGTTCTTGAGGGCTGAAGTGTTTAGACAAATCTGGGTCGTTAGCTATCTCCTTCCAAAACCGTCTTCTAAAAGCATCGAAACTCTTGAACTCCCTACCTCTGAGTTTATCCGCGATCTGAGCCGGGACGGGAGCACCTTCCGGGCGTCTCGCATCCTGGCGCCAGGTTTCGGAGGGGACGGCACCTGTTCCCACAGATGTACCCGACTCATACCTCGGACTTTTCAGCACTACCAACAGAGGCGGCAGCCCTGAATCCGCGGGGAACGTGACAATCAGCCGTTCCTGGTCCAGCAAGTCCAAGGCGGGATAGCTTTCCGCTTCGGGGGTAACAGGGTTCAGGCTGGACCCTGTGTACACAATGATCCCTTCTGGTACCTGTGGTAAACCGGTGGGGCCGCCCAACTCAGCCCCCGGTGGACTAGCCGGCGTCCAGGTCAAGGTGCGCTGCGGGTTCTCCAGCGCCACGATGTAGACACCTCGTGCGCTATCCCATCTGGCGGCGCGGACAGGGACCGAAGCGCGACCAGCTGTTATGTGCAACTTGAGGTCAGTACCTTCTTCGCTGCCCGATAGCAGGTACGGAAGGTCCAGTTGCGGTAATGACAAGGAAAGCGCTTCTAGGTCTGGACCCTCTGGCGGCACCAAATCTCTCAGCGGGATACCGATCAGGTATTGCCGGTCGCTGTTGCCCAGATTGGATGGCCATGCCAGAGACATGGTCGCGACAAGCGCCGTGGTGCCGGTGGCCAAAACACTGGCTATCGCTGTGCGTATTGCGGCTTGCAGGCCTGCATATGCGGTTGACAGGTTGCCGAACGAGGCTGACCCGATCGGCAGTACCAATGGCAACGAAGCAGCATCGCGGGCGGGGTAAGCATATGTTCGGCGCACGCGTTCTTCCTGCTGCTTGCGCATCGCCTCGGCCTGCTGCCTGGCTTTGTCTGCACGGCGTTCAGCTGCAAGTTTTCGCGCAGCTTTTTTTGCCTGTCGCTCTGCCAGCGCTTCCTTGACCTTACGTTCAGCTTCAACCCGCTGGGCTGCTCTGGCGGCCCTTGCTGCCTCCTTGGCCTGCTGAGCCTGCTCCCTGCGCAAGCGGAGCATTTCGGCTTTTTCAGCTGCCTCTCTGGCTTTGCGTTCTGCTAGGGCCTTTCGTTGGGCCTTTTTTGCCAGTCGCTCTTCCCTGGGGCGTTCAATTGCCTGAAGCTCCCCAGGAACCCACTTGTGTATGAAGGCTTGCTCCTTCGCCCGGAGATCTGCCTGAGCTTTTCGCCTGGCTGCTTCCGCTTCGGCCTGCTGCTGAGCAGCTTGGTCTGCAGCGGCCTGCTGACGAGCTGCTTGCGCCGCAGCGGCTTGTGCCTCAAGCAGAGCGCTTTGTTCGATTGCATGTCTTGCCAACAGCTGCTCTGCAACCTGGGTACGTTCAAGCAGGTTCTGAGTAGCGCTTGCGTAACGCTCCAGAAACCGTATGGATTCGGTGAGCGACATTGCCAGGTGGTAGTCTTTCCACAACGGGCCGGCCCGACGGTTGCGTTGTTCATCTACAAGGTGCTGCAAAGCTTCTGTTTGCGGCTTGGACAGCGGGCTTGTGATCTTGGGGTTGGATGAGGAAAAGGCGGGGATGGCCTGGCGTTTGGCGGCGATCAACGCGTGCGCGGCGGCAAGGTGCGCGGCGAGGTTGTCGGTCAGCTGCTGCCCTTCCAGTCCAACGGTACTGACTATTTCGTGCTGGAGAAAACTTGGCAGGCCGTCGAATTGGATGGCTCTTTCCACGTGGATCTGGCCAAGCCTTCTGGTCACAACTTCAGGCAGGTCGATGCCGGGCTCTTCAAGCTCGATACGATCCAGCGCGGCAGCCAGTGGCGCAAGATCCGCCGCATGCACTGCCAGTGCGCTCGCTTTGAGGTGCAACCTGTAAGAGCCATCGGCAGACCTGTTCAGCCGTGAGTACAGTTCGTTGGCGAACGCCTCCCCTTTTTCTGTAAAGACACCCGGGTCATAGATCCGGGTCATCATCGAGTCCGTGCGCTTGTAGAAAGAGGGTGCCCCGTAGAAGCTCACAGCATCCGGCAAGTCCTGCAAGTAGCCCCTACGCGTGTCGCTTATCAGTTCCGTAAGCCGTCTTTGTTCCTCCTTCAACTGGCCGAGCGTGGTGGTTGCTGAGGCGCTTGCGGCCTCGGTTATGCTCGATCTCTGCTGTGCTATTTGCGCGGGCAATGCCTGAATGGAGGCGGCATACTTGGCATCATGGTCCTGCTCGATGCCCTTGCGCTCGATATCGAGCACGCGGCTGGGGGCTAGTTCGTGTGTGTCTATTACACGAGGTGGGCTGGTGCCACGTGGGCGCCCTGCATCCAAGCCCCAGCCACCGAAGCCGAATCCACCGCCTCCGCTGATTGGGGCCAGTGGCATCCGGTCCGGGGCGGTGTCGCTGATCCAAAGTGCCTCGGTCAAGTACAGCGGGGGGTGTACGTAAGTGGGTTCAAGTACAACGGGGTTGTTTTTGGCCATGTAGTCAGCTCCTGATCTCTACATGGCCAGCTTTTCGTAAGGCAACCTTCGCAGATATCGGCTGCCGGGTAATCAATCCGTAAGACACTTCCCTCGCGATGGAAGGGCGTATCTAGCGATGGTTCTCCCATACCGGAACCACGCGTCTTTCCTTCACCGCCTTATAGGAAAAACTCGAATAGATCTCCTTCACTCCCGGCAGACGCTGAAGCACCTCACGGGCAAATTCTCCGAAGGCCTCCAAGTCCCTGGCCACGATTTCCAGCAGAAAATCGTACCGCCCGGAAATGTTATGGCAGGCGACAATCTCGGGTATCTCCATCAGTCGCTGCTCGAACGCCAGCGCCATCGGTTTGGTATGGGAATCCATCATGATGCTGACGAAGGCAGTTACCCCGAACCCTAGCGATTTGGAGGAAAGCATGGCCTGATAGCCGGTGATATAGCCGTTCTCTTCCAGCAGCTTAATCCTGCGCCAGCAGGGCGAAGTGGTCAGCGATACCCTGTCGGCGAGCTCGGCGACGGTGAGGCGAGCGTTATTCTGCAAGGCCGCGAGCAGTGCGCGGTCGATGCGGTCCAAGGGTGCAGGCATGCTTTGCCCTCAAGTACTCACATTTATTGTTTTTGTTCCAAAACAGCGACGCTGGCTTGGTCATTTTGGAAAAATTCTGGGGTTGCCCTGGCATAAGCTTAGATCAAACCAACAAGAGGCTGTTGCCATGCGCGACTCCCGTCACGACAACGGTTTTTCAACGCGTGCCATCCATCACGGTTACGACCCGCTCGCGCACGGCGGCGCACTGGTACCGCCGATCTACCAAACCGCTACCTATGCCTTTCCAACCGTCGAATACGGCGCGGCGTGCTTTGCCGGTGAACAGGCCGGGCATTTCTACAGCCGTATCTCCAACCCCACGCTGAATGTGCTCGAAGCGCGCATGGCGTCGCTTGAGGGCGGGGAGGCGGGCCTTGCGCTGGCATCGGGGATGGGCGCCATCACCTCCACGCTCTGGACCCTGCTGCGCCCGGGCGATGAGTTGATCGTCGGGCGGACCGTGTATGGATGCACCTTTGCCTTCATGCACCACGGCATCGGGGCGTTTGGCGTGACGATCCGCCACGTCGACCTCAACGATACCGACGCACTGCGCGCCGCGCTCAGTGATAAGACGCGCATGATCTACTTCGAGACCCCCGCCAACCCGACCATGCGGCTGGTCGATATTGCCGCCGTGGCCGAAGCGGTACGCGGCCGTGATGTGCTGGTGGTGGTCGACAACACCTACTGCACGCCTTACCTGCAAAGGCCGCTGGAACTGGGCGCTGATCTGGTCGTGCATTCGGCCACCAAGTACCTCAGCGGCCATGGCGATATCACCGCCGGCTTGGTGGTGGGCCGTCAGGCGCTGATCGATCGGATTCGTCTGCAGGGGCTCAAGGACATGACAGGGGCGGTGCTGTCGTCTCAGGACGCCATGCTGCTGATGCGCGGAATAAAGACCCTGGCCCTGCGCATGGACCGGCATTGCGAAAACGCCCGGCAGGTCGCCGAGTACCTGTCGCGTCAGCCGCAGGTGGAGCTGATCCACTACCCAGGCTTGCCGTCGTTCGCACAACACGACTTGGCCAAGCGGCAAATGCGCCTACCCGGTGGCATGATCGCTTTCGAGCTCAAGGGCGGCCTTGATGCTGGGCGCCGCTTCATGAATGCGCTGGGCCTGTTCGCACGCGCCGTGAGCCTGGGTGATGCCGAGTCGTTGGCCCAGCACCCGGCAAGCATGACCCATTCTAGCTACACGCCCGAAGAGCGGGTGCAGCACGGTATCTCCGAGGGGCTTGTGCGTTTGTCAGTAGGGCTTGAGGACATTGAAGACCTGCTGGCAGACGTGCAACAGGCGTTGCGCGCCTGCTCATGAGGTGCGAGGAAGCGCTACCCGATGCCTTGTCCAGACTGGGCGAGGGCATTCTGGCGGTGCTGGCGAAAGAGCCAGCGTATCCAAGAGGAGCGTCACCATGAAAGTATCTGCATACCCACTCGATCTGATCATTCGCCATGCTGGCGGGGATGACGATGAGGGCGGTCATTCCTGGCGCAAGCCTTGACCTGAAGGGCGTTCCCTGCCCTTGCAGGGGGCGCCTGGTCGATGTTGATCGTGCATTGAAAAAGGCCTCTTTCGAGGCCTTTTTCAATGTCAGTGCTTCAGACCATAGCTCTCGTCGAGCATGCCCGGCGAGTTGGGCGTTTTCGGCGCGTAATCGCGCGGCACTTCGGCGGTATCCCTGGGCGGCGTCAGGCGGCTGTGCGGGCCGTGGGAGCTTTCCGAGTGCAGCGCTGCCAGCAGGCGTTGACGCGTCACTTCGTCCAGGGCCAGGTTGTTGGCGCCATCGGCCAGGTGATCTTGAACATCCTGATAGCTCTGATTGAGCTTTTTGACCAGTACGGCGGTGCTGTTGAAGTGCGTCACCACCTGGTTCTGGTAGCTGTCGAAACGCTGTTGGATGTCATCAAGCTGGCGCTGGCTGCTGCTGGGCGCAGCGTTGGGCAACAGGCGCGCCACGACGAAACCGACGACCACACCGATGACTAGGGCCAGGGTAGGCAACAACCAAACAAGGAGCGAGAGTTCCACGAGTCCTTCCTCTATAAACGGCTTTGCTTTACGTTAACGGCTCAGACCTGCGCTGTATACCGCGAGCGATCGCAAATCAGAACAGAATTCCTCACCTAGACGAATCGACCTCCACCAAGGTCACGGAGTAGTGCCTTGCTTGTCCGCGAAACCCCTCTGTTCATCGACGGCCCCAGTGGCCCGCTCGAAGCCCTCTACCTGGACGTGGCAGACGCCCGTGGCGCCGTGCTGATCTGTCATCCCAACCCGGTCCAGGGCGGCACCATGCTCAACAAGGTGGTTTCGACATTGCAACGCACGGCCCGGGACGCCGGGTACGTGACCCTGCGTTTCAACTACCGCGGCGTTGGGCAAAGCGCCGGCAGCCATGACATGGGTGAAGGCGAGGTGGCTGACGCCCAGGCCGCGGCCGCCTGGCTGCAGGCGGCGCATCCCGGGCTGCCCCTGGTGTTGATGGGCTTTTCCTTCGGCGGCTTCGTGGCGACCGCCCTGGCTGGCCGCCTGGAAGCCGAAGACACTGCCTTGCAGCATCTGTTCATGATCGCCCCGGCCGTCATGCGCCTGACCGATCAATTCCCCGTGCCGCAGCGGTGCCCGGTGACCCTGGTGCAACCCGATGCCGACGAGGTCGTTTCACCGGCGCTGGTTTACGATTGGTCCGACAGCCTGTCACGCCCCCATGAGCTGCTGAAAGTGGCAGAATGCGGACACTTCTTCCATGGCAAGCTGACCGACCTCAAGGATCTGCTGCTGCCGCGACTTTCGAACCGAGCCAAGCCTGAATAAGCGAACACCCATGACCACGCGTATCCTTACCGGTATCACGACCACCGGCACTCCGCACCTGGGCAACTACGCCGGTGCCATCCGCCCGGCCATCCGAGCCAGCCAGCAGCCTGGCGTGGACTCGTTCTACTTCCTGGCCGACTACCACGCCCTGATCAAGTGCGACGATCCGCTGCGCATCCAGCGCTCGCGTCTGGAAATCGCCGCCACCTGGCTCGCCGGTGGCCTGGATCCGGACAAGGTGACCTTCTACCGCCAGTCCGACATTCCGGAAATCCCCGAGCTGACCTGGCTGCTGACCTGCGTGGCGGCCAAGGGCTTGCTCAACCGCGCCCATGCCTACAAGGCATCGGTGGACAAGAACGTCGAAAACGGCGAAGACCCGGATGCCGGCGTCACCATGGGCCTGTTCAGCTACCCGGTGCTGATGGCGGCGGACATCCTGATGTTCAACGCCAACAAGGTGCCGGTTGGTCGTGACCAGATCCAGCACGTGGAAATGGCCCGCGATATCGGCCAGCGCTTCAACCACCTGTTCGGCCAGGGCAATGAGTTCTTCGCACTGCCGGAGGCGGTCATCGAGGAAAGCGTGGCCACCTTGCCCGGCCTGGATGGGCGCAAGATGTCCAAGAGCTATGACAACACCATCCCGTTGTTCACCAGCGCCAAGGACATGAAGGATGCCATTTCGCGCATCGTCACGGACTCGCGCGCGCCGGGTGAAGCCAAGAACCCGGACGACGCGCACCTGTTCACGCTGTTCCAGGCCTTCTCCACACCTGAGCAGTGCGCCGAGTTCCGAGCCGAGCTGGAGCAGGGCCTGGGTTGGGGCGAAGCCAAGCAGCGACTGTTCCAGTTGCTCGACGGCCAGCTGGCCGAAAAGCGCGAGTATTACCATCAGCTGATCGCGCGGCCTGCGGACCTGGAGGATATCCTCCTGGCAGGCGCGGCCAAGGCGCGCGCCATCGCCACGCCATTTCTGGAGCAATTGCGCGAAGCCGTTGGCCTGCGCTCGTTCCGCAGCAGCGTACAGGCCACGGCGAACGTCAAGAAGAAGGTCGCCAAGAGCGCGCGCTTCGTCAGCTTCCGCGACGAAGACGGGAGCTTCCGCTTCCGCCTGTTGGCTGCCGATGGCGAGCAACTGCTGTTGTCGCGCAGCTTTGCCGATGGCAAAAGCGCAGGTGCCGTGAGCAAGCAGTTGCAACAAGGCGACGGGGTGGATATCCGCGCCGAGGGATTGGGCTTTGCTGTGTGGCTCAAGGATCAGCCGGTTGCCGACGGTGCGCCGTTCGACAGCGAACAAGCCCGTGATGCTGCCATCGAGCGTCTTCGCGCAGCGCTTGAGCCGCAACAGGACTGACCGACGGGTGGGAGGTATCCGCCCACTGGTACTGTGATCAGGGTAGCCTCATCGGGCCTCTGGTGCCGGTATGAGGCATATTGACGCAAGTCGCATTGCCATTAGGCGGGCCGCTCGCTACAGTGACGGCCCGTTTTTTGTTGCCTCGCTAACGAATCATGACTCCCCTAGAACGCTATCAAGCAGATCTGAAACGTCCCGATTTCTTTCATGACGCGGCGCAGGAAACTGCGGTGCGTCACCTGCAGCGCCTGTACGACGACCTGGTGCAGGCCCAGAACAACAAGCCGGGTGTATTCGGCAAGTTGTTCGGCAAGAAGGAGCAGACCCCGGTCAAGGGCCTGTACTTCTGGGGCGGGGTAGGGCGAGGCAAGACCTACCTGGTCGACACCTTCTTCGAAGCGCTGCCGTTCAAGCAGAAGATGCGCACGCACTTCCACCGCTTCATGAAGCGTGTCCACGAGGAGATGAAAACCCTAAAGGGCGAGAAGAATCCCCTGACCATCATTGCCAAGCGCTTCAGCGATGAGGCCAAGGTGATCTGCTTCGACGAGTTCTTCGTCTCGGACATCACCGACGCCATGATCCTGGGCACCTTGATGGAGGAGCTGTTCAAGAACGGCGTTTCCCTGGTGGCCACTTCCAACATCGTGCCGGACGGCCTCTACAAAGATGGCCTGCAGCGTGCGCGCTTCCTGCCGGCCATCGCCATGATCAAGCAGTACACCGATGTAGTGAACGTCGACAGCGGTGTCGATTATCGCCTGCGCCACCTGGAGCAGGCCGAACTGTTCCATTACCCGCTCGACGAGGCGGCGCAGCAGAGCATGCGTGCCAGCTTCAAGGCGCTGACGCCCGAGTGCACGGCAGCGGTCGAGAACGACGTGCTGATGATCGAGAACCGTCCCATTCATGCGCTGCGCACCTGCGACGATGTGGCCTGGTTCGACTTCCGCGCCTTGTGCGATGGGCCGCGAAGCCAGAACGACTACATCGAACTGGGCAAGATCTTCCATGCGGTCCTGCTGAGCAACGTCGAGCAAATGGGCGTGGCAAGCGATGACATCGCGCGTCGCTTCATCAACATGGTCGACGAGTTCTATGACCGTAACGTCAAGCTGATCATCTCGGCCGAAGTGGAACTTAAGGACCTGTACACCGGTGGGCGCTTGAGCTTCGAGTTTCAGCGCACGCTGAGCCGACTGCTGGAAATGCAGTCTCATGAATTCCTGTCCCGCGCGCACAAGCCTTGAAAACCTGGGGCTGCCTTGCAGCCCATCG
>NZ_DIIQ01000032.1:0-11984 GCF_002420785.1 Pseudomonas sp. UBA5666 | reverse complement strand
TGGCACCAATCGTGTGCCTGAGGTTTTCCTGTGGTGTTGTTATGCGCTCAGGATGACAGCATGAAAATCTGGTGGGTAACATGTGGCTATTACGTACTGCGGATTCCACGCCATTCGGACACTCAGCCCACGCTGATCCGGACACCTGTTCCACGCTCATTCGGACAGGCAGTCGGAGCGCAGCTCCTCTCGGCCCACCCATTGACTCAAGTCAGCCGTGATTGCCTAATTTCAGCTGTTCATTGTCATCTCCTCCGCGTCTCAGCGACGTGCCTCTGGCAGGTCGGTACAACTACCATGGGCGACTTCCGCCGCCATGCCCACGGTCTCACCTAGTGTTGGATGGGGGTGGATGGTCTTGCCGATATCCACGGCGTCGGCGCCCATTTCGATGGCCAGGCACACTTCACTGATCAGGTCGCCCGCGCCGGTGCCGACGATGCCGCCACCGACCAGCCGATGGGTCTCGGCATCGAACAACAGCTTGGTGAAGCCCTCATCGCGACCATTGGCAATCGCCCGGCCTGAAGCGGCCCAGGGGAATACCGCGGCCTCGACCTTGATGCCCTTGTCCTTGGCTTCCTGCTGAGTAAGACCAGCCCACGCCACCTCGGGGTTGGTGTAGGCGACGCCAGGAATTTGCAATGCGTCAAAGGTGCTACGCGCCAGCTCGGCATTGCTCAGCGCCTCGCCTGCTGCCACTTCGGCAGCGACGTGCCCCTCGTGCACCGCCTTGTGGGCGAGCATGGGCTGGCCAACGATATCGCCGATGGCGAAGATATGCGGCACGTTGGTGCGCATCTGCTTGTCCACGGCGATAAAGCCGCGCTCACCCACGGTGATACCAGCCTTGTCGGCATCGATCTGGTTGCCATTGGGTTTGCGCCCCACCGCCACCAAGACCAAGTCATAGCATTGCGGCTCAGCGGGGGCCTTTTCACCCTCGAAGCTCACCCAAATGCCCTGCTCGCTGGCCTCGGCTTTTACCGTGCGGGTTTTCACCATCACATTATCGAAACGGTGGCTGTTGTATTTTTCCCAGACTTTCACCAGGTCGCGGTCAGGCCCTTGCATCAAGCCGTCGAGCATTTCGACCACGTCGATACGGGCGCCAAGCGCCGAATAAACAGTCGCCATCTCCAGGCCGATAATCCCGCCGCCCACCACCAGCATGCGTTTGGGCACGGTACGCAGTTCCAACGCCCCGGTGGAGTCGACGATGCGTGGATCATTCGGCATAAAGGGCAGTTTTACCGCCTGGCTGCCGGCGGCGATCACGCACTGTTTGAAGCGGATGACCTTCTTCTCGCCGGTTTGCTCCTGGCCGGAGCCCGAGGAAACGGCCACTTCAATACGGTGGGGATCGAGAAAACGCCCAAAGCCACGCACCACATCGACCTTGCGGCCCTTGGCCATTCCAGCGAGCCCGGTGGTCAGCTTGTTGACCACCGATTCCTTGTGCGCGCGCAGCTTACCGACATCGACTGCGCCGGCACCGAACTCGATACCCAGAGCTGCCAGATGGGGCACCTCTTCCATCACATTGGCGATATGCAGCAAGGCCTTGGACGGAATGCAGCCCACGTTCAGGCATACGCCGCCAAGGGAAGCATAACGCTCCACGATTATGGTTTTCTGGCCCAGATCGGCGGAGCGAAAGGCGGCGGAGTAGCCGCCAGGGCCTCCGCCCAGAACCAGCACGTCGCATTCGAGATCAGAGCTGCCGGCATGGCTAGCAGCCGCTGTGGGCACGACAGCAGGCGCCGAGGCTGCAACAGCGGGCACGGGAGCGGACGCAGACGGCGCAACAGCCGCCTCCGACTCCAGCTTCAACAGCACAGCGCCTTCGGCCACTTTATCGCCGACGCTGGCCAGCACTTCCTTGACCACGCCAGCGGCAGAAGACGGCACATCCATCGTAGCCTTATCGGACTCCAGTACGCAGATCGGGTCGTCGACGTTCACCACATCGCCTACCTTGACCAGCACCTCGATCACCGGCATGGCCGCGGCATCGCCGATACCGGGCATCTTCACTTCAAAAACCTGACTCATGAGCTAGCCCCTTACAGCGTAATTCGACGGAAATCAACCAACAGAGCAGCCAGGTGCTGAAGGAAACGGGCCGCAGCAGCGCCATCGACCACGCGGTGATCCCAGGACAGGGCCATGGGCAGAATCAGGCGCGGGGCGAACCCACTGCCATCCCACACCGGTTTCATTTGCGCACGGGTAACGCCGAGGATCGCCACTTCTGGCGCGTTGATGATGGGGTTGAAGCCGGTACCGCCAATGCCGCCCAGGCTGGAAACGGTAAAGGTGCCGCCGGTCATCTCGGCGGGACCCAGCTTGCCGTCGCGGGCTTTTTTCGCCAGCTCGCCACATTCGCTGGCGATCTGGCCGATGCCTTTCTGATCGGCATCGCGAATCACCGGCACCACCAGCCCGTTCGGCGTGTCGGCGGCAAAACCGATGTGGTAGTACTGCTTCAACACTAGGATTGGCTCGCCGTCTTCGTTGCCCAACGAACTGTTGAACTGCGGGAAGGCTTTCAGCGTGGCCACCGCTGCCTTGATCAGAAACGCTAACATGGTGTACTTGATCGCGTCTTTGCCGCCTTCCTTATTCAGTTGCACGCGGAACGCTTCCAGCTCGGTGATATCCGCTTCTTCGTTGTTAGTAACGTGGGGAATCATCACCCAGTTGCGCGCGAGGTTGGCACCCGAGATCTTCTTGATCCGCGACAGCGCGACCTTCTCGATGGTACCGAATTTGGCAAAATCGACGTCCGGCCACGGCAGCAGATTGAGCCCGGCACCTGAGTTGCCCGAGCCAGGCACGGGGCTGTCCAGGCGAACCAGGGCATCTTTGACGAAGCGTTCGACATCCTCGCGAAGCATTCTCCCGCCTTTGCCAGTAGCCACCACCTTGGTTACGTCTACACCCAGCTTGCGCGCGTAGCTGCGAACCGAAGGGCTGGCATGGGGTTTCAGACCTGGCGTACTCACCGCTGGCGCAACAGCTGCCACCGGCACCGGTGCAGCCGGACTGGCGGCCACGGGGGCCGGCGCTGCACTCACCGGTGCATCCGCCACTGCTGGGGTATTCACTGGCGCCGCAGCGGCAGGCGTTTCATCGGCGGCCATCTGCAACCTGAGCATGGCACTGCCTTTGGAAACCCGATCACCTACCTTGAGGCTGACCGACACCACGGTGCCGGCCACAGGGCTCGGCACATCCATCGATGCCTTGTCCGATTCCAGAGTCAGCAAAGGGTCGTCGAACGCCACTGTATCGCCCGGTTTGACCAATACCTCGATCACCGGAAGGTCCTTGAAGTCGCCGATATCCGGCACTTGAATTTCTCTGATTTCACTCATGACTAACCGTCGCCAAGAAAGTGGATCCGCTCCCCCTACAGGGAGCGGATGGAACGCTCATCGAGCGCGAACGAAGAGACAACCCGTTAGCGCGCCCACGGCGCCGGTCGGCTACCATCCAGGCCGTAGCGCCCAATGGCGTCAGCCAACACCTGACGCGGCAGCGTGCCGTCACGCACCAGACCGTCCAGGGCGGCGAGAACCACCTGGTGACGATCCACTTCAAAGAAACTGCGTAAGGCGGTGCGGGTATCACTGCGGCCAAAGCCGTCGGTGCCCAGGACTATGAAACGCGCATCGACGTAGCTGGCGATCAGTTGCGGCCAGGCACGAACGTAGTCGGTGGCAGCAATCACCGGCGCGGTGCCTGCGAGGGAGGCGCACAGGTGGCTGACCTGTTCCGGCTCAGCAGGATTCAGACGATTGTGGCGCTCCACATCACGCGCCTCGCGCGCCAGCTCGCTGAAACTGGTGACGCTCCACACCTCGCTCGACACCTGCCAGTCGGCAGCCAGCAGCTCGGACGCGGCGATCACTTCGCGCAGGATGGTGCCGCTTCCCAGCAACCGCACCGCGCCACGCGGCGACGGCGCATCGGTCGCGGCATAACGGTACATGCCGCGAATGATGTGATCCTCGACGCCGGTCGGCAGCGACGGTTGAGCGTAGTTCTCATTCATCACGGTGATGTAGTAGAACTCGTCGACATCACGCTCCATCATCTGGCGCATGCCGTGATCGACAATCACCGCCAGCTCGCCGGCGAACGCCGGATCGTAGGCGCGGCAATTGGGCACGGTGGCGGCCATAACATGACTGCTGCCGTCCTGGTGCTGCAGCCCTTCGCCACCCAAGGTGGTACGCCCGGCGGTAGCGCCCAGCAAGAAGCCGCGGGCACGTTGGTCGGCCGCTGCCCAGATCAGGTCGCCGACTCGCTGGAAACCAAACATCGAGTAATAGATGTAGAACGGCAGCATCGGTTTGCCGTGGGCACTGTAGGAGGTCGCAGCCGCTACCCAGGAAGACAGCGCACCGGCTTCGGTAATGCCCTCCTCCAGCAACTGACCATCCTTGGCTTCACGGTAATACAGCATCGAGCCGGCATCTTCCGGCTCGTACAGTTGCCCCAGCGGCGAGTAGATACCGATCTGGCGGAACAGGTTGGCCATGCCGAAGGTGCGTGCCTCGTCGGCGACGATAGGCACCACGCGGGGACCCAGTTCCTTGTCTTTAAGCAAACCACCGAGCATCCGTACCACGGCCATGGTGGTGGACATTTCTTTGCCGTCGGCTTCGAAGGCAAAGCGTGCGTAGTCGGCCAGGGCCGGCACGGCGACGTGCTCTTTGCCCTTCTGCCGCGCCGGCATATAGCCGCCCAGCGCCGTTCTGCGCTCTTGCAAGTAACGTATTTCCTGACTGTCCTCAGTCGGACGATAGAAGCGCAGTTGCGCGACGTCGTCGTCCGACAGTGGCAGCGCGAAGCGATCACGAAATGCCTTGAGTGCATCGATATCCAGCTTCTTGGCCTGGTGCGAGGTCATGCGCGACTCGCCGGCACCGCCCATGCCGTACCCCTTCTTGGTTTTTGCCAGGATCACGGTCGGACGCCCCTTGTGCGCCTTGGCTGCAGCGAACGCGGCATACAGCTTGCGGAAGTCGTGACCGCCGCGCTTGAGCGCATCGATATCGGCATCGGACATATGCGAGACCAACGCCTGGATTTCCGGATCCTGCTGGAAGAAGTGCAGCAGGTTATAGGCGCCGTCCTTGGAGCCGAGGGTCTGATATTGACCATCGACGGTCTGGGCAAAGCGTTGCAACAGGGCATTACTGCTGTCCCGCGCAAACAACGGATCCCAGTCCGAGCCCCAGATGACCTTGACCACATTCCAGCCGGCGCCGGTAAACAGCGCTTCGAGCTCTTGAATGACCTGGCCGTTGCCACGCACCGGGCCATCCAGACGCTGCAAGTTGCAGTTGACGATAAAGGTGAGGTTATCGAGCTTTTCCCGTGCGGCGAGGGTGAGGCCGGCAATGGACTCCGGCTCATCCATTTCGCCGTCACCAAACACCCCCCACACATGGCGGTCGGCGGTTTCGGCCAGATTGCGATGCTCGAGGTAACGCATATAACGCGCCTGGTAGATGGCACTGATCGGGCCAATACCCATCGAGCCGGTGGGGAACTGCCAGAAATCGGGCATCAACCACGGGTGTGGATAAGAACTCAGGCCATTGCCGCTCACTTCCTGGCGGTAATTGGCCAGTTGCTCCTCCGACAGACGTCCCTCGAGGAACGCCCGGGCGTAAACGCCAGGTGCCGAATGCGGCTGGTAAAACACCAGATCGCCGCCGTGCTTTTCATCACTGGCACGAAAGAAATGGTTAAAACCGACCTCGAAGATTTCGGCGGCAGATGCATAACTCGCAATGTGCCCACCCAAATCCCCGTAAGCCTGATTGGCGCGCACTACCATGGCCAGTGCATTCCAGCGAATGATGGAAGTAATCCGTTCCTCGACAGCAAGGTCGCCTGGATAGGGCCCCTGCTTTTCAATCGAAATTGTGTTCCGATAAGCCGAGTACGGGTGCACATGCGAGGTGATGCCAAGTGCTCTTGCGTGTTGCTCTAATTGTTTAAGCAGAAACTGGCCACGCTCGGAACCACCATCGCGCACGACGGCCTCTAACGACTCCAGCCATTCCCGTGTTTCATCTCGGTCAATATCCATAGACGCCACTGACCCAGTTATCGAATTTTCGTTTAGCACACCCATATCTGCCTCCGCTCTTGTTACTGTTAGCTTAGAGGTAAACCGACAGAACATGCCGCCGTACTAATCTTCATTACTACCAATTTTCGGCATATAATGCTGCCAATCAACACAAATGAGGCGTAACATGCCGCAAGCACAACTCGACTCAATAGACCTGCGCATCCTCGAAGAACTGCAGGCCAACGCTCGACTCACCAACGTCGAACTCGCATCCCGCGTGCATCTATCGCCCTCGCCCTGCCTGACAAGAGTGAGGGCATTAGAAGAATCGGGTTTGATCAGTCGTTACGTAACCCTGCTTGACCCTTATGAACTAGGTCTGAGCGTCAGTGTATTTATCCAAATTACGCTGGAGCGCCAGGTAGAACGCGCATTAGAGACTTTTGAAGAGGCGATACAAAACTACCCGGAAGTCATGGAGTGCTATCTAATGACCGGCGACGCTGATTACCTGATCCGGGTTGTGGTACCCGATGTACAGGCACTCGAACGATTTATTGTTAATCAACTTTCCAAGATCCCGGGCGTCGCAAATATTCGCTCGAGTTTCGCGCTCAAACAGGTCAAATACAAAACGGCACTACCACTTCCCCGCACAGACTCGACTAAAACAGGCACCGGCAAACTTCGGCATAAATAACCCCCCCCCCACTTCAGGTGGTGCGAAAACCTCCAACCGCCGCGTTGAGGGCGTCGCCCACCTGCTCCAACCCGCGCACTGACGTTTCCAGCAAGCCGTTCGCCGCGGTGCTTTGCTCAGCGACCGCCCGTACTCGCTCCATGCTTTCGCCAACCTGTTCGGCCACCGCACTCTGCTGTTCGGCCGCCGCAGCGATCTGCTGACTCATCTGCTCGACTGTCGAGACTGCCGCGGCGATTTCCTGCAAAGCCTGTGACGCCTGCTCGGCAAGCACCACACTCTCGCCGGTCAGCGTGTGGCTCCCTCGCAAGCGGCTGGCTGTTTGCTCGGCCACCGTACGCAGCTGCTTGATGCTAGTGGCAATATCATCAGTGGAAGCTTGTGTCCGCCGCGCCAGGTGGCGCACCTCGTCCGCCACGACAGCGAAACCCCGACCGTTTTCGCCCGCCCGTGCTGCTTCAATCGCCGCATTCAGGGCCAGCAGATTGGTTTGCCCGGCCAGGGTATTGATCACATCGAGAACCTTGCCGATCGCCGCACTCTCGTTAAGCAGCGAGCCCATTGCCTCGGAACAGCCGCTCATTTCCTGTGCCAGGTGACCGATCTTGGTCGTCGCCTGACGCACCAACTCTTTGCCTTTACCCGCCTGCCTATTGGCCTGCTCGACTGCATCGCGGGTCTAACTGGCATTGCGCGCGACATCCTGCGCGGTGGCGGCCATCTGTTGCATGGCGGTGGCCGCTAATTCAGTCTCCTCGTGCTGCAAGTCGACTCCCTCACGAGTACGCTCAGTCACCTGAACCAGGCCGCTGGTGGCCTGGTTCAACTGCCCGACACCCTGGCCAATCCGGCCGATCAGCCCACGCAGACTGTCGAGCATGACGCCGACGCTGCCGAGCAGATGCCCCAGCTCATCACGTCGTCTGGCCGCATCGATCTGTGCGCTGAGATCGCCAGATGCCACGAACCGGGTAAGCTCACCGGCCTGACGCAGCGGCTGCAGGATCAAGTGGCGAATCAGCAGACCGGCACCGATGCCAAAGCCAAGCGCCAACAGCACAATCCCCCCAAGCAGCCGGGATACCCGCTGGCTCATCGACTGCGAAGCCTGCACCTGCGCGATGTGGGCCGCGCCAAGCAGTGCGCTTACCCTGTCAGCAGCGTCATTCTCGCGTCTTGGCTATCGCTGGCTTGATCACGACTTGCGGCATAACCGTTGAATGCGGCGCTGTATTCCGCCAGCGCCGTACTCGCCTGGGTCAACGACTCCCGCTCTGAACCCTCAAGCCGCAGCTCCAAGTTTTCCATGTACGAGCGCAGTTCAATAACTCTCGCCTCCCAGGCGTTGCGCACATCTGTGCTGCCGTCGAGAGTGAAATAGAGTTCGCTGTCACGCAGGTTTGCCAGCTTGTCACGCAGCGTGGAGGCTTGTTCAAGCTGCAGCATACGCACCGAATCAGCCGGCTGCGCCTGCGAGGCCAGGAGGTTGACCGCGTCGAGCTGATCCAGCATCACCACGGTGAACCGCTCGCCAAGCACCTGGGCCAACTGCTGCATGCGCAGGCGAGCTTCGCGAGCATCACGCTGGGCTTGAGCGTACCGCTTGAACTGGGCGAGATAGATTTTTGCCGCCTCCACGGAGTCGCCCGACCCGGACTCCACCTGGGACCTCTCCAGCAACGAGACGAGCTCATCGGTTAGGCCGACAACCGTGTTAGCCTCGTCTTCAGCCAACTCCAGGCCAAACGCCTTTACCGCTACCTGCGCTTGCAGCATCAGTGACTCGACGGATGCGACGTCGTTCATCTTCTCAGCTCGCACTTCGAGCACGTTGAAGGCATAGAACGCTGTGGCGGCAACGCCTAGTCGATGACGCGGAATCCGACTTTGTTCCGATAGCCTGTAACTAGATATTTTGTGAAAAGCTGCACCATCTCCAATTGGAGATGGTGCGGCAGAGTCACCAGTGGGTACGTCAGGTTAATTGGGTATCGATACGTTGCAGAGCCTCTACCAGGTATTTTTTAAACACTGGGTAGTTTTCACTCATAGGGAAATGTCCGATGTCCTCCATCTCAATGAATGACCCACCCTTGATCTGGTCGGCCGTTTCTTTGGTCGCGGAAGGAGGAGTCAGATAGTCATAGGTCCCGGTCATCATCACTACTGGACACTTCTCGCCATCGATCTGTCCAAGCTTGTCCCGCAAATCATGATCGACTGAGTAGAAGTAGAGATCACCTTTGAACGCTTCCGCGCCCTGACTGTAGTAATGCCATGTTAGCCAACGGTCCTTGTCTGACGACATTGGCGCCATCAAATCCCAGACTCCGCTTGCGCAAACTTGTGAGGCATTGGCATGGGGGTGATGCCACCAGTCAAGGTAGAATCCTGGCGCATACGCAGCAGCTTCGACCGGTATCACCGCCTTGAATCTGTCCGGGTGACGTAGAGCGAGCTGCAGAGCGACATTGCCTCCGAATGAAGAACCCATGAAGATCGGATTCTCCAATTCGAGCGCGTCGCAGAGGGCAACGATGAAGTTTACGTAGTGGTCGGCCGTGAGACGGTACTCCTCTTTCCACCACTCCTTATTAAGAGGTGGATCTGATTTCCCGTGACGCGGAAGATCGTAGGCGATAACCAGATAGTCCTTCGTAATATCATCGTCTTCGAGCAGATCTCGCCATTGATGATTGTGGCATCCAGCAGTGTGCTGGCAGATTAAAGGTTGGCCGCTGCCATTTTGGTTGTAAAACACCTTGTATTCGCAACCGTCCACCTCGAGGGTTACATAATGTCCTGTTACCGGTGAAATTCGAGACATGTTTCTTCTCCGACGAGATTCTGATTAAACCGGTACGCCGGTTTTACGAAGCAATTCAATTTGAATGGTGATGTTGCGAAGGTTCTGCATTAGCACAAGCAGATCGCCTTCCATCTTCAAATCCTCCCGGAACGAAGCCGCCCAGATACCATGGAACATTGGCGGTGGCGTCTCCATGCCAAATTTTTTCCACGTGGCGGCACTTGCCCGAAAGGCGAATTGGTAGCTATCGAGGGGGGCGGGGTTGACATTAATGTCGTTGACCTTGCCATCGCGCATATCAACGATGACTTTTGCAGTTTCCATGTCGAGCATGTACGTACACGTGAAGTACTTACCCATTGATTGGATCGTGGCATCAGAATCAGAATGCTCGCGAAATTTTTGGGCCCAAGATTGTACGTGTGTATCCATGACTTTCTCCTCTTTTTGTACTTTTTTCGAAAAATCAGTCATCGGTCATCGAACTGTTGACGCCAATGCCGAATTGACCCGTGTGCTGATGCAAGACTCACCCACCTCCAAGTTAGCACAAATCCAGCAAAGGCAATGATTCGCGAAGAAGAACAGACTGGGTCAATGACATGTCAGCAACTGTGTCAATTTGTCGCCGGCACCAACAGATAGATCGCAGCTCCTGTATCGATCGCTTAAAATCAGGCGCTGCGGTTTACCAGCTTAAGAGGTGCGGCACTGCGCTGTTGAGCCAGGTATCGAGTGCAACAAACCCGTAGGAATGAGGAGAAGTTCATCGCCTCATCGCGCGCTTTGGTGATCTCCTCATAGAGATTGGTGATCAACTGGTTGGTGGTCAGGCCTTCCACGGCGGACATCTCTGTGAGGATGTCCCAAAACTGGTTTTCCAGTCGCAGAGTCGTGATCACGCCGTGTATACGCAACGAGCGTGACCGAGATTCGTACAGTATTGGATCGGCTTTGATATACAGCTCGCACATTTTGAGGCCCTCCCGGTAAAAGGATTATTTCCCTCTTCAGGCAAAAAGGGTAATAGGCCAATACTACACGTGGCGCTCCAGCCAGGGTTGCAGTATTGCCTCTGCCCAACAGACTCATTTCGAAATCCAGGCAATGACCGCTGCCCAATGTCATCAACTTTGGAAATTATCCATAATATCATATGATTAGCGCTCAAATCAGTGCATGGGAGAAGCCCTTTTGACTACCTATACCGCATCGCTTGACACCCCCAGCCAAACCCTGACTTGAAAATTGTACAAAAAACAACCAGTCCGCTCGATTGTCCCGCCTTCATCGCCGCCCACCGCCAGAATCCTCAAGACTTTACCCTCCGACGCCAGCTCACCTTCAAGAACCTCGTCCTGTTCCTGCTCAATCAGCCACGCACGGCCCTGCAAACCGAACTCGATCAGTTCTATCGCGTACTCAATCAGGCGTCGACTGAGACGCAAATGGTCACTGCGCAGGCCTTCTGCAAAGCGCGCAAAAAGCTCAACCCCGAGGTATTTGAAAGTCTCAATCGCCTCCTGCAGCAACAAATTGACTGCTTCGGGCTGCGTCAGAAGTGGCGTGGGCTGAGGGTGCTCGCGGTGGATGGCTCGACCGTGCATTTACCCCTGGAGTCGACCATGGCGACCTTCTTTGGCAGTCACTCTGGCTTTCCCATGGCTCGCTTGTCCACACTCTACGAAGTCGCTGACGGTCAAACCTTGCATAGCCTGATCGTGCCCCTGACCGTCGGCGAGCGCGACTGTGCCCATCTGCACCTTGAGCACCTGCCGGCTGACAGCCTGACGCTGTTTGACCGTGGTTACCCTGGGCACTGGTTATTCGCGCTGTTCGCGCAGCAACAGCGGCACTTTCTGATGCGCCTGCCCTGTGGCTATAACGCCCAGGTCAAAGCGTTTCTACACTCTGACCAAGTTGAACAGAGCTTTTCGTGGCCAACCATCCTGAAGCATGTCTGTTCTGCTCCGAGGCTGGCGTTGATCCTGCCAGCCAGATCGAGCTGAGACTAATCCGGGTCGAGTTGGCCAACGGCGAAAGCGAGGTATTGCTGACCTCGCTGCTGGATCGAGAAGCCTTTCCCGCTGAGGTGCTTGCCGAGCTTTACCACCGCCGCTGGGGCATCGAAACCGATTTCCGTCGCCTCAAACAAACCCTGACGCTGGACAACTTCAGCGGCCGCAGCGTGACCGCTGTAAAGCAGGACTTTCATGCCGCTCAACTGTTGAAGAACCTGGCGCTGTTGATGCAGCACCTGCTACAGCCGGTCATCGAACAGCGCCACAAAGGTCGCAAGCTGCGATGGAAAGTCAACTTCACCCAAGGCGTGTCACGGCTCAAAAATACCCTGGTCGAGCTGCTGGTGCGGCACTGTG
>NZ_DIIQ01000006.1:0-191707 GCF_002420785.1 Pseudomonas sp. UBA5666 | reverse complement strand
AAGATCAAGATCAAGATCAAAGGCCAGAGTCGAGTAAGAGCGAGAGCTGGCAGCTGCCTGGCAGCCCCGGCTCAGACCCTACTTGCGCCGCGCGCGTTGCGCCAGATACTCCCGCACCTGCACAGCATCCCCAACAAACTCGATCCGCTCGGCCTTCGCCTCACGCTGATAGGCATACATCGGGTCGTAGTACTCGTTGAGCAGCCCCTCGATCCAACCTCGGTGCAGGTCCACACAGCCACTGCGCAATTGCTCTTCCAAAGCCTGCTCCAGCAGCGCCGTGAGCCGCTGATGGCGCTCTCCGCCCAGGCGCTTGCGGATGTTGGCCATGCTCTGCAGCATGCGCTGCGCGAACAAGTGCAGCCCGGCTTGCTCGCCATGCAGGGCGATGAACTCGGCACTGAGGTCGATGACATAGTCGCGCAGGATGCGCTCGACCCGGCCATCGAAACTGTCCTCCAGCCACACCAGCGGATACTGCTGCATGCCCTGGTACAAAGACAAAGGCACCGTGCAACTGCCAACGATGCGCCCTTCATCCTCCAACACGAATTGGCCGATACCCTGCGCGCGCTTTTTCAGCACATCGATGGCCAGCTGGTTCTCGAAGTCGATCTGGGCCGGTTGCCCGGTGGCGCGTTTGCCAAAGCTCGAACCGCGATGATTGGCATGGCCTTCAAGGTCCAGCACGTTGCCCAGCTGCTGCAACACGTCGGTCTTGCCAGTCCCGGTCAAGCCGCCAACCAGTACGAAATCACACTCGCTGACGGCCTGCTCCGTGGTTTCCAGCAAGTAGTTGCGCATCGCCTTGTAGCCCCCGCTGATACGCGGGTAGCGAATACCGGCTTCATCGCGCAACCATCCCTGGACGATCTGTGAACGCAGGCCACCACGAAAGCAATACAGATAGCCTTCCGGGTGAGCCTGGGTGAAGGCCACCCACGCCTCCAGACGGGCCTGCTTGGTGGCGCCGCCCACCAGTTGATGACCCAAGGCGATGGCGGCAGCCTGGCCCTGCTGCTTGTAGCAGGTGCCCACCTTCTGCCGTTCCAGATCGTTCATCAGGGGCAGGTTGATCACGCCGGGGAAGGCGCCCTTGGCAAACTCGACGGGCGCGCGCATGTCCATCATCGGCACATCGTCGAGGAACAACTGACGGAAATCGGTGCAGTCTGGCCGCATCAGGCGACCTCGACTGCGTGGCTCTGTCGCTCTGCCAGATAGCCGATAGGCGACAGCTGCAAGCCCAGGTCGGCGGCTGCCGCGAGAAATGCGTCTTCACCCTCCGGGGTCACGGCCACAAGCAGCCCGCCGCTGGTCTGCGGATCACACAGCAAGTGCTTCTGATCGTCACTGAGCGCGCCGCTCTTGTGCCCGTAGCTCTCGAAGTTGCGCAGCGTACCCCCCGGAATGCAGCCGGCCGCGAGGTAGTGCTCGACACTCGGCAGGCGGGGCACCTTGGCGTAGTCCAGGTGTGCGGTCAGGCCGCTGCCCTCTGCAAGCTCAACCAGATGGCCGAGCAGGCCGAACCCGGTGACGTCCGTCATGGCCTTGACCCCGTCGAGCTTGCCAAATCGGCTGCCCGGCGTGTTCAGGGTACACATCCAGTCGCGCGCCACGCCTCGATCCTGCTCGCGCAGCACGGCTTTCTTCTCGGCAGTGGTGAGGATGCCGATGCCGAGCGGCTTGGTCAGATACAGGCGGCAGCCCGCCGTGGCGGTGTCGTTGCGCTTGAGATGGCGCTTGCTGACCACGCCGGTTACCGCCAGGCCGAAAATCGGCTCGGGGGCGTCGATGGAATGACCACCAGCAAGCGGGATGCCGGCTTCGGCGCAGACAGCCCGGCCACCGCGGATTACCTCACGAGCAACCTCGGGTGCCAGGACGTTGACCGGCCAGCCCAGGATGGCGATGGCCATCAGTGGATCGCCGCCCATGGCGTAGATATCGCTGATGGCATTGGTTGCCGCGATGCGGCCGAAATCGTAGGGGTCATCGACGATGGGCATGAAGAAGTCGGTGGTCGACACCACCCCGCGCTCCTCGTCCAGGGCATACACGGCGGCATCGTCGCGCGACGCATTGCCGACCCAGAGTTTCGGGTCCAGGGCCTGGGCACCGCTTTCGGCCAGGATGACGTCCAGCACCTTGGGGGATATCTTGCAGCCACAGCCGGCACCGTGGCTGTACTGGGTCAGGCGAATCGGCTCGCTCATGTGTACCTCGGCAGGTCAATTTATCGCCCGATTGTAGCAAAGCTGGTCATTGGGCCTGCGGCTCTTATAATCGTTGGGTCAATGACTTGCATCGAGCTGCAACCTGCACGTCGGCAAGGCAGCGCACATGCGCCGCCTGTTACTGCGCGCAGCCTCGAATTCGCCCCCATTCCCCGCTATTGAACCGGAGAAACCCATGCTCAAACGTCCTATGGCGCTCGCCGCCAGCCTGGTGCTGTCCTGCTGTGCCCTGGCCGTCCAGGCGGCAGAGACACTGCGTGTCAGCGCCATTCCTGACGAGGCGCCCACCGAACTGCAACGCAAGTTCAAACCCCTGGGCGAATACTTGTCCAAACAGTTGGGCATGCAGGTGAAGTTCGTGCCGGTGGCTGACTATCCGGCCGTGGTCGAATCGCTGGCCTCCGATCGGCTGGACCTGGCGTGGCTGGGCGGATTCACGTTCGTGCAGGTGCACCTGAAGGATCCGACGGCCACGCCGCTTGTGCAACGCGAGCAGGACGCCCAGTTCACCTCCAAGTTCATCACTGCCGACCCTGCGGTGAAAAGCCTTGCGGACCTCAAGGGCAAGTCCTTCGCCTTCGGGTCCGTTTCTTCCACGTCCGGTAGCCTGATGCCACGCTACTTCATGCTCAAGCAGGACAACATCAAGCCTGAAGGGTACTTCAGCCGCGTCGCCTATTCCGGTGCCCATGACGCCACCGTGGCCTGGGTGCAGGCTGGCAAGGTCGATGCCGGTGTGCTCAACGCCAGCGTCTGGCAGAAGCTGGTGGACGCCGGCAAGGTCGATACCGCCAAGGTGCGCGTGTTTGCCACGACCCCGACCTATTTCGACTACAACTGGACGGTGCGTGGCAACATGGACCCGGCACTCAAGGAGAAGATCAAACAGGCCTTCCTGAACCTCGACCCTGCCGACCCAGAGCAAAAAGCCATTCTCGACCTGCAGGCGGCCAGCCGCTTCATCGAAACCAAACCGGAAAACTACGCGGGCACCGAGCAGGCCGCCCGCGAGGCCGGCTTGCTCAAGTGACGTCTGCCGTGCCTTCTGAGGCAGTCATCGCGCTGCAAGGTGCAAGCTTGCGGCATGGCGCGGTGCGCGCCGTGGAGGGCGTGACCTTGCGCATCGCGCAGGCTGAGCGCGTCGCGATCATCGGCCCATCGGGGGCCGGCAAGTCCAGCTTGCTGCACCTGATGGCCACGGCGACCAGGCCTAGCAGCGGTCGTCTGGAGGTGCTCGGGCAGCAGCCATGGGCGTTGTCGACAGGGGCCCGGCAGCGCCTGCGGGCCCAGGTAGGCCTGGTTCACCAGGCGCCGCCGCTGCCGCCGCGCCAGCGGGTGGTCACTGCGGTGCTCGCGGGCCGCCTGGGCCAGTGGGGGCTTGGTCGCAGTCTGCTCAACCTGCTGTATCCCTGCGATGTGCCTGGTGCGCGCCAGGCCCTGGCCGAACTGGGTCTTGCAGACAAGCTGTTCGTGCAGTGCGGTCAACTGTCGGGTGGCCAGCTTCAGCGAGTAGGTATTGCGCGGGTGCTTTATCAGCAACCTCGTATCGTGCTTGCCGACGAGCCAGTGTCGGCGATGGACCCAGTATTGGCTGATCACAGCCTGGCGTTGCTCAACCGGCATGCCCAGGCCACTGGTGTGGCGTTGGTGGCCAGCCTGCACGCGGTCGATTTGGCATTGGCCCACTTTCCCCGGGTGATCGGCATTCGCGAAGGGCGCGTGCTGTTCGACTGCCCGGCCCAGGCGGTGACCGACGAGCTGCTGCAGGCGCTGTATGCCAACGAGCAGTTGGAGGCTGGACGTGGTGTTGATGCTACAAGCCCCCACGTGCAGTTGCCCAGATGCTGAGCGCCAGTCGCCGTGATCCGGCAATGGTGCCGAGGGTACTGATCGGGTTGCTGGCCATCGCGGTCCTGTGGCCGGGTATCCAATTGAGCGAGCTCAATCCGGCCGTGCTGTTGCAGGCCGAAAACCGCGAGCAGATGGCACGTTTCACGGGGGCATTCTGGCCACCGACACATGAACGCGACTTTCTCGAGCTATTGCTGGAGGCCACGCTACAGACCTTGGCTGTGGCCACCGCTGGCATGGTACTCGCCTGGCTGCTGGCCGTGCCGGCAGGGTTGCTGGCCAGCCGCGCCTTGTCCCTGAGCGCTGCCTCACGTGGCGGGCGCCCGGGTGTCTGGTCGCGCCTGGTGCGGCTGCCCGTACGGGGGGTGCTGATCTTCCTGCGCAGCGTGCCTGAAATCGTCTGGGCACTGTTGTTCGTGCGCGCCGTAGGCCTGGGGCCCACGGCCGGCGTGCTGGCAATTGCCATTACCTACAGCGGCATGCTGGGCAAGGTGTATGCGGAAATCTTCGAATCGGTGGACCAACGGCCTGCCCACGCCTTGTTGCAGGCGGGCAGTGGACGGCTGGCTGCCTTTTTCTACGGCATCCTGCCCAATGCCGCCAGCGAAGCGGTGTCCTACACGGTCTATCGGTGGGAATGTGCAGTACGGGCATCGGTGGTGATGGGGTTCGTGGGGGCCGGCGGTCTGGGTCAGCAGATCGACCTGTCCATGCGCATGTTCGCTGGCGCCGAGGTCGCCAGCATGTTGCTGACGTTCCTGGTCTTGGTGATGCTTGCCGATGGGCTCAGCCGGTTATTGCGCTGGAAGCTTGCATGAATCGGCTCATCAACCTGGCCCTGTTGGCCGCGCTGCTGGCAGCCATCGTCGGCTCGTTCGCTTACCTGGGGTTGGATTTCGGTGCCTTGATCGGCAACGGTGGGCTGGCCCAGATGGGCCAGTATGCCGGGCGGTTCCTGGCCCCGGACCTGTCCAGCGAGCATCTGCGAGCCGTGGCGCAGGGCGCGTTGGAGACCCTGGCCATGTCTGGCATCAGCACGTTGCTGGCCGCCATCATGGGCCTGTTGCTGGCGCTGCCGGCGGCAGGCCGCTTTGGCTGGCCGCTGCGGGCGCTGGCCCGGTTGCTGCTCAATGCCCTGCGCGCTATTCCGGAGCTGGTATGGGCCGCGCTGACGGTGCTGGCAGCTGGACTGGGACCAAACGCCGGCACCCTGGCGTTGGCGCTGCACACCGCTGGCGTACTGGGACGGCTGTTTGCCGAAGCGCTGGAAAACGCCTCGCCCGAACCTGCAGCAGCCTTACGCCTGCAAGGCGCGGGGCAGGTAGCAGCCTTCTGCTACGGCACCTTGCCCAACCTGTGGCCGCAATTGCTTGCCTACAGTTTGTACCGTTGGGAAAACAACATACGCATGGCCAGTGTACTGGGCTTCGTCGGTGCCGGAGGCTTGGGACAGCTGCTCTACACCACCTTGAGCCTGTTCCAGGAGGCCCAGGCCAGTACGGTGATCATTGGAATGCTGGCGCTGGTGTTTCTGGTCGATGCGCTCAGTGATGTACTGCGCCAACGTTTCGTAAGGGCCTGATCAGGCCAGCGGCCCTGTGACCGCTGCCCGTTCTCAGGCGCTCACCGCCTCGCCCGATTGCGCGCCACGCTGCATCGATTCCAGGTTGCGCTCGATCGTCTCGCAGATGGTATCCATCTGGATCTGGTGTTCGCTGAAGCGGAACGGGCTCTGCAAGTCGGTACCGATGCGCTCGATCGCCAGCAGCATGAAGCCTACAACCGTGGAGGCCAGGGGCGTGAACCATTCCAGCGACTCTACCAGGCCGACCGGTACGATCAGGCAGAACAGCGTGATGAATAACCGAGGGAAATACACATAAGGGTAGGGCAGTGGCGTATTGGCGATGCGCTCCATGCCACCTTGTGCATTGGACAAGTCCACCAGGGTGGACTCAAGGCGAGCCAGACGGATGCTGTCCAGCCGGCCCTCCTGATATTCCCTGGCCAGTAACGCGGCGGAACCACTCAAGATGTCATTGGCAAAATTGTTGGAACCGTGGTGCCGCTCGAATTCTGCCTCAGGGATAAACGCCACCAGCTCTTGTGGGCATTTTTCCCCCTTCAGGTGTGCGGCCAGGCAATTGATATAGGCGATGTGCCGACGCAGCAGGGTCGCCTTGACCGGATTTAATCCATCGTCATGGTCATCGATCAGCGTCAGCGTCTGACGGGCGAAACTGCGGGAACTGTTGACCAGCGCGCCCCACAGGGTACGGGCCTCCCACCAGCGGTTGTAGGCGCTGCTGTTGCGAAAGCTCACCAGCACGACTAGCGCCGAACCCATCAATGAAAGAGGGATCAGGGGCAGAGTGAACTTGCTGTTGAGAAACAGCATGAAATCAATGGTGACCAGCACGTCCCAGATGAGCAGCCAGAACAGTGACCAACCGATGTAGCCGAAGGTTTTCACGACCAGGCGGTATTTGCGGATGATGACGTCTTTCAAATGGCGCACCTTTACGGGTTCAGGACCTTGGATGGGACGCTGAGTCCCGCCGAAGGTTCTGCATGAGGTTGTTGCAACGCGTGTGGGGCTGACAAGTGCTGGCGTGATATCCGAATGGGTGTGTGCATTTCATCCAGACGCGTTTGCCGGCCCGATTTGGATGGTGGCACAATGCCTTGCCTCAGCATGCACATGCTCTGCAGCTGTACCCTGCACCTTCCGCCTTATTTTCTCGGTATCCCGCCATGATCGAGCGCACCGGCACGGGCCTTTCCTTCGCCAAACGCATGTATGCACCACGCGCCATCGGAACCGGCCTCGGCTTTTTTTGTGTATTGATCGGCATTGCGCCATTGCAGCCAGAGTGGTGGGTGTGGGCGCTGTTACTGGCACACGGTTTTGTCTGGCCGCACCTTGCGTTTCAGATAGCCCGGGTTTCTGCCCAGCCCTACAAGACCGAGCAGCGTAACTTGGTGGTCGATGGATTCGCCGGGGGTTGCTGGGCGGGTGCCATGGGGCTCAATCCTTTGCCCAGCGTGATCATCCTGTCGATGATTGCCATGGACAAGATCGCGGCAGGTGGCTGGCCCCTGTTGATCAGAACGGTGATTGCCCAGGGCATCGGCATCGCCTTGGGCCTGTGGCTGTTCGCGCCGCCGCTTTTTCCGGCCACCACGCAGGTGCAGATGCTGGCGTGTCTGCCGATCCTGCTGATCTACCCCATGGCCATTGGCATGATCTGCTATCAGGTGACTGTCCAATTGGGCCAGCATAAACGTGCACTGGCCCGCATGAGCCAGACCGACAGCCTTACGGGCCTGAGCAACCATGGGGCGTGGCAGGAACTGCTGCTGCGCGAATTCGCGCGTTGCCGAGCTAACGCCGGGAGCAGTTGCCTTGCCCTGATCGACGTGGACCACTTCAAACAGGTCAATGATCGTCATGGCCACCAGGTGGGTGACAACATCCTGCGGGTGATCAGTGCCACGCTCTCCTTCCATCTGCGCAAGCACGACCCTGCGGCCCGCTACGGAGGAGACGAATTCTGCGTGATGCTGCCCGATACGACGCCAGGGCAAGCAAGGGATGTGCTGGAGCGGCTGCGCCTGGCCGTGGAGGCGTTCCGCGACCCGGCGCTGCCGCACCTTACCCTGAGCCTGAGTATCGGCATCGCCCCTTATCATGCAGGCATTACCGATGCCCAGGCCTGGCTGCACGCCGCCGATATGGCGTTGTATGCCGCCAAGCGCGCCGGCCGAAATTGCATCGTCCTGGCGCCCCAGGCTTCTGAGCCCGCCTGATCAGGGTTTTGCTGCAACGGCCACGAAGCCCTTGATCGATGTTGGGGCCGCGGGTTTGGACTTGCGCGCCAGCATGTACTGGTAGCGCCGCCATTCCTTGTCGATCTCGCTGAAGGACATGAACACACTGACCCGGTCCTTGCCCACCAGGTCCGGTCGTCTGATGGCATCGATGCCGCTGGTAGGGATGATGGCGATGTTGATCCCTACCACGCTACCGTCATCGGCGAATACCGGGCCGCCAGACATCCCTTTGGTGATCGGCCCGTCGTGCACCGAATAGAACACGCTGCCAGGGGTGCCATCGAGCCGGACCAGTGACGAGAGCGCGTGGCCCTTGCCTTGTACGGGCATCATCAAGCTGTTGTAGCCCACTGCCGTGACCGTTTCTCCAGGCATATATTGTCGCCAGTGCGGTATTTCGCTGGCTTTGTGCTTGAAGAACACCACATCGCCTAGTCCTTCGTGGACCACGTTGCGCAGGAAAGGCGTGTGTTTGGCGGTGACGGCATAATCTGCGTTCCACTGGATGGCGCTTGCCATCAGCAGCATGGGCAGCGGTGCCCCGGACGTCACCACGAAAGCTTGACTGTAGACCGGGTCTGAAACGTAGGACGTTGGCACTCCATTGCACCCACTTAGCAGCATCATTGCCGCCATACAGGGCGCGGTTGTTTTCATTGGTCACACGAGGGGGGAGGGGATTGAGAGGAGCCGCACTATGGCTAAATGCCATCAGCTAGGCAATACGTTCGGCTTTTATCCGACGAAGTGAGGGTAGGCGGCGGGTATGGCCACTGGCCAATAGCATTGCTGCATGGTCAGTCACCAGCAAATCAATGGGCTGGCGCCAAGCAAATGTGCTGCACTGAATGGTTTTTTCGGCGCAAAAAAAAAGCCGACCATTTAAGGTCGGCTTTTTCGGATTTGGTGCCCCGAGGGAGACTCGAACTCCCACTCCTTTCGAAAACGGATTTTGAATCCGCCGCGTCTACCAATTCCGCCATCAGGGCGTGGCGCGCAGTATAGAGAGGTGCCGTCGGTCGGTCAATCGTCTTTCATGGTCAATTTTCATTCGTTGGGCTAAACTTCCCGGCCCTGCCGAACCGAACATCATCATGCGCGTTGCCGATTTCTCCTTCGAACTTCCCGATTCCCTGATCGCCCGCCATCCGTTGGCCGAGCGCCATGGCAGCCGCCTGCTGGTGCTCGACGGGCCAAGCGGTGCACGCGAGCACCGGCAATTCCCCGACCTGCTGGGCTATCTGCGCCCGGGTGACCTGATGGTGTTCAACAACACCCGGGTCATTCCGGCGCGGCTGTTCGGTCAGAAAGCCTCCGGCGGCAAGCTCGAAGTGTTGGTCGAGCGTGTGCTCGACAGCCACCGTGTGCTGGCCCATGTGCGGGCGAGCAAGGCGCCCAAGGTAGGGGCGGTCATTTTGGTGGACGGTGGCGGTGAAGCTGAAATGGTTGCGCGCCACGACACCTTGTTCGAGCTGCGTTTCACCGAAGAGGTATTGCCGCTGCTCGACCGCGTCGGCCACATGCCGCTGCCGCCCTACATCGATCGCCCTGACGAAGGTGCGGACCGGGAGCGCTACCAGACGGTCTACGCCGAGAAGGCAGGCGCTGTCGCCGCGCCTACCGCAGGCCTGCATTTCGACGAGGCGCTGCTCGAGCAGATCGCCGCCAAAGGGGTGGAGCGCGCGTTCGTCACCCTGCACGTGGGCGCCGGTACCTTCCAGCCGGTGCGGGTCGACAAGATTGAAGATCACCACATGCATAAAGAGTGGCTCGAAGTGAGCCAGGATGTGGTCGACGCCATCGAGGCCTGCCGTGCCCGCGGCGGGCGCGTGATCGCCGTGGGCACCACCAGTGTGCGCTCGCTCGAAAGCGCCGCCCGCGATGGCCAGCTCAAGCCCTTCAGCGGTGACACCGATATCTTCATCTACCCCGGCCGCCCATTCCACGTGGTCGATGCGCTGGTTACCAACTTCCATCTGCCTGAGTCCACGCTGCTGATGCTGGTCTCGGCCTTCGCCGGTTACCCCGAGACCATGGCTGCCTACGCGGCGGCGGTCGAGCAGGGGTACCGCTTCTTCAGTTACGGTGATGCCATGTTCATCACCCGCAATCCGGCGCCTCGCGGGCCCGAGGAGCAAGCATGAGTCGCACCTGCCGAATGTCCTTCGAACTGCTGGCCACCGACGGCAAGGCCCGTCGTGGCCGCATCACCTTCCCCCGTGGCACGGTCGAAACCCCGGCGTTCATGCCGGTGGGCACCTATGGCACGGTCAAGGGCATGTTGCCCCGTGACATCGAGGCCATTGGTGCCGAGATGATCCTGGGCAACACCTTCCACCTGTGGCTGCGCCCAGGTACCGAGGTGATCAAGAAGCACAACGGGCTGCACGACTTCATGCAGTGGAAAGGCCCGATTCTCACCGATTCCGGTGGCTTCCAGGTCTTCAGCCTGGGCGCCATGCGCAAAATCAAGGAAGAAGGCGTGACCTTCGCCTCTCCCGTGGACGGCTCCAAGGTGTTCATGGGCCCGGAAGAATCCATGCAGGTGCAACGTGATCTGGGTTCGGACGTGGTGATGATCTTCGATGAGTGCACCCCGTACCCTGCCGAGCACGACATCGCCCGTACGTCCATGGAGCTGTCGCTGCGCTGGGCCCAGCGCTCGAAGAACGCCCATGCCGACAACACCGCCGCGCTGTTCGGCATCGTTCAGGGCGGCATGTACCAGGACCTGCGCATGCGCTCCCTGGAAGGGCTTGAGAACATCGGCTTCGACGGCCTGGCCATCGGCGGCCTGTCGGTGGGTGAGCCCAAGCACGAGATGATCAAGGTGCTGGACTACTTGCCCGAGCAGATGCCGGCTGACAAACCTCGTTACCTTATGGGGGTAGGCAAACCGGAGGATCTCGTTGAGGGTGTGCGCCGCGGCGTCGATATGTTCGACTGCGTGATGCCTACGCGCAACGCGCGCAACGGCCACCTGTTCGTCGACACCGGGGTGATCAAGATCCGCAACGCGTTCCATCGCCATGATGAATCGCCACTGGATCCGACCTGTGACTGCTACACCTGCAGCAACTTCTCCCGCGCCTATCTGCATCACCTGGACAAGTGTGGCGAAATGCTCAGCAGCATGTTGAATACCATCCATAATTTGCGCCATTACCAGCGTTTGATGGCCGGTTTACGCGAGGCTATTCAACAAGGTAAATTGGCCGCCTTCGTCGACGCCTTCTACGCCAAGCGCGGGCTTGTTGTACCGCCCTTGGACTGACTGTCTGCATCCATTATTAAAATATTCGCATTAGGAGTGCACCCATGAGCTTCTTGATCCCCGCCGCATACGCGGACGCTGCAGCCCCCGCCGCCGGCCCTGCCGGTACTGGCTTCGAGTGGATTTTTCTGGTCGGTTTCCTGGTCATCTTCTACCTGATGATCTGGCGTCCACAGGCCAAACGTGCCAAAGAGCAGAAGAACCTGCTGGGCAACTTGCAGAAAGGTGACGAAGTTGTCACCAACGGTGGCATTGCCGGCAAGATCGTCAAAGTGGCCGATGATTTCGTGGTGCTGGAAGTGTCCGACACTGTCGAGCTGAAGTTCCAGAAGGGCGCCATTGCCGCGACCCTGCCAAAAGGTACGCTCAAGGCTATCTGAGTTACCGGTTTCATTTTTCCAGTCGGGGCGCGCAACGCGCCCCGCGTCTTGAACGGGCGGCGTGATGCTGAACAAATACCCTCTGTGGAAATACGCACTGATCCTGCTGGTACTGGCGATCGGTTTCATTTATTCCGCTCCCAACCTCTACCCGGATGACCCGGCCGTGCAGATCAGCGGTGCCAGCTCGGCGCTGCAGGTCAACCAGGCCGATCTCGATCGCGTCAGCAAGGCGCTGGTCGATGCAAACATCGCAGTCAAAGGCGTGAGCCTGGGTGAGAAGGGCAGTGGCCTGATTCGTCTGACCAATCAGGAAGACCAGCTGCCCGCCAAGGATGTGGTGCGCAAGGCGCTGGGCGATGACTATGTCGTGGCGCTGAACCTGGCACAAACCACCCCGCAGTGGTTGCGCAACCTGGGTGCCAGCCCCATGAAGCTGGGCCTGGACCTGTCCGGTGGCGTGCACTTCCTGCTGGAAGTGGACATGGACAAGGCCATGAGCGCCCGTATGAAAGTCTACGAAGGCGAGGTCAAGACCTTGCTGCGCAAGGAGCGGGTCCGCTACCGCAGCCTGCCGCAGCAGGACGGTGGCATCATGCTCGGCTTTGCTGACAACGCTACGCGCGAACAGGCACGTGCCCTGATCCGCAAGAATTTCAACGATTTCGACCTGACCACCACCGAGCGCAATGACCTCGCCGTGCTGCGTCTGGCGCTGTCTCAGGCGAAAGTGGCCGAGATTCGCGAATACTCGATCAAGCAGAACCTCACCACCGTGCGTAACCGTGTCAACGAGCTGGGTGTCGCCGAGCCGCTGGTGCAGCGCCAGGGCGCCAACCGCATCGTGGTCGAGCTGCCGGGTGTGCAGGACACTGCCGAAGCCAAGCGTATTCTGGGCAAGACGGCCAACCTGGAGTTCCGTTTCGGTGCCGAGCCGGGCGCGTCCAAAGCCACCACCGAAGTGTTCGAGTTCCGTGAAGGGGGGCGTTCGGCGCCCGTCGAGCGTGGCCTGATCATCACCGGTGACCAGGTGACCGACGCCCAGGCCAGCTTCGACGAGCATGGCCGCCCGCAGGTGAACATTCGTCTGGACGGGCATGGCGGCGAACTGATGAGCCGCGCGACGCGCAGCAACGTTGGTCGCAGCATGGCGGTGATCTTCATCGAGCAGAAGCCTGTCACCCGCTACGTGAAGCAGACGGTCGATGGCGTCGAGAAGGACGTTGCGGTCCAGAGCTTCCAGGAAGAGAAGAAGATCATCAGCCTGGCGACCATCCAGTCGCCGCTGGGTAGCCAGTTCCGTATCACGGGGCTGAACGGCCAGGGCGAATCGTCTGAACTGGCCCTGCTGCTGCGTGCCGGCGGCCTGGCTGCACCGATGTACTTCGCTGAAGAACGTACCATCGGCCCAAGCCTGGGTGCCGACAACATCACCAAGGGCATCGACGCCTCGCTGTGGGGTATGCTGTTCGTCTCGCTGTTCATCATTGCGATCTACCGGGCCTTCGGTGTGCTGGCCACTATCGCCCTCGCCGGCAACATGGTGTTGCTGCTGGCGTTGATGTCCTTGCTGGGCGCTACGCTGACATTGCCAGGCATCGCGGGTATCGTGCTCACCATGGGCATGGCGGTGGATGCCAACGTGCTTATCTTCTCTCGAATCCGTGAAGAGCTGGCTGCAGGGATGTCTGTTCAGCGCGCTATTCATGAAGGCTTCAACCGCGCCTATTCGGCCATCGTCGATGCCAACCTGACTACCTTGCTCGTGGGCGGCATCCTGTTTGCCATGGGCACCGGGCCGGTCAAAGGCTTTGCGGTCACCATGTCCCTCGGGATTTTCACGTCGATGTTCACTGCTGTGATGGTCACCCGTGCCCTGGTCAACCTGACCTGTGGCGGGCGTGACATCAAGAAGCTGTGGGTTTGAGGGAGCTGCGATGAAAACCATCAATTTCATGGGTGTACGCAATGTCGCCTTCGGCGTCACCGTACTGCTCACCGTGCTGGCCTTGTTCAGCTGGTGGCAAAAGGGCCTGAACTTCGGCCTGGACTTCACTGGCGGCACGCTGATCGAGCTGACCTACGAGCGCCCGGCCGATCTCAAGGCGGTACGGGCCGAGTTGGTCGACTCGGGTTTCCACGAGGCAGTGGTGCAGAGCTTCGGTGCCACCACCGACCTGCTGGTGCGCATGCCGGGTGATGACCCACAGCTGGGCAACAAGGTCGCCGCAGCCTTGCAGAAGGCCGGCGGTGACAACCCAGCCACCGTCAAGCGTGTCGAGTTCGTCGGCCCGCAGGTGGGTGAAGAGCTGCGTGACCAGGGCGGCATGGGCATGCTCCTGGCGCTGGGTGGCATCCTTATCTACCTGGCGTTCCGCTTCCAGTGGAAATTCGCAGTAGGCGCCATCATCTCGCTGATCCACGACGTGATCGTGACACTGGGCATCTTGTCGTTCTTCCAGATCACCTTCGACCTGACGGTGCTGGCGGCGGTGCTGGCCATCATCGGCTACTCGCTCAATGACACCATCGTCGTGTTCGACCGGGTGCGTGAGAACTTCCGGGTCATGCGCAAGGCGTCCTTGATCGAAAACATCAACGTCTCCACCACCCAGACGTTGCTGCGTACCGTGGCGACTTCGGTGTCTACCTTGCTGGCTATTGCCGCCTTGCTGTTCTTCGGCGGTGACAACCTGTTCGGCTTCTCGCTGGCCCTGTTCATCGGCGTGATGGCCGGTACCTACTCGTCGATCTACATCGCCAACGTGGTGCTGATCTGGCTGAACCTGAACAGCGAAGACCTGATTCCGCCGGCAAAGACCGAGGGCGTGGACGACCGTCCGTGACCGACTGACGCTCCGCTTGGCGGACGAGAGGGCGCGAGTGTTGAACTCGCGCCCTTTTTTTTGCTCCAAGGCAAGGAGAAAGCGGGCCAAGTCCCGTATGTACGATCAGGAGGTTCACGTGAATAAATCAATGCTGGTGGGTGCGGTGCTAGGTGCTGTCGGTGTCACTGCCGGAGGTGCTGTGGCGACCTACAGCTTGGTGAACAAAGGACCCGAATATGCTCAGGTCACCGACGTGCAGCCGATCAAGCAGCAGGTCAAGACCCCGCGCGAAGTGTGCAAGGACGTAACCGTCACCCGCCAGGCGCCAGTCAAGGATCAGCATCAGATCGCCGGCACTGTGGTCGGCGCGCTGGCCGGTGGCCTGTTGGGCAACCAGATCGGCGGCGGCACCGGCAAGAAGATCGCGACCGTGGCCGGTGCGGTGGGTGGTGGGTATGCTGGCAACAAGGTGCAGGAGGGCATGCAGCAGCGTGACACCTATACCACGACCCAGACCCGCTGCAACACGGTCAACGACATCAGTGAAAAAGTGGTGGGCTACAACGTCAAGTACACCATTGGGGATCAGGTCGGCCAGGTGAAGATGAACCGTGAGCCAGGCTCTACCATCCCAGTGGACAAGAACGGCAAGCTGATTCTCAGCGACGCCGGTCAGTGATGCTGCTGCCGGCGTTGGCCCTGTGCCGACGCCGGTGATGCAGGGCTGGCAGGCATGAAAAAAGCACCCCGAGGGGTGCTTTTGTTTTCCTGCAATCAAATGCTCAACGCTTCATGCTTTCAGGCAGGTGCGGTTGGATGGCAGTCAGTACCGCCTTGAAGCACTTGATGTTGCCGGCGACGATGTGACCTTTGTCGAGGAAGTCATGGCCGCCATTGAAGTCGCTCACCAAGCCGCCTGCTTCCTGAATCAGCAGCACGCCTGCGGCCATGTCCCATTCGGACAGGCCCGACTCCCAGAATGCATCGAAACGGCCTGCGGCCACATAGGCCAGGTCCAGGCTCGCCGCGCCAGCGCGGCGGATGCCGGCGGTCTGGCCTACCAGGCTGCGGAACATGCCCAGGTAATTGTCCAGGTCGGCCATCTGGTTATCACGGAAGGGGAAGCCAGTGCCCAGCAGGGCGCCGTCCAGGCTGGTGCGCGAGCTGACGCGCAGGCGGCGGCCGTTCAATTGAGCGCCACGGCCACGGCTGGCAGTAAACTCTTCCTGGCGAACCGGGTCGACGATCACAGCGTGCTCCAGGCGACCACGGTACTTGCAGGCAATGCTGACGGCAAAGTGAGGAATGCCACGCAGGAAGTTGGTGGTGCCGTCCAGCGGGTCGATGACCCACAGGTAGTCCTTGCCTTCTTCGCCGGAGCCGGCGTGCAGGCCAGTTTCCTCGCCCAGGATGGAGTGGTTCGGGTAGGCCTTGCGCAGGGCATTGACGATGCTCTGCTCGGCAGCGCGATCGACTTCGGAAACGTAGTCCTTGGCCTCTTTCTCATCGACCTTGATGCTATCCAGGCGTTCGATGGAGCGGAAGATCAGTTCACTGGCGCTGCGAGCGGCGCGCAGGGCGATATTCAGCATAGGCTGCATGGGCGGGTCACCTGGAGATGTTAAAGAAGAAAGCCGAACATTCTAACAGAAAATTGTGGCGGCAGAAGGGCGCATTCGCGTGCGTGGCGTTACGCCTGTCGGTTCTGTAAGATTCCAGGCCCTGATTTCCGCCACTGTGAGCACGAGACCTTGCTGCAGAATATTCGTGTCGTTCTGGTCAACACCAGCCACCCCGGCAACATCGGCGGCGCTGCGCGCGCCATGAAGAACATGGGCCTGTCGCGTCTGGTGCTGGTGCAGCCAAAGCAGTTTCCTGCCGACGAGGCCAGCGCGCGCGCCTCGGGCGCGGACGATGTGCTGGGTAACGCCATCGTCGTCGACAGCTTGGAGCAGGCATTGGTCGGCTGCAATCTGGTGATGGGCACCAGTGCCCGTGAGCGCAGCATTCCATGGCCTCTTATCGGCCCACGTGAATGCGGCGACAAGGCCGTGCAGCATGCCGACGGGGGCGAGCAGATCGCCTTGGTGTTCGGGCGCGAGCATGCCGGGCTGACCAATGAAGAGTTGCAGCGATGTCACTTCCACGTGCACATCCCCTCCAATCCCGACTTCAGTTCGCTGAACCTGGCTGCGGCTGTTCAGGTACTGGCCTATGAAGTGCGCATGGCCAGCCTGGCGAACGACCGCTCGCCTGCCCAGGTTGAGAAGGCTGACGCCGACGCCTTGGCCACGATGGACGAGATGGAGCTGTTCTACGACCATCTGGAAAAAACCCTGGTCGACATTGGTTTCCTTGATCCCGAAAAGCCCAAGCACCTGATGCCGCGTCTTCGCAGGCTTTACGGTCGGGTGGCAGTGGAGCGTACGGAAATGAGCATTTTGCGCGGCATTCTTACCGAGACCCAGAAGGTGGTCCGGGGTGAGCCGCATAAACGGAAGGACTGACAGATGCTGGAACGTCTGCGTGAAGATATTCAAAGTGTGTTCCACCGTGATCCAGCGGCGCGCAACGCGTTCGAAGTGCTGACCTGCTACCCCGGGATGCATGCCATATGGTTGCACCGGTTGGGTAATGCCCTGTGGCGGCGGGACTTCAAGTGGCTGGCGCGGCTGGTGTCCAACTTCGGTCGCTGGCTGACCGGTATCGAGATTCACCCGGGCGCCACGATAGGGCGGCGGTTCTTCATCGACCATGGCATGGGCATCGTCATTGGCGAAACCGCCGAGATTGGTGACGACGTGACGCTCTACCAAGGCGTAACCCTGGGCGGTACCAGCTGGAATAAAGGCAAGCGTCACCCAACGCTGGAGGACGGCGTAGTGGTCGGTGCGGGTGCGAAGGTGCTGGGGCCGTTTACCGTAGGGGCCGGGGCCAAGATCGGTTCCAATGCGGTGGTGACCAAGGCGGTGCCAGCCGGCGCCACGGCTGTTGGCATCCCCGGGCGCATCATCGTCAAGGACGAGCAGGGCGATGTCGAGGCGCGGCGCAAGGCCATGGCCGAGAAGATCGGTTTCGATGCCTATGGGGTCAGTGGCGACATGCCCGACCCGGTCGCCCGTGCCATTGGCCAGATGCTTGACCATCTGCAGGCCGTTGATGAGCGCCTGGAAGGCATGTGCGGGGCGTTGACGCGGATGGGCAGTGACTATTGCGCCAAGGAGCTGCCTGCGCTGCCTGAAGATGACTTCACCGAACAGGCGCAGTTGGCCAAGCGCGACATCCAGCCGCATTGATCCCGCCGCGTCAGGCGCGGGTTCTGGCATGGGGGCATGTGCTATCGCCCCCGTGTCTGCTACAATCGCGGCCGCCTCCCCTCATGCAAACCCGACTAAGGCACTAGGTCTAATAGTTGACTTAAATGCTCGGGAATCGCATACTTGCACACATCCCGTAACTCCCGTGGTACCCAATAGCCATGCGACTGACTACCAAAGGCCGATACGCCGTGACTGCCATGCTCGACCTGGCGTTGCACGCGCAGCATGGGCCGGTGTCTTTGGCCGACATCTCCGAGCGCCAGGGCATATCCCTTTCTTATCTGGAACAGCTGTTCGCCAAGCTGCGCCGCAGCAGCCTGGTTTCCAGCGTTCGCGGCCCCGGTGGCGGTTATCAGCTGTCGCGCGGCATGGAGACCATCCAGGTCGCCCAGGTCATCGATGCGGTCAACGAATCGGTCGATGCCACCCGTTGCCAGGGGCTTGGGGACTGCCATGCCGGTGATACCTGCCTGACCCATCACTTGTGGTGCGACCTCAGTCAGCAGATTCACGAGTTCCTCAGTGGCATCAGTCTGGCCGACCTCGTCATGCGCCGTGAGGTGCAGGAAGTCGCTCAGCGTCAGGACCTGCGCCGCGTCGCTGGTCTGTCTGCCCCGCTGGACAAGATTGAGACGTCCGCCGTCGATTGATCCTTCGGGACGACGAGCGACGCCACCGCCTGATAGGAGAGAAAAATGAAGTTGCCGATCTACCTCGATTACTCCGCGACCACCCCGGTCGACCCACGCGTAGCCCAGAAGATGGCCGAATGCCTGACGGCTGACGGTAACTTCGGTAACCCGGCTTCGCGCTCCCACGTCTTTGGCTGGAAAGCCGAAGAAGCGGTCGAGAACGGTCGCCGTCAGGTCGCCGAGCTGATCAATGCCGACCCGCGCGAAATCGTCTGGACCAGCGGTGCCACCGAGTCCGACAACCTGGCCCTGAAGGGTGTTGCGCACTTCTATCAGACCAAGGGCAAGCACATCATCACCTCCAAGATCGAGCACAAGGCGGTCCTCGATACCGCTCGCCAGCTGGAGCGTGAGGGGTTCGAAGTCACCTACCTGGAACCGGGCGAAGACGGCATCGTCACCCCGGCCATGGTCGAGGCGGTCCTGCGTGACGACACCATCCTGGTCTCGCTGATGCACGTGAACAACGAAGTCGGCTCGATCAACGACATTGCCGCCATCGGTGAACTGACCCGTTCGCGCGGCGTGCTGTTCCACGTCGATGCCGCCCAGTCTGCCGGCAAGGTCGAAATCGACCTGCAGCAGCTCAAGGTCGATCTGATGTCGTTCTCCGCGCACAAGGTCTATGGCCCCAAAGGGATCGGCGCGCTGTACGTCAGCCGCAAGCCGCGGGTACGCCTCGAGGCAGCCATGCACGGCGGTGGTCACGAACGCGGCATGCGTTCGGGTACGCTGCCGACGCACCAGATTGTCGGCATGGGCGAAGCATTCGCCATTGCCAAGCAGGACATGGCGGCTGAAAACGCACGCATCAAAGCCTTGAGCGACCGCTTCTTCAAGCAGGTATCCAGCCTCGAAGAACTGTACGTCAACGGTAGCCTGACTGCTCGCGTGCCGCACAACCTGAACCTGAGCTTCAACTACGTCGAGGGCGAATCGCTGCTGATGTCGCTCAAGGACATCGCCGTCTCGTCCGGTTCGGCTTGCACCTCCGCCTCGCTCGAGCCGTCCTACGTGCTGCGTGCACTGGGCCGTAACGACGAGCTGGCGCACAGCTCCATCCGCTTCTCCTTCGGCCGCTTCACCACCGAGGAAGAGGTTGATTACGCCGCGCAGAAAGTCTGCGAGGCCGTGAACAAGCTGCGTGAACTGTCCCCACTTTGGGACATGTACAAAGACGGCGTCGACATCTCCAAGATCGAGTGGGCCGCCCACTAAGCAGTCGCCGGCAAGAGCGGCTCCCTGATGAGGAAGGAATTGCACCATGGCATACAGTGAAAAGGTCATCGACCACTACGAAAACCCGCGCAACGTCGGCAAGATGAATGCCGAGGACCCGGATGTCGGTACCGGCATGGTCGGCGCACCGGCCTGTGGCGATGTGATGCGCCTGCAGATCAAGGTCAACGAGCAGGGCGTGATCGAAGACGCCAAGTTCAAGACCTACGGCTGCGGTTCGGCCATCGCGTCCAGCTCCCTGGCCACCGAGTGGATGAAGGGCAAGACCCTGGACGAAGCCGAGACCATCAAGAACACCCAGCTGGCCGAAGAACTGGCATTGCCGCCGGTCAAGATCCACTGCTCGGTACTCGCCGAAGATGCCATCAAGGCCGCTGTTCGCGATTACAAGCAGAAGAAAGGCTTGATCTAACGTCGCCTGTTGCAAGGTAAGGAGTTCTCATGGCTATCAGCATGACAGAAGCCGCCGCCAATCATGTGCGGCGTTCCCTGGAAGGGCGGGGCAAGGGTGAAGGCATTCGCCTTGGCGTACGCACCACCGGTTGCTCGGGCCTGGCCTACGTGCTGGAGTTCGTCGACGAGCTGGCGGGCGAGGACCAGGTGTTCGAGAACCATGGCGTCAAGGTGATCATCGATCCCAAGAGCCTGGTTTATCTTGACGGCACCGAGCTGGACTTCGTCAAGGAAGGGTTGAACGAAGGGTTCAAGTTCAACAACCCCAACGTGCGCGGTGAGTGTGGCTGCGGCGAAAGCTTCAACGTCTGAGGCCGACCGTGGGTACTCCTTGTCATTTTGCACTGTTCGACCTGCAGCCGAGTTTTCGACTGGACCTTGAGATGCTGGCCACTCGCTATCGCGAGCTGGCCCGCGAAGTCCATCCTGATCGTTTTGCCGATGCCTCCGAGCGCGAGCAACGCTCTGCGCTGGAGAAATCCGCTGCCCTCAACGACGCCTACCAGACGCTGCGCAGTGCACCACGCCGTGCGCGCTACCTGTTGGCGATCGGTGGCCACGAAGTGCCGCAGGAGGTCACGGTCCATGACCCGGATTTCCTCCTGCAGCAGATGCAGTGGCGTGAGGAGCTCGAAGACCTCCAGGACGAAGCCGACCTCGATGGCGTGGCCGTGTTCAAGAAGCGCCTGAAGGCTGCTCAAGACACGCTCAACGAGGATTTCGCCGCCTGCTGGGATGTTGCCGATGCGCGTGAGCAGGCCGAACGCCTGATGCGCCGAATGCAATTCCTCGACAAGCTCGCCCAAGAAGTGCGCCAACTGGAAGAGCGCCTCGACGATTAACCCGGTGCTACCCGTGATGGCACCTAAGGTATTCAGATAAGCATGGCCCTATTGCAGATTGCCGAACCCGGTCAAACGCCCCAGCCCCATGAGCGCCGCCTGGCGGTAGGGATCGACCTGGGCACCACCAATTCCCTGGTCGCTGCATTGCGCAGCGGCGTGAGCGAGCCCCTGCCCGATGCGCAAGGTAATGTGATTCTGCCTTCGGCGGTGCGTTACCTCGAAGCTGGCGGCAGCGAAGTCGGGCAGGCAGCGCGTGACGCTGCCTCCAGCGATCCGCTGAACACCGTGCTGTCGGTCAAGCGCCTGATGGGTCGCGGCCTGGCCGACGTCAAGCAGTTGGGCCAGCAATTGCCCTACCGCTTCGTCGGTGGCGAATCGCACATGCCTTTCATCGATACGGTGCAAGGGCCCAAGAGCCCGGTGCAGGTCTCGGCGGACATCCTCAAGGTGCTGCGTGAGCGCGCCGAGGCGACATTGGGCGGTGAACTGGTCGGTGCGGTGATCACCGTTCCGGCCTATTTCGATGACGCCCAGCGCCAGGCCACAAAAGATGCTGCACGCCTGGCTGGCCTGAACGTCCTGCGTCTGCTCAACGAGCCTACGGCCGCCGCCGTGGCCTATGGCCTTGACCAGAACGCCGAGGGCGTAGTCGCCATCTACGACCTGGGTGGCGGTACCTTCGACATTTCCATCCTGCGCCTGACAGCGGGCGTGTTCGAAGTGCTGGCCACCGGCGGCGATACCGCCCTGGGTGGCGATGACTTCGATCACGCCATTGCAGGCTGGATCATCGAGCAGGCTGGCTTGTCCTCCGACCTCGACCCGGCTACCCAGCGCGCGCTGTTACAGACGGCTTGCGCCGCCAAGGAAGCGTTGACCGATGCCGAGGTGGTGGGCGTCACGCATGGTGCCTGGCAGGGTGAGCTCACCCGTGCCGGTTTCGATGCGATGATCGAGCCGCTGGTGGCCCGCAGCCTCAAGGCCTGCCGCCGTGCCGTACGTGACAGTGGCGTCGAGCTCGATGAAGTCAGCGCCGTGGTCATGGTCGGCGGTTCCACGCGCGTGCCCCGTGTTCGCGATGCCGTCGGTACCCTGTTCGGTCGTAGCCCGCTGACTTCCATCGACCCCGATCAGGTCGTGGCCATCGGCGCCGCCATTCAGGCCGATACCCTGGCCGGCAACCGTCGCGAAGGCGGCGAGCTGTTGCTGCTTGATGTGATCCCGCTGTCACTGGGCCTGGAGACCATGGGCGGGCTCATGGAGAAAGTGATCCCGCGCAATACCACCATCCCGGTGGCGCGCGCCCAGGAGTTCACGACTTATAAAGACGGCCAGTCGGCCATGATGATCCATGTGCTGCAGGGCGAGCGCGAACTGATCAGCGACTGCCGGTCACTGGCGCGCTTCGAACTGCGCGGCATTCCGGCCATGGTGGCAGGGGCAGCGAAAATTCGCGTCACCTTCCAGGTCGATGCCGACGGGCTGCTCAGCGTCGCCGCCCGGGAACTCGCATCAGGCGTGGAAGCCAGCATTCAGGTCAAGCCGTCCTACGGCCTGACCGATGGCGAAATCGCGCGCATGCTCAAGGACTCCTTCGAGCATGCTGGTACCGACAAGCAGGCCCGTCAGTTGCGTGAGCACCAAGTGGACGCCGAACGGCTGCTCGAAGCGGTACAGGGCGCCCTGGACGCCGACGGTCAGCGCTTGCTCAGTGAAGAAGAGCGCCAGGCCATTGAATTCCAGATGCAAGAACTACGTGATTTGCTGGCGGGCACCGATGGCGCTGCCATCGAGCAACAGACCAAGCGTCTGTCGCACGTGACCGACGCATTTGCCGCCCGACGCCTTGATTCGACGGTCAAAGCCGCACTGGCCGGGCGCAACCTGAATGAGATCGAGGAGTAATCGATGCCGCTGGTGACATTCCTGCCGCATGAGAAGTTCTGCCCGGAGGGGCTGACCGTGGAGGTGCCTGCCGGCACCAATATCCTGGAGCTGGCCCACGATCATCACATCGAGATGGAGAGCGCCTGCGGCGGTGTGAAGGCCTGCACCACATGCCACTGCATCGTGCGCAAGGGCTTCGATTCCCTTGAGGAAGCCGACGAGCTCGAAGAAGACATGCTGGACAAGGCGTGGGGCCTGGAAGCGCAGTCGCGTCTGGGTTGCCAGGTGGTGGTGGCCGATCAGGACCTCACCATCGAGATCCCCAAGTATTCGCTCAACCACGCTGCCGAAGCGCCGCACTGAGGTCCTGGACATGAGTCTGAAATGGATTGATGTACTTGATATCGCCATCGAGCTTGCAGAAAGCAAGCCGGACGTCGATCCTCGGTATGTGAATTTCGTCGATCTGCACCGCTGGGTGGTGGCATTGCCTGGCTTCAGTGACGATCCTTCGCGCGCCGGCGAGAAGGTGCTCGAGGCCATCCAGGCGGCCTGGATCGACGAAGCCGACTGAACACGCACCGCAGGTTAGGCAATCCCCTGGAACCCGCGTATAATTCGCGGGTTTAATTTTTCGTAACACTCATATTCTGGAGTTTTCCATGGCTGTTCAACGTACTTTCTCCATCATCAAGCCTGACGCTGTTGCCAAGAACGTCATCGGCAAGATCACCACTCGCTTCGAAGAAGCCGGCCTGAAAATCGTTGCCTCGAAAATCAAGCAACTGTCCAAGGCCGAGGCCGAAGGCTTCTACGCCGAGCACAGCGAGCGCGGCTTCTTCGGTGACCTGGTTGCCTTCATGACTTCCGGTCCGGTTGTCGTTCAGGTCCTGGAAGGCGAGAACGCCATTGCCAAGAACCGTGAGCTGATGGGCGCTACCAACCCTAAAGAAGCCGCTGCCGGCACCATCCGCGCCGACTTCGCCGAGTCCATCGACGCCAACGCCGTTCACGGTTCGGACTCCGAAGCTGCTGCTGCTCGCGAAATCGCTTACTTCTTCGCTGCTACCGAGGTAACCACTCGCTAAGCGAAAGCTTACGGGTGAGGGTGAATCCATGACGACATCGACTGACAAAATCAACCTGCTGGGTCTGACCCTGCAGGAAATGGAACAATTCTTCGATTCCATCGGAGAGAAGCGCTTCCGCGCCGGTCAGGTGATGAAATGGATTCACCACTTTGGCGTCGATGATTTCGCCGCCATGACGAACGTCGGCAAGGTCTTGCGTGAAAAGCTCGAGGCCGTTGCCGAAATTCGTCCACCGGAAGTGGTCAGCGAAGACATTTCCGCAGACGGCACCCGCAAGTGGGTGATCCGCGTTGCCTCCGGCAGCTGCGTCGAAACCGTCTATATTCCCACCGACGATCGCGGCACCCTGTGCGTGTCGTCGCAAGCCGGTTGTGCCCTGGACTGCAGCTTCTGCTCCACCGGCAAACAAGGCTTCAACAGCAACCTCACCGCCGCCGAAGTGATCGGCCAGGTGTGGCTTGCGAACAAATCCTTCGGGACCGTGCCTGCCAAAATCGACCGCGCCATCACCAACGTGGTCATGATGGGCATGGGCGAACCCCTGCTCAATTTCGACAATGTCATCGCCGCCATGAAGATCATGATGGAAGATCTGGGCTATGGCATCTCCAAGCGTCGCGTCACCCTGTCCACCTCGGGCGTCGTGCCGATGATCGACGAGTTGGCCAAGCACATCGATGTGTCGCTGGCTTTGTCATTGCATGCACCCAATGACGAGTTGCGCAACAAACTGGTACCGATCAACAAGAAGTACCCGCTCAAGATGCTGCTCGACGCATGCATGGGCTACATGGCGACCCTGGGCGGCAAGCGGGTGCTCACCATCGAGTACACCCTGCTCAAGGACGTCAACGACCAGCCCGAGCATGCGGCGCAGATGATCGAGCTGCTGCGCGACGTGCCGTGCAAGATCAACCTGATTCCATTCAATCCGTTCCCGCACTCCGGCTACGAGCGCCCCAGCAACAACGCCATTCGTCGTTTCCAAGACCTGCTGCACCACGGTGGCTACAACGTGACGACGCGCACCACCCGTGGTGATGACATCGATGCGGCTTGCGGCCAGCTGGTGGGGCAGGTCAATGACCGCACCCGGCGCAGCGAACGTTACATCGCCGTCCGGCAGCTGTCGGCAGACGCCGAGCGCCCGGACAGCCCGGCCGCCCACTGACCGGAACTGGCCTATGAACGTGCGCGCTGCGCTGCCGATCATTGCGCTTTCGCTGCTCGCCGGCTGCATGTCAGGCGCAGGCAGCGATGCGCAGGTGGCTGAGCAGCGCAGGGTCGAGGCCGGGCGGGCGTATGTGCAGCTGGGGCTCGGCTACCTGCAACAGGGGATGCTGGGCCAGGCCAAGACGCCCTTGTCAAAGGCGCTGGCGCTGGATGGCGACGATGCCGACGCCCATGCCGCCTTGGCATTGGTCTACCAGGCCGAAGGCGAGCCTGTATTGGCCGAGCGCCATTTCAAGCAAGCGCTTGGGGCGGGTGCCAGCACCACGCGAATTCGCAACAATTACGGCAGTTTCCTTTATGCTCAAGGGCGGTTTGCCGAAGCGCAGCAGATGTTTCGCCTTGCCAGCGCCGATACCCTGTATCCTGAGCGATCACGGGTTTATGAAAACCTTGGCCTGACAGCCTTGAGGCTCGGCCAGCGCGATCAGGCGCACGCCCATTTGCAAAAAGCATTGCAGCTTAACCAGCGACAGCCACAAGCGTTGCTGGAAATGGCTGAGTTGTCCTACGAAAACAGGCATTATGTGCCGGCCCGGGATTACTACGATCGTTTCAGCCGGTTGAGTGGCCACGATGCCCGGAGCCTGCTGCTGGGTAGCCGCCTTGCCAAGGTGTTCGACGAGCAAGGGACGGTGGCCGAGTTGGGGCAGCAATTACAACGACTTTATCCCGGTACGCCGGAATATCAGCAATACCTGTCGGAGCAACGATGAACGCCGCGCATCCCGAAGTAGCTGTAGCGCCTGGCCAGAACCCTGGTGAGCTGTTGCGCCTGGCCCGTGAGAAACGGGACTGGTCCCAAGCCGAGGTGGCCCGCAAGCTCAATCTTACTGTCAGCTCGCTCAACCATGTGGAAACCGGCGCCTTCGACAAGCTGCCCGGGCATACCTTCGCCCGTGGCTACATCCGCGCCTACGCCAAGTTGATGGAGCTGGACCAGGCTGCCCTGGTCGAAGCCTTCGATCGCTACACCGGCACCCACGCCAAGGGCAGCGACGTACATTCGCTGGGGCGTATCGAAGAGCCTTCCCGGTTGTCCCACAATATTCTGCGCGGGGTCAGCCTGTTGCTGCTGCTGGCGGTCGTGGGTGGCGGTTTCGTCTGGTGGCAGGACCAGGGCAGTCTGCGCGGCAAAGACCTCTCCAGCATCGCCCTTGAGCACGTCGAGGTCGAAAGCGCCGACGGCACCACCCAGATTCACCCGCTTGACGAACCCGAAGACCAGGCCGTCTCTGCCGCCCAGCAACCTGAGAGCGCCCCCCTGCCGTTGGCCCAGGGTACCGACGAGCAGCAGGCTGCAAGTACCGGGCAGGCAGCGGCTACCGACACGCCTGCAGCCGGCTCTGCTCCGGTAACGGGCACTGCGACGCCGCAGCCGGCGCCGGCCAACGCTACCCCTGTTGCCAGCGCGCCGGCGGCAGCCGCCCCTGCAACCAGTGCAGCCGCCGCCGAGCCCGCCGCCGTGCCAGCAGGCAGCGGCAAGGTCGCGATTGAGTTCGTCGCCGATTGCTGGACCCAGGTTTCCGATGGCAACGGCAAGGTGTTGTTCAGCGGCATCAAGCGCAAGGGGGACAACCTCGAGCTGACTGGCAAGCCGCCGTTTGCGGTACGTCTGGGCTTTGCCCGTGGCGCCAAGGTCAGCTACAACGGCCAGGCCGTCGACGTTGCCCCGTTCACCAGTGGCGAAACCGCTCGCCTGAAGTTGGGACAGTAATTCATGCACGGCCAATCCCCGATCAAACGTCGCGAATCCCGCAAGATATGGGTCGGCAATGTGCCGGTGGGCGGTGATGCGCCCATTGCAGTGCAGAGCATGACCAACACCGATACCAATGATGTCGCCGCCACGGTGGGGCAGATCCAGCGTCTGGTCGATGCCGGTGTGGACATCGTTCGCGTGTCGGTACCTGACATGGACGCCGCCGAAGCCTTCGGCCGCATCAAGCAGCAGGTCAGCGTGCCGCTGGTCGCCGACATTCACTTCGACTACAAGATTGCCCTGCGCGTGGCCGAGTTGGGTGTGGACTGCCTGCGCATCAACCCTGGCAATATCGGCCGTGAAGACCGGGTCAGGGCTGTCGTTGACGCCGCTCGCGACCGTGGTATTCCAATCCGTATCGGCGTCAACGCAGGCTCACTGGAAAAGGACCTGCAGAAAAAGTACGGCGAGCCTACGCCCGCAGCGCTGGTCGAATCGGCGCTGCGCCATGTGGAACACCTCGATCGTCTCGACTTCCAGGATTTCAAGGTCAGCGTCAAGGCGTCGGACGTGTTCATGGCCGTCGAGGCCTATCGCCTGCTGGCACGGCAGATCGTGCAACCCCTGCACCTGGGAATCACCGAAGCCGGTGGCCTGCGCTCGGGTACGGTGAAATCTGCCGTTGGCCTAGGTATGCTGCTGGCCGAAGGCATTGGCGATACCATCCGCATTTCGCTGGCGGCAGACCCGGTGGAGGAGGTCAAGGTAGGCTATGACATCCTCAAGTCCCTGCACTTGCGTTCCCGAGGCATCAACTTCATCGCCTGCCCGAGCTGCTCGCGGCAGAATTTCGATGTGGTAAAAACCATGAACGAGCTCGAAGGGCGCCTCGAGGACCTGCTGGTGCCGCTGGACGTGGCCGTCATCGGCTGTGTGGTCAATGGCCCGGGGGAGGCCAAGGAAGCGCATGTCGGCCTGACCGGTGGTACGCCCAACCTGGTCTACATCGACGGTAAACCGGCGCAGAAACTGACCAACGACAACCTGGTCGATGATCTCGAAAGACTCATCCGTCAGAAAGCGGCCGAGAAGGTCGAAGCCGACGCGGCGTTGATCGCCCGTGGCTGATACACAGAATTCGTAAGGATCATTCGTGAGCAAATCGCTGCAAGCCATCCGTGGCATGAACGACATCCTGCCCGAGCAGTCGCCATTGTGGCGCTATTTCGAGGGTACCGTTGCCGGCCTGCTGGACACCTACGGGTACAGCCAGATCCGCACGCCCATCGTGGAGTTCACCGAGCTGTTCAAGCGCTCGATCGGTGAAGTGACCGATATCGTCGAAAAGGAAATGTACACCTTCGAAGACCGCAACGGTGACTCGCTCACACTGCGTCCGGAAGGGACTGCGGCCTGTGTTCGCGCGGTGCTGGAGCATGGCATCACCGGCAATGGCCAGGTGCAGAAGCTGTGGTACATCGGGCAGATGTTCCGCCACGAGCGTCCCCAGAAGGGCCGCTACCGGCAGTTCCACCAGATCGGTGTGGAGGTGTTCAACCTCGATGGCCCGGATATCGATGCCGAGTTGATCATGCTGACCTGGCGCCTGTGGGGCTTGCTGGGCATTCAGGATGCGGTCAAGCTCGAACTCAACAGCCTTGGCACCAGCCAAGCGCGCGCCCGCTACCGCGACGCGTTGGTGGAGTTCCTGTCCGCGCGCCTGGAGCAACTGGACGAGGACAGCCAGCGCCGCCTCAAGAGCAATCCGCTGCGCATCCTCGACAGCAAGGACACCAACACCCAGGCGGTGCTGGTCGATGCGCCGAAGCTCGAAGATTACCTGGACGAAGAATCCCGTGCGCACTTCGCAGGCCTGAAGGCCCGCCTGGACGCTGCCGGCATTCCATTCGTGCTCAACACCAAGCTGGTGCGGGGGCTGGACTACTACAGCAAGACCGTCTTCGAGTGGGTCACCGACAAGCTTGGTGCCCAGGGTACGGTGTGTGCCGGCGGCCGCTACGATGGGCTGGTGGAGCAAATGGGCGGCAAGCCTACACCTGGCGTTGGCTTTGCCATGGGTATCGAGCGCCTGATTCTGCTGCTTGAAACCCTTGGCAAGGTACCGGACTCCATCAGCCGTCAGGTCGATGTCTACCTCTGCGCTTTTGGTGAGCAGGCCGAGTTGGCGGGCCTGCGTCTGTCCGAAGCGGTGCGTGACCGTCTGCCGGGCCTGCGTCTGGCCGTGAATGCGGGCGGGGGCAGTTTCAAAAGCCAGTTCAAGAAAGCCGACAAGAGCGGCGCGCTGTTCGCCTTGATTCTTGGCGATGATGAGTTGGCCAAACAGGAAGTCGGCTTCAAACCCCTGCGTGGTCAGGGCGAACAACAGAACATTGCCTGGGATGCCCTTGCAGGGCACCTGGAAACCGCGATCGCGCAGGCGTAACGCGGTTCAACGAGCGAATAGGCGAAAAGGAGTATTGGGGTGTCGAGTACCGATGATGATGACCTGGCAGGGGTCAAGGACTGGTGGAACCGTAACGGCAAGCCGCTGCTGACCGGTGCGTTGCTCGCCGGCGTGGTAGTGCTGGGCTGGAACACCTGGCACAAGTACCAGAACAACCAGTCGCAAGGTGCCTCGCAGTTGTATCAGGCGCTACTGGAAACCAGCCTCACGCCTACGGGTCAGCCGGACGCCACCCGGGTTGCGGAACTGGCCGGCAAGCTCAAGAGCGAGTTCGGCGGCACTGCCTATGCCCAGTACGGCAGCCTGTTCGTGGCCAAGGTAGCGGTCGAGAGCGGCAAGCTCGACGATGCCGCTGGCGAACTCAAGGCTGTGCTGGACAAGCCGGCAGACGCCACCCTTGGCGAGATCGCACGCCAGCGTCTGGCCCGTGTGCTGGCCGCCCAGAACAAGGCCGAGGATGCCCTCAAGTTGCTTGACGGGGATGCCGAGAAAGCCTTCCTCGCCAGTCGCGAGGAGTTGAAAGGGGACCTGCTGGTACAGCTGGGCCGCGCTGATGACGCGCACGGTGCTTACGAAAAGGCCAAGGCTGCGTTGTCCGACGAGGCGGCAGTGGGTGGCTTGCAGTTGAAGCTCGATGATCTGGCCAGAGGGGACGCGTAAGTGATCGGTTGGAAACAAGCAGCAGTGCTGACCTTGGCGGTATTGGCCGCAGGGTGCAGCAGCAACAGCAAGAAGGAATTGCCTCCTGCCGAACTGACCAAGTTCACCGAGGAAGTGGTGCTCAAGAAGCAGTGGAGCCGCTCCATCGGTGACGGTCAGGGTGAAACCTACAACACCCTCGTGCCGGCCATCGAGAACGACCGGATCTATGCCTCCGACGTCACCGGCGATGTCTATGCCCTGGACCGCATCACGGGCAACGTGGTGTGGAACAAGGACCTTGACCTGCCGGTTTCTGGCGCGGTCGGCGTAGGCTACGGTCTGGTGATGCTCGGCACCCTCAAGGGTGAAGTGATTGCCCTGGATTCGAGCACCGGCGAGGAGCGCTGGCGCGCCCGGGTGACCAGCGAAGTGCTGGCGCCCCCGGCCAACAACGGTGATGTGGTAGTGGTGCAGACCCAGGATGATCGCCTGATCGGCCTGGATGCTGCTACCGGTGATCGTCGCTGGATTTATGAAAGCACCCCGGCGGTACTGACCCTGCGCGGCACCGGCGCGCCGATCGTGACTAACCGCCTGGCGGTTGCTGGCCTGTCCACCGGTAAGGTCGTGGCAGTCGACATCAGCAATGGCGTACCTGTATGGGAAAGCCGTGTGGCGATCCCCCAGGGCCGTTCCGAGCTTGAGCGTGTCGTCGACATCGACGGCGGCTTGCTGCTCTCGGGTGGTACCCTGTACGTCAGCACCTACCAGGGGCGCGTTGCGGGCCTGGATCTGGAAAGTGGCCGCGTGCTCTGGCAGCGTGATGCTTCCAGCTACGTCGGGGTCGCCCAGGGCTTTGGCAACGTTTACGTGAGCGAAGCCTCGGGTACCGTGGAAAGCGTCGATGAGCGTTCCTCCAGCGCCCTGTGGTCCAACGATGCCATGGCCCGCCGCCAGCTGACCGCCCCCGAGGTGTACAGCAGCTACGTGGCAGTAGGCGACTTCGAAGGCTACCTGCACCTGCTCAGCCAAGTCGACGGTCGCTTCGTTGGCCGTGAGCGTGTCGACAGCAGTGGCCTGCGTGCACGGCCATTGGTGGTGGGTGACACCATCTATGTCTTCGGCAACAGCGGCAAGCTCGAGGCACTGACCATCCGCTGAAGCTATGCTTGAAGCCGTGCGGCTTCAGGCTGCGGCGTAGGATACGCCGCCCGAACTCCGGCCGCTGCCTTGCAGCGGCCTTTGTATTTTCAAGAATTCAAGAGTGGAGAGCCGAATGGTTCCCGTAATCGCCCTGGTGGGCCGTCCGAACGTCGGCAAATCCACCATGTTCAACCGCCTGACCAAGACCCGCGATGCCATCGTGGGTGACCTGTCGGGCCTGACCCGTGATCGCCAGTATGGTGATGCCAGCTGGCAGGGTCGCTCCTTCATCCTCATCGACACCGGTGGCATCACCGGTGATGAAGTGGGCATGGACGAAAAAATGGCCGAGCAGTCGCTCATGGCCATCGAAGAAGCCGACTATGTGCTGTTCCTGGTCGATGCCCGAGCGGGCATGACAGCGGCAGACCAGATGATTGCCGAGCACCTGCGCAAGCGCAACAAGGCGGCGATTCTGGTCGCCAACAAGATCGACAACATCGACGCTGACGTCGCTCGCGCTGAGTTCTCGCCAATGGGCATGGGCAATGCCATTCCGGTGGCAGGCTCCCAGGGTCGAGGCATCAACGCGTTGATGGAGGCCGTACTCGGTCACTTGCCGCGCGATGCCGAAGAAGAAGCCCTGGACCAGGATGTCGCCGAAGGCGAAGAGGCCGTTCGCATCCCTGGCCCAAGCGAAAAGGATGGCATCAAGATTGCCATCATTGGTCGCCCCAACGTCGGCAAGTCGACCCTGGTCAACCGCATGCTCGGTGAAGAGCGTGTGGTGGTCTACGACGAGCCGGGTACGACGCGCGACAGTATCTACATTCCCTTCGAGCGTGATGGTGACAAGTACACCTTCATCGACACCGCCGGTGTGCGCAAGCGCGGCAAGATCCACGAGGAAGTCGAAAAGTTCTCGGTCGTGAAGACGCTGCAGGCGATCAAGGACGCCAACGTGGTGATCTTCGTCATGGATGCTCGCGAAGGGGTGGTCGATCACGACCTGAACTTGCTGGGCTTTGCTCTGGAAGCTGGCCGCGCCATCGTCATCGCCCTGAACAAGTGGGATGGCATGGAGCCGGGTGAGCGTGCCTATGTGAAGACCGAGCTGGAGCGCCGGCTGTTCTTCGTCGATTTCGCCGATATCCACTTCATTTCCGCCCTGCACGGCACGGGCGTGGGCAACCTGTACAAATCGGTGCAGGCCGCGTTCACCTCAGCTGTGACCCGCTGGCCAACCAGCCGCCTGACGCAGATCCTCGAAGACGCCGTCAGCGAGCACCAGCCGCCGCTGGTCAATGGCCGTCGCATCAAGCTGCGTTATGCGCACCTGGGCGGGGCCAACCCGCCGCTGATCGTGATCCACGGCAACCAAACCGACAGCATTCCCAAGTCGTACTCGCGTTACCTGGAAAACACTTACCGTCGCGTGCTCAAGCTGGTCGGCACGCCGATTCGCATCGAGTACAAAGGCGGTGAAAACCCCTACGAGGGCAAGAAGAACACCCTCACAGACCGCCAGGTCAACAAGAAACGTCGCTTGATGTCGCACCACAAGAAAGCCGAGAAGAAACGCCGCGATAAGCGATAGGCGCCTGCCGAACCCGTTACAGTGTCTGTACAGGTCCTCGCCCGCCGTGCTGCGCATTTCTAGCGCCGCACCTGTGTTCCTGTTTCCTCGCGAGTGCGGCCATGCAGCCAAGCTCGGGAGGAAACATTGATCTATGCCGCTCTCCACATTGCACCGGTAGTTTGTGTGCGTGTGGTGCACAAGGCGCTCAGTCCGTGCTCCCCGCGCGGGGGGCGTTGGCTATTCACGTACGTGTGAATGATGTGTTAGATCAATGGAGGGAACGTCATGAACGATATTTACTTAAAAAAAACCAAAGGCAAGCTCTATCTGCTTGAGGACGGCGAGCGTTATGCAATCATCGTCAATCATTTGAATGAACTGCAGGTAGCAGGATCGCTGGATACGCCCGAGTGCTTCGACATCGGAATGCTCGCCCACCCATCGCTCGAGGGGGGTGTGGCTTTTGAGTTTCGAACGTCAGCAGGCAAGCAGGTCACTGGACGTGGTGGGCGCGTGCTTCATGCGTCGGGCGAAGAGCTGGGCACACCCGGTCCTGCTCTGCAAATCAGTCACCTGGCTGGAAACGTTGACGGCGAGCCCAATGTTAACCAGGTTCAATTGCAAACCCTCGATGCCCGCTACGTCTCAGCCCACGATCGTGTGCTCGTGGGCTACAAAGAAGTCCCCGTAGGCTGGACTTGGTTCGGCCTCACGCCCAATGCTACGAAGAAGGTACCCGTTTGGGAGAGCCAGCCAAGCGACAGGTTGCGCTACCATACCAAGGACGTGGCGCCCGCAGCGACCTTCATACTGGAGTTCGTCGCTCCAGCAGAAGGTTGAACTAGCCCCGACAGTAATCGTCGAGAAAGCCTGTGACGTGCGACTCACGCCTTGACTGGCTTCTTCCCGACGAAACGATCCGCTATGCTCGTGCTTTCTTTCCGTGCCGGCTGCACCAGGAGCAAGGGCGCCATGATCCCCAGCAAATTGCCGAACGTCGGCACGACCATCTTCACCACCATGTCAGAGCTCGCCGCCCAGACCGGTGCGCTGAACCTTTCGCAGGGTTTCCCGGATTTCAACGGGCCCCAAGCCCTGCTCGAGTCGGTGGGCCGGCATGTCATGGCAGGCCACAATCAATACGCGCCCATGTCGGGCCTTGCAGCCTTACGCCAGCAGGTGACCATCAAGGTCAAGCGGCTCTACGGTGTCACGGTGGACCCCGACCATGAAGTGACGATTACGCCCGGCGCGACGGAGGCGATCTTCTGCGCTATCCAGGCTGTCGTGCAGCCAGGGGACGAGGTCATCATCTTCGACCCCTGCTACGACAGCTACGCGCCCTCGGTGGCGCTGGCCGGTGGCCGGTGCGTGCATCTGCAACTGGACCCTGGCGATTTTTCCATCGATTGGCAGCAGCTCGCGGACGCCCTTACGCCACGCACACGTCTGGTCGTGCTCAACTCGCCCCATAACCCCAGCGGTGCCTTGCTTTCCAGCAAGGATCTGGATCAGCTGGCCCAGCTGATCGCCGATCGAGACATCTACGTACTCAGCGATGAAGTCTACGAACACCTGGTCTACGACGACGTGAAGCATGCGTGCGTACTGGCTCACGAGCAGCTCTACAGACGTGCATTCGTGGTCAGCTCCTTTGGCAAGACGTACCACGTCACCGGTTGGAAGACGGGCTATGTCATCGCACCGCCGGCCCTCACCGGCGAACTGCGCAAGGTGCATCAATACGTCAACTTTTGCGGCGTGACCCCGTTGCAGTACGCCCTGGCTGACTTCATGGCCGAGCATCCGGAACATGTCGATGCGTTACCGGCTTTCTATCAAGTCAAGCGCGACCTGTGTTGCGGCTTGTTGCAGGATTCGCGATTCAGCTTCACCCCCACAGCCGGCACTTACTTTCAGTTGGTTGACTATTCGCACATCCGACCGGACCTCGATGACGTGCAGATGGCGACGTGGTTGACCCGCGAGCATGGCGTGGCCACCATCCCGATCTCGGTGTTCTACCAGCAACCTGTTCCCGGTCAGCGACTGCTGCGCCTGTGCTTTGCCAAACGAGAGGAGACGCTGCGTCAGGCGGCGGAGAAACTATGCGCGATCTGAGTACGCTGCCTGACCTCAGGCTGGCCCTGGTGCAGACCACACTTGCCTGGCACGACCGGGAAGCCAACTTCGCCCATTTCGATGTGCTGCTCGAGCAGGTGGGCGAGGTGGACCTGGTGATCTTGCCGGAAATGTTCACCACCGGGTTTTCCATGCAGTCCAAGAGCCTCGCCGAGCCGGAGAATGGCCCGACGTACAAATGGCTCAAGGCTCAGGCGAAAAAGTGCAATGCCGTGGTCACGGGCAGCGTGATCATTCAGGCGGCCGATGGCAGTCACCGTAACCGCCTGCTCTGGGCAAGGCCAGATGGCGAGATCCTGCACTACGACAAGCGTCATCTGTTCCGCATGGCTGGTGAGCATGAGCACTACACGCCGGGCGAGCGTCAGGTGCAGTTCGAGCTCAAGGGATGGCGTATTCGCCCGCTCATCTGCTACGACCTGCGCTTCCCAGTCTGGAGCCGGGATGCCACGGACACCGACCTGCTGTTGTACACGGCCAACTGGCCGGCAGCACGTCGCCTGCACTGGAACCGTCTGCTTCCGGCGCGAGGGATCGAAAACCTGTGCTATGTCGCGGCTGTGAACCGGGTGGGCACTGACGGCAAGAGTTTCGCGTACAGCGGTGATAGCCAGGTACTGGATTTTCAGGGCGAGAGCTTGCTCAGCGCTGGAGAGGCAGATGGCGTGTTCACTGTGGTATTGAGTGCCTCGGATCTCGCTGCCTATAGAGCCAAGTTCCCGGCCAACCTGGACGCCGATACCTTCGAGCTGCACTGATTGCGGCGAGGTTCCGGAAGATCAATGCCAGAAAGCCGCCTGGCTGCCGGTCAGTACACATCCCGCCGGTAGCGCCCCTCTTCGATCAGCCGTTGCACCGCAGCGTCCCCAAGCAGGCCTGCGAGTGCCGCATCGACACCCGCGGCCATGCCCTGCAGGCTGCCGCAGACGTATACGCAGGCCCCTTCATCCATCCAGCGTTTGAACAATACCGCCTGCTGCAACAACACATCCTGCACGTAGATTTTTTCAGCCTGGTCGCGAGAGAACGCCAGGTCCAGCCGTGCCAGATCGCCAGCGGCGAGCAACCCTTGCAGCTCCTGGCCACACAGAAAATCATGAGCACGGTTGCGTTCGCCGTACAGCAACCAGTTACGCCGCTCGCCCGCGGCGACGCGAGCCCGTAGCAGACTGCGCAGGCCGGCCAGGCCCGTGCCGTTGCCGATCAGAATGATCGGCACGTTACCCTGGGGCGCATGGAAGCCGCTGTTGCGCCTTAGCCTCAGGCTCAGCGTGCCGTCGAGCGGCAGGTACTTCGTCAGCCAACCAGAGCCTACGCCCACCTCGCCGCTTGGATGGCGCTCCTGGCGCACGATCAGCTCCAGCACGCCATCACTGGCAATTGACGCGATGGAATAGTCGCGGCTGCCGAGGGGCACCAGTGCGTCCACCACCGCCTGGGCATGCAGCCCGACCAGATGCTCACCGACGGCAGGTAACTGACGGCCGGCAAGTGCTTGGGCAAGCGTTTCTACCACCCCTTCGACCTGCACCTGCGTGTCCGCCTCCAGCCCCAGGCTTTTGATGAAGGCATCGACCCTCGGCCGACCGTTGAGCGGCAGAATCTCCACGAGGTCGCCAGCTTCCCACACGGCAGGCGCCTGTGCTTGCAGACCAAGCAGGTAGACCGGATGGCCCTGGCTGCCAGGGTTGAGCAATTCACGGCGTATCAGCGACCAGTTGCCAAAACGGGGAGCTTGCCAAGCGGATACCGGCGCGGTGCCGGTCAGAAGCGCCAGCGCCTGATGCCACTGCTGAAGGGCTGCCTGATCGACGTTGTCCACCTCTATGGGGCTGAACGCACAGCGAGCACCCCGGTCGGTCAACCACGTCTGAAGCCTGCGGGCGAATCCGCAGAACTGTGGGTATTGACGATCACCCAGCGCCAGCAGGGCATAGCTGAGCGTCTGCAAGGACAAAGGCTGACCCAGCACGTTGCGCTCAAAGCCTCGCGCGCTGTCAGGGGCGTCTGCATCCCCGAAGGTGCTGACGACGAACAGCGCACGGCGTGCCTGACGCAGATCGTCTTCACACAACGTACCCAATGCCCTGACCTGCACCGGCAAACCCGCCGCTTGCAGTTGCCCGGCGCTGTGCCAGGCCAGTCGCTCGGCCGTACCACTCTGGCTGGCGTAGCCGATCAGCCAGCTCTCGCTGTTGACCTCATCGCAGGTCACGTGGCGGCGGGCAGCCCGAACCTGACGTTTCTTGCGTCGTCGATCCAGGTAGAGCAGCCAGCCCGTGACGAAGAAGATTGGCATGGCCAGGCTGGCCAAGGTCAGAACGATGCGTCCAACCAGGCCAAAGTATTCGCCGACATGCAGCGCGTACACGCTCTGGAGCAATTGGGCCTTGAGTGACTTGTCACTGTAGCGTTCGTGACGGCTAACCTTGCCATTGGCAGGGTCCAGGACCAAGGTGTCGAATGCCCTGGGGTGGTCGGCGTCATCGAGCAGGTAGAACACGTTGGCAGGTTGACCGCCAACTGGGGGCAGGCGCAGGTTGTAGCTGGCAAGGCCTGGACCCGCGGCGTTGCGCAGGCTGGCCCAGAGGGCGTCGTAGTCGACGTTCAGCGCCGGTGCGTTTGGGTCGATGGGCGCAGCCCCGTGGCGCCGGGCTTTTTGCGCCTGTGGCTGCCCAGCGACCGGCGGATCGGCCAGTAGCCGGTTCAGGCCTTCGCGGTACCATTCGTAGGACCAGAACAGGCCCGTCAGGGCAAATAGCAGGTAGAAGAGCAGGCACCAAGTGCCTGCCACGGCGTGCAGGTCCCAGTTGAACGCGCGGCCTTTCTTGGCCCAATCCAGCGTCAGCCAGGTTCGCCAGTTCGTGGCATTGCGCGGCCAACGCAGGTACAGGCCCGACAGGCAGAAGAACACCAACAGCAGCGTCGAGGCACCGGTGATCTGCTTGCCCGTGTCGCCCATGGCCAGAAAGCGGTGAAGCGTGAGCATGAGGGTGAAGAAGCCTTGCCCCGACACCTCGCCCAGCAACTGGCCCGTATACGGATCTGCGTAGCGCAACGGGCCGCGCCGCTCGCCCGGTGCTGGTGTGAAGAAGATCCTGGCAGCTTCGCCTTCACGGACGTCGACCCACAGCATGGCGACCTTGTCGTGTTGCTGGGCCTCGACCCGCCGCACCAGTTCAGCAGGCGGCAGCACGCCCTCAGGGCGTACCTCCACGCGCAGCACATCGGCATTGAACGCGCCCAGCAGTTCGTCCTGAAACGAATAGAGCGCCCCGGTGATACCCATCACTGCAAGAACCAGCCCGGCCGTGATGCCGAATAACCAATGCAGCTGGAACAGCGTCTTCTTCAACACCTTCGATCACCTTGTATCGCCGCCGCACCCTGCGTCGCGCTGGCGGATGTTAATGGAAGCTCCAGCACGCGGCAATTGAGATTCGTTCACATTCACAAGGTGAGTGGCGGGAGGTGTAGCGCCGGTGACCAACGTGCGGTCGGCTTTATTGCGCAGACATGAAAACGGGGCCTTTGGGCCCCGTCATGGATTACAGGTAGAAGGCTTTGAGCGGCGGGAACCCATTGAACTCCACCGCGCTGTAGCTGGTGGTGTAGGCACCGGTCGACAGCCAGTACAGGCGATCGCCAATGGCCAGGTTCAGCGGCAGACCATACTTGTAGTGCTCGTACATGATGTCGGCGCTGTCACAGGTAGGCCCGGCGATGACCACTTCCTCGGTTTCGCCCTTTTTCTCGGTCCAGATCGGGAACTTGATGGACTCGTCCATGGTTTCGATCAGGCCCGAGAACTTGCCGACGTCGGTGTAGATCCAGCGCTCGACGGCCGTGCGCGACTTGCGTGCCACCAACACCACTTCGCTAACCAGGATGCCGGCGTTGGCAATCAGCGAACGGCCCGGCTCCAGGATGATTTCCGGCAAGTCGTCACCGAAGTCTTCCTTGAGGAAGCGAATGATCTCTTCGGCATAGGTTTCCAAGCTGTTGGTGCGGGTAATGTAGTTGGCCGGGAAGCCGCCGCCCATGTTGATCAGCTTCAGTTCGATGCCGTCTTCTTCCTTGAGCCGTTCGAAGATCACCTTCACCTTGGCGATGGCGGCGTCCCACACGCTGATGTCGCGCTGTTGCGAGCCCACGTGGAAGGAGATGCCATAGGGCACCAGGCCCAGGTCGCGGGCGAGGATCAACAGGTCCATGGCCATGTCGGTCTGGCAACCGAACTTGCGCGACAGCGGCCAGTCAGCGGTGGTGGAGCCTTCGGTCAGGATACGCACGTACACTTTCGAGCCTGGAGCGGCCTTGGCGATGTTGCGCAGGTCTGCCTCGGAGTCGGTGGCGTACAGGCGCACGCCCTTCTCGTAGAAGTAGCGAATGTCCTTGGATTTCTTGATGGTGTTGCCGTAGCTGATGCGGTCGGCGCTGACACCCTGGTTCATCACTTTGTCCAGCTCGTAGATGGAGGCGATGTCGAAGTTCGAGCCCTTGTCCTTGAGCAGGTCGATGATCTCGACGGCTGGGTTGGCCTTGACGGCGTAGTACACCTTGGCGAATTCGAACCCGGCGCGCAGGTCGTCATAAGCCTTGCTGATCATCTGGGTATCGATGAGTACGAACGGCGTTTCCTGTTTGTCGGCAAACGCCTTCATTTTCTGGAAGGTGTCGCGTGCGAAATAGTCTTCGACCTGGATCGACATGCTCAGGGACTCCATGGGCAAACTGAAAATTTAAGTGGCTGCAAACTGAACGTCCTCCGTATCCCCACTTTGGTTCGCCTACTCAGTACTTGAGCCGGATGGATCGTTTCCAGCATGGACGTTCGGCGCGCACTTTAGGGCGTGAACTCGGCAGAATCAACAGGCAATCCCTGATGAATCGGCGATGATCGAGCTGCCACGCCTGGGATAAACGACCCATGTGAGCGGCTGATGTTCCCCAGTGCGCTTCAGACGTAAAGAATTGTGGAATAGCCCTGAGCAGGGGGCTTAAACCCAAGCCCCTCTGCATGGGCACGACGTGCTTTTGGAGCTCATCGAGAGGTGCGAAAGGTAGGCTCGGGTGTTCATATTTATGGCCACCCGAGCCTGGTACGGGCGTTCAGAAAACGGTCCGTGAATTTTATGTTCCGTCCGCCCTCGTCACGTCTTTTTTTGCGATGAGAGGCTTTTAGGACGTCACCATCTCGGCGGGCGAGACGATGGTGGATTTCGCTCCGCGCGAGCGGCCCGAACTCAGGTAGGCTGCAATCGACTCCTGGGTGACCTCGCCCAGGAACACCTGCTCGGCGTCCAGTACTGGGAGCCAGGCGCGGTTGAACTCGTACATGCGCGACAACAAGATACGCAGGTTCTCATCGTGCGCCGCCGTGGCGTTGAACGGCCGTAGGAAGTCGGCGCACGTGCCTTGCTGGCGGTGCATGTCGCGTCGGCGCACATAGCCAAGCGCCTTGTTCGCGGCATCGGTCACCACCACGTAGCGGCGATCATGTTCATCCAGCAGCTCCAGCGCATCATGCACTGGGGTCTGCGGGCTCACCGCCGGGGCATTGTCAGCTGCATCTTCGGCACGTACCAGCAGCAGCCGCTTCAGGGTGCTGTCCTGGCCGACGAAGTTGCTTACGAAGTCATCGGCCGGGTGCGCCAGCAAGGTGTCCGGGTGATCCAGCTGCAACAGCTTGCCCGCACGGAAGATGGCAATCTTGTCGCCCAGCTTGATGGCCTCGTCGATGTCATGGCTGACCATGATCACGGTCTTGTTCAAGGCCCGCTGCATCTCGAAGAATTCGTTCTGGATCATCTCCCGGTTGATGGGGTCCACGGCGCCGAACGGTTCGTCCATCAACAGCACCGGGGCGTCGGCTGCCAAGGCGCGGATCACACCGATCCGCTGCTGCTGACCCCCGGAGAGTTCCCGGGGGTAGCGCTGCAGGTACTGCTTGGGTTCGAGCTTGATCATGTGCATCAGCTCCCGGGCGCGCTCGGCGCAGCGCTGCTTGTCCCACCCGAGCAGGCGAGGGACGACGGTGATGTTCTCCTCGATGGTCATGTTCGGGAACAGGCCGATCTGCTGGATCACATAGCCGATGTGACGACGCAGGCTGACCTCGTCCAGCCCGCTGGTGTCTTCGCCATTGATGAACACCTGCCCCGAGGTGGGTGTGATCAGGCGGTTGATCATCTTCAGGGTGGTGCTCTTGCCGCACCCTGACGGGCCCAGGAACACGCAGATTTCGCCTTCATTGACCGTGAGGCTGACCGCGTCCACGGCCTTGACGTCCTTGCCGTTGACGTTGAAGGTCTTGCTGAGGTTTTTCAGTTCGATCATGAGCGCATTCCTTCTGGAGTCAGGGCACGTTGCAGGGTTTGCAGAAGCAGGTCGGCGATGATCGCCAGCAGGCTGACCAGCACGGCGCCGACCAGCAGCATCGACATGTCGCTGCGGCTGATGGAGGTGAGGATGAGGACGCCCAGGCCACCGGCTCCGATGGTGGCGGCGATGGTCATTACGCCGATGTTCATCACCACGGCCGTACGCACGCCGGCGAGAATCACCGGTACCGCGATGGGCAACTCGACCATGCGCAGGCGTTGGCCGAAGGTCATGCCAATGCCCCGGGCAGCCTCGCGAATACCGGGCTCGACGTTGGTCAGCGCCAAGTAGGTGTTGCGCAGGATCGGCAGCAGGGAATAGAGAAACACCGCCGTGATGGCAGGCAGCGGGCCCAGGCCCTGGCCGAACGTGGAGTAAAACGGCAACAGCAGCCCGAACAGGGCGATCGACGGGATGGTCAGCAGTACCGTGGCGCTGGCCTGCACGGGCCCGGCCAGGAACGGGAAGCGGGTCATGACGATGCCCAGCGGCACCCCGATCAGGATGGCCAGGCCCACGGCCACGCCCACCAACATGATGTGCTGCCAGGTCAGCTGCAGCACCAGGGCCCAGTCCAGGTGCGCGAAAGTGTCGAGCAATGTCATGGCGTCACCTCCTTCAAGGGATGTTCTCGCAGGAAGTCGGCCGCGACCGAGGAGGGGCTTTGATGCTGCACATCGACCTTGGCGTTGAGCTGGCGCATGGTCTCGTCGTCCAATTGCTCGGCCAGAGGCGCGAGCAGGCTGGCCAACTGCGGGTGAGCGTCGAGTACGGCCTTGCGCACCACCGGGCCTGCCGTGTAATCCGGGAAGTAGTGCTTGTCGTCTTCGAGCAGCTTGAGCTTGAACGCGTTGAGCCGGCCATCGGTGGTGTACACCAGGCCTGCGAACACCTGGGCATTGCGCAGCGCGGTGTAGACCAGGCCTGCATCCATCTGGCGGATGTTGGCGCGCCCCAGCTGCATGCCATACCGCGCCTGCAGGCCATCCAGGCCGTCGGGCCGGTTGGCGAACTCGGTGTCCAGCGCAACCACGTGCTTGCGCGCCTGCTCGTCCATCAACACCTGGTTCAACTGGCTGATGGTGTTGACCTGTGGGTAGGCTTTGGCCACTTCGCTAGGCAAAGCCAATGCATAGGTGTTGCTGAACTTGGAAGGCTTGAGCCAGACCAGTCCCTTTTCGGCGTCCAGAGCCTTGACCCTGGCATAGGTGGCCGCCGCGCTGGGCATGCGTTCTTCGACATGGTTGTAGGACACCAGCGAGACCCCGGTGTATTCCCACATCAGGTCAAGCTGCCCGGTTTCCTGCGCCTGACGTGCCAGGCTGCTGCCAAGGCCGCCAGTGACGCGCACATCGAAGCCATGGGCGCGCAGGTATTGGGCAGTAATTTCGGCGAGCACGGTCTGTTCGGTGAATACCCGGGCGCCGATACGGATCAACGGTTTGTCTGCCGCCTGGGCAAAACCTGCCGACAGCAGGACCGCGCCCAGGAGCAAGGCGATTGCGTTCTTCATGGTTTTCCTCGGGTTATTGGGCCAGGCCACGTTCCAGCCAGCGCTTGCTGGCGAACGTCACCAGTGCGTCCAGCAGCAATGCCAGCAGTGCCGTGCAAGCGGCGCCCAGCAAAAGCTGGGGCTGGTTGTTCAGGGCGATGCCGGGGAAGATCAGGCTGCCCAGGCTGTTGGCACCGATCAGGAAGGCGAGCGGGGCGGTGCCCACGTTCAGTGCCAGCGCCACACGCACGCCGCCGACGATGATGGGCACGGCGTTGGGCAGCTCGACCTGCCATAACTGCTGGCGCGGCGTCATGCCGATGCCGGTAGCGGCTTCCTTGAGCGAGGCGGGAACGTTTTTCAGCCCTTCGTAGGTGTTGCGCACGATGGGCAGTAGGGAGGCGAGGAACAGGGCGAAAATGGCAGGCCCTGCGCCGATGCCTAGCACGCTCAGGGCGATGGCCAGTACGGCCAAGGGAGGGATGGTGTTGCCAATGTTGAAGAACTGCATGAACCGCTCGGCTTTGTCGACCCTGTGCGGTCGACTCAAGGCAATGCCGGCGGGGATGCCCACGGCCAATGCCGCCGCCATCGAAGCCAGCACCAGAACCAGGTGCGCTTGCAGGTAGAACGTCAGATCGTCGCGGTAGCGCGCGATCGTGTCGAGGCCGATCCAATGGACCAGCAGGGCCAGGATGACGAGCACGGCGGCCCATCCCAACAGCCCTTTTCCGTAGCGTGTCGCCACAGGTGGACTCCTTCTTGTCGTCGGCGAGCACACTTCTTCATGGCCAGCCCTCGAGGGCAGCGGTGGTGTGTTCGCGAGTAGCAGCATGATGCCGTTGAAGCTGAGCGTTCATGCAATGAGTCGAGCCCCGTCGGGCATCGAAGATGCTGATGAATCCAGCCCTGAGTCGAGGTGCAACTCAGGGCAATGGACGTCTCCTAAGGCACCAAGGTTCCCATCTGGGGAAGCATTTGGCCAGCCCTGCGCAGCTCGCAAGTCATTGTTTCCAGGTGCTCATTACGCTCATAGGCCTCTTCAATACTGGGCTGTAGCGAACTGGAAAAAAGTCGTTTTTGTTCAATCTTGCACAGATCCCATGCCATGCTGAATTACAGTTATGACCGATCGTTCATCGCCCAGGTACGTTGTCTGTCCCTGGACGCGCCGGGGTATCTGGACTGCGCTAAATTGGTCGAGCGCGGCCAACAGGCCGCACGCGCCGCCGATGACTGGATGATCGTCACCTCTCTGGTGACAAAGTCGCCACACATGTTCATGTTCCGTTGCCTGTTCGACGCCGCGATTGGCCGTCCTTACTACGACATCCAGTCTTGGAGCCGAAAGACGGGGCGGGATTTTCAGTCTGCCAATTGCCACCTCGACTGCAGCAACAATGGCTACGCCGGCCTCTATGCCGCACCTCCCGGCGAGCAAACATTGTGGAAGTTCATGCAGATGGACAAGGGTGGCGAGTGGCGGAGCATGACATCCATCGTCGAACCAGGGCAGACGATTCGTGGCCGTATCCATACCCGCTCGAACATACCGCTTCAGGCCTATCGCAAGGAAACGGTGGCAGGTCACTGGTTTGCCTATGTGGTCAATGAGGGTGGACAGCCCATGGACCTGGAACTGGACATTCTGCATGTCGGCCAGGAGCTCATGGACGATCATTGAGGCGGGCCAGCGCGTGGCGGCAGGTTTTGGCCTGACGCCAGAGTTCAGGTATGATATCGCCCCTTTCAAATCCCCCAGTCAGGCGATTTCCCATGACCAACCAGGCCGCCGAAGTCGCGAAGCGCCGCACTTTCGCAATCATTTCCCACCCCGACGCCGGTAAGACCACCATCACCGAGAAGCTGTTGCTGATGGGCAAGGCCATCTCCGTCGCCGGCACCGTGAAGTCGCGCAAGTCCGACCGCCACGCCACCTCCGACTGGATGGAAATGGAGAAGCAGCGCGGCATCTCCATCACCACTTCGGTGATGCAGTTCCCGTACCGAGAGCACATGATCAACCTGCTCGACACCCCCGGGCACGAAGACTTCTCCGAAGACACCTATCGCACCCTCACCGCGGTGGACTCGGCGCTGATGGTGCTCGACGGCGGTAAAGGTGTAGAGCCGCGTACCATTGCCCTGATGGACGTATGCCGCCTGCGCGACACGCCCATCGTCAGCTTCATCAACAAGCTCGACCGCGACATTCGCGACCCGATCGAACTGCTCGACGAAATCGAAGCCGTTCTGAAGATCAAGGCCGCACCGATTACCTGGCCTATCGGGTGTTACCGTGACTTCAAGGGCGTGTACCACCTGACCGGTGACTACATCATCGTCTACACGCCCGGCCACGGCCACGAGCGCACCGAAGCCAAGATCATTCGCAATCTGGACTCGGACGAAGCCCGCGCCCACCTGGGCGACCAGTACGACGCGTTCGTCGAGCAGCTGGAGCTGGTGCAGGGCGCTTGCCACGAGTTCGACCAGGACGAATTCATCAACGGTCAACTGACCCCTGTGTTCTTCGGTACCGCACTGGGCAACTTCGGTGTCGACCACGTGCTCGATGCCGTCGTCGACTGGGCGCCGCGCCCGCTGGGCCGTGTTGCCCGCGAGCGTACCGTCGAGCCCGTGGAAGAGAAATTCACCGGCTTCGTGTTCAAGATCCAGGCGAACATGGACCCGAAACACCGGGACCGTATCGCCTTCATGCGCATCTGCTCGGGCAAGTACGAAAAGGGCATGAAAATGCGCCACGTGCGGCTGAACAAGGACCTTCGCATCGGCGATGCGCTGACCTTCTTCTCGTCCGAGCGTGAGCAGCTCGAAGAAGCCTACGCCGGCGACATCATCGGTTTGCACAACCACGGCACCATCCAGATCGGTGACACCTTCACCGAAGGCGAGGCGCTGGGCTTTACCGGCATCCCGCACTTCGCCCCGGAACTGTTCCGCCGCGTGCGCCTGAAAGACCCGCTGAAATCCAAGCAGTTGCGTCAGGGCCTGCAGCAGCTGGCCGAAGAAGGTGCTACCCAGGTGTTCTTCCCCGAGCGCAGCAACGACATCATCCTCGGTGCGGTCGGTGTGCTGCAGTTCGACGTGGTTGCCAGCCGCCTGAAGGAAGAATACAAGGTCGAGTGTGCCTACGAGCCCATCACCGTGTGGTCGGCGCGCTGGATCGCCTGCGACGACAAGAAGAAGCTGGAGGAATTCCAGAACAAGGCCATGGAGAACCTGGCCATCGATGGTGGCGGGCACCTGACCTACCTGGCGCCCACCCGGGTCAACCTGTCGCTGATGGAAGAGCGCTGGCCTGACGTCAAGTTCCGCGCCACGCGCGAGCACCACTGAGCGTAAAAGGCCCGGCCACTTCGCTGGCCGGGCCCTTGCGCGAGCAGGGCGGCCCGACGTTCGCCTCGCTCACCTCAACCATTTCCTGCCACTTTCGCAGGCGCAGGCATCAGTTGCCCGCCTTCACACTGGTCCAGATACGCGTCCTGATGCGGTCTATCTTGGCCGGCATCGCTTCTAGCGCGTACAACTTGCCCATCACCGCTTCGCTCGGATAGATCATGGTGTTGGCCTTGAGCGCCGGGTCAACCAGCGCATCGGCTTGCAGGTTGGCGTTGGCGTATTGCACATGATTGCTGATGGCGGCCATTACCTGCGGCTCCAGCAGGTAGTTCATGTAGGCATACCCGGCCTTTTCATCCGGCGCATCGGCGGGCATGGCCACCATGTCGAACCACATCGGCGCCCCCTCCTTGGGTATCGAGTAGCCGACCTTGACCCCGTTATGGGCCTCCTCGGCGCGATTCTTTGCCTGGAGCACGTCCCCCGAGAACCCGACCACCACGCAGACGTCGCCATTGGCCAGGTCCGCCGTGTACTTGGATGAATGGAAATAGCTGATGTACGGCCGCACCTGCATCAGCAGCGCCTTGGCCTTGTCGTAGTCGGCCGGGTTCTGGCTATGGTGGGGCAGCCCCAGGTAATGCAAGGCGATGGGTAGCAACTCGGGGCCATTGTCCAGCACCGCCACGCCACAACCTTTGAGCTTGCTCATGTACTGCGGCTTGAAGATCAGGTCCCAGGAGTCGACCGGCGCGTCGTCGCCTAATACGGCTTTGACCTTGTCGATGTTGTAGCCGATGCCCGTGCTGCCCCAGAGGTACGGGAACCCGTACTGGTTGCCTGGGTCATTGCCCTCCAGGGCCTTGAGCAGCACTGGGTTGAGGTTCTTCCAGTTGGGCAACTGCGACTTGTCCAGGCGCTTGAGGGCTTTGCCCTGGATTTGCCGGGCCATGAAATGGTTGGAGGGAAACACCACGTCGTAGCCGGAATTGCCGGTCATCAACTTGCCATCGAGGGTCTCGTTGCTGTCATAGACGTCGTAGGTGGGCACGATGCCGGTGGCTTGCTGGAACTGCTTCAAGGTGTCGGGCGCGATGTAACTGGACCAGTTGTAGATCTTGACGGTTTCTGCCGCGCTGGCCACGCTGGCGGCCAGCATCAAGGGGGCGATGATAAGCGTGCGCATATCGGGTTACCTTGCTTTGTGTGTTGTTATCGAAGGCAGGCGATCAGCGGATCAGAAGATAAGTACGTAGGTCTTGCGCACGGTTTCCTGGATATCCCAGGTGCCAGTGCTGTTGGCCGGTAGCATCAATGCGTCTCCGGCTTCTATGACCAGGGGCTCGCCATCGTCAGGGGTGAAGGTGCAGCGCCCCTTGATGAAGTGGCAGAACTCCTGTTGCGTGATTTGCCGTCGCCAGCGCCCTGGGGTGCATTCCCAGATTCCCGTCTCCACGCCATCGCTGCGTTGCACGCTCGTGGTCGATGTCACCGCCACGGGTTGGCCGAGCGGTACGGCGACAGGGCTGCTGGACTGCAAAACGGCGCTGTCTGCCCGTTTGAACTGAGTGATGCTCATGAAAGGTCGGTCCTGTTTGGGTGAAGAATCAGTGCATGAAACCTTCCATGAAATCTGCCAGTTTGCTGGCCAGGTGCCGTCTCCATGGCGGTGTCGCGGGGTTGGCCAGGGTACGGTCCTCGTGGACGAAACTCTGGATGATGGCGTTGTACCCCAGCCAGCGGCTGGGCTCCGGAGGCCAGCTGGCCAGGCTCGATAGCGGCCTGTTGTCATGTACCCAAGGCTGCCCGGTGAGTGCGTTCTGCTGATTCAGGATAAGTGCAGCCAGGGTGCGACCACCCAGGTTGGTCGCGCCTACGCCTTCACCGCCGTAGCCACCGGCCAACGCGATACCCCGCTGGCGGTCGCACAGCATGTGCGGCTGGAAGCGCCGCGCCATACCCAGGTTGCCACCCCACGAATGGGTGATGCGTACATGGCGCAGTTGGGGAAACAGCTCGCTGAACAGGTAGCGACGCAGCTCGATTTCATGGGCCTGGAGGTTGAAGTCCTCACGCAACCTGCCACCGAAGCGGTAGCCACCTCGGGCACCGAACACCAGCCGATCATCGGCAGTGCGCTGACCATAGGTCACCTGTCGGCTGCCCTCGCTGAAGGCTTCTCCCTGGTCGAGGCCGATCTGCGCCCAAATGGCCTCAGGCAAAGGCTCGGTAGCGACCATCAGGCTCTGAACCGGCAACTGGTGTTTGCCCAACGGCGGCAAGCTGGCGGCATAGCCTTCCACCGCCGGGACGATCCAGTTGCACCGCAGGCGTGCCAACGGGGTGGTCACTTCGCCAGGTTGCCAGTCCAGCGCCGGTGTGTTTTCGTAGATCGGCACCCCCAGGGCCTCGACTGCGCTGGCCAGGCCACGGACGAGCTTGGCCGGCTGAATCGTGGCCGTGTGCGGGCTGTAGATAGCCCCATAGGCATTGCTTACACGCAACTGGCCCTGCAGTTGCGCTGGACGCAGCCAGTGGTAATCGTCCTCGGTCATGCCCAGGTTGTACAAGTGATCCAGGTAGGCACGCAGGCTTCGCTCCTGCTCGGGATAACGGGCTGCGCAGTACAACACGCCGCCCTTGCGGTAGTCGCAATCGAGCTGTTCGCGGTGCAACACGCGCTGTACTTCGTCTGGAATGTCATGCAGCAGCTCGATGCTGGCGCGGCGCTGAACCGGCGACAGGCTGGCCAACAGGCGATCTTCACCCAGCAAATTGCCCATCAACCACCCGCCATTGCGCCCCGAGGCGCCAAACCCTGCGATGTTGGCCTCGATTACCACGACATTGAGGTGCGGTGCCTGGCGCTTGAGGTAGTAAGCGGTCCACAGGCCTGTGTAGCCAGCGCCGATGATGCAGACGTCGGCCTCGACATTTTCACGCAGGGCAGGGCGCGCGCACAGCGGCTCTTGCAGCTGGTCCATCCACAAGCTGAGTGTACGCAGAGGCTGCATGGGCCGGGCTCCACAAGCGATCAGGTGATGGAGCGATGCTAGTGGCCAACGCCAGCGGTTGTCTTACGTGCGTGCACGCGAGGAAATCTGTTTGAGATAGGCTTTTGGCGTCAGCCCGGTATGCTCGCGGAAGCATTTGTAGAACGCGGACAGCGAGTTGAAACCGGCGTTGAACGCCAGGTCATCGATGGACGTCTGGCCGCTGTCATTCGCCAGGATCGTCATCAGGTGCTGAAGGCGGGCTTGGTTGACGTAGCGGTAAAAACGCTGACCCAGCACCTGGTTCAGCAAGTAGGAAATCTGATTGCGGCTGTAACCGCTGGCCTGGGCGACCTGTTGCAAACTCAAGTCAGGATCCAGGTACGGACGATGTCGCTGGAAGTAGTGCTCAAGGTCTTGCGCCATGGTAGACAACTGGCGCGGGGACAGCCCAAGCCGGCTGGTGGCGGGCCGTGAGGTGCGACTGGTGCTGCTTGCGCTGTGCTGACGCACGAGTGTGGCGTATTCATTGACCTGCCAGATCAGACCGTCCTTGACCGTGATCGCCTCGCTGGACTGGAACGCCACCAGGCCGTCCCCGCCCTGCACGGTGACTTGGTACTGAATATACGCCGTGCAGCCATCGACGCGGATACGGTCGCTGTGCACGATGTCCTCGCCGGCGGCATGGGGCAGGCAGGCGCCCACGTACGTACGCAGCTCGGCATGGCCCAGCACACGGTTCTGAAAGAAGTCGTGGTATTGAATGTCGGGGTGGTACAGCGCCATCACGCCATCGAGATCACGATGCTTCCAGCACAGGTGGTAGCGCATCACGGTGTCGGCGGTAATCGGTGTCTGGGACGGGCCATCGGGCAGGGTCATGGACGGATCATGCCCTTTCCCTGGCGTGGCGACAAGAATGCAGAACACCTGACGCTACAGGCCGATTCGCGCATTTTGCACGGTCAATAATTAACCTGTTTTTGTAAGTTGTTGATTTCAAAGGGCGTGATTTTTTACGGCAACTGGCACAGCCGCTGCAACGTTTAATGCGCGAATGGACTTCTCGCTAACAACACAGGCGACCACATCATGATCTCATCTGCCGACTATCCCGTTGTCGATACACAAAGCCGCTCAGGTGTTTCCTGGGCAGCAATCTTTGCTGGCGCAGCCGGTGCTGCTGCCATCTCCCTCCTTCTGGTGGTACTCGGTGCAGGGCTCGGCTTTGCCGCGACCTCGCCGTGGGCAGATGAAGGGGCCAGTGCGAAAGCCCTGGGCATCTCTACCATTGTCTGGTTGCTGCTGACCCAGATCATCGCTTCGGGCATGGGCGGCTACATTGCCGGCCGTCTGCGCGTGAAATGGGCCAATCTGCACGGCGACGAGGTGTATTTCCGCGACACTGCACACGGCTTCCTGTCGTGGGCCGTGGCTACCCTGGTAACGGCCATGCTGGTACTGGGCACAGCCGGCAACATCGTGGGCGCTGGTGCCAGTGCAGCCACTCAAGCGGCCGGCATGACCGCCGCTGCCGGTGGCGCTGCCGCTTCCAATGCCTCGGATGAGTCCCTGGACTACTTCGTCGACGGCCTGTTCCGTGGCGAGGGCCCGGCGCCTGTCAGCGATGATGCGGCCAACGGTGTTGCCGCTCGCATCCTGGCCAAAGGCTTTGCCGGTGACGGCGCCCTGGCACCTGAAGACCGTGCCTACCTGGCGCAGCTGGTTGCCCAGCGCACCCGCCTTTCCCAACCGGAAGCCGAAGCTCGCGTCGATCAGGTCATGGCTCAGGTTCAGCAACTGAAAACCGATGCCAAGCATGCTGCAGACACCGCTGCCAAAGTGGCTGCCTGGACTGCCCTGTGGACCTTCGTGGCCCTGCTGTGCGGCGCCTTCTTCGCCAGCCTGGCCGCGCTGTACGGTGGTCGTCGTCGCGACCAGGTTCAGTGGCTCGAAGGCGACTACGTCGCTCACCGCACCATTCAACGCTAAGTAAGGAGAACGAACATGCGCTCGATATTGCTATGGATGCTGGGTGTACCGATTCCAGTCATCATTCTGATTGCACTGTTCATGCACTGACGAAAAGGGCCGCTTAGCGGCCCTTTTCGTTTATGTCTCATTTGTCGGTCTGCTGCCTTGCGTCGCTTCTGATGGTGAGTGAATTCGGAGCGGTCGTGGCGGCCCGCCCGACCGACCGCGCCGTACCTTCGTTAAAGAAACTGCTCCGCATAATGACAAGCCACCTGCCGGGTCTCCACTTGCCTGAACGCCGGCACCTCATTGGCGCAGCGATCGGTCGCGTAGGGGCAGCGTTTGTGAAAAGCGCAGCCATCCGGCGGGTTGAGCGGGTTGGGCAGCTCACCGGCAATGCGGATGCGCGGCTTGGACGGGTCTGGATGAATAGCGGGTGTGGCAGACAATAGAGCCTGGGTGTACGGATGCAGCGGCTTTTCGTAGATATCGGCTTTGGGCCCCATCTCCGCCGGCCTGCCCAAGTACATGACCAGCACATCGTCAGCCACGTGACGTACTACCGCCAGGTTGTGGGAGATGAATACATAACCGGTACCGTACTGCTGCTGCATGTCCATGAACAAGTTCAGCACCTGGGCCTGGATGGACACATCCAGTGCAGATGTCGGCTCGTCGGCCACCAACACCTTGGGCTGCAACATCATGGCCCGTGCCAGCGCGATACGCTGACGCTGCCCACCGGAGAACATGTGCGGATAGCGCTGGTAATGCTCCGGGCGCAGCCCCACCTGCTCCATCATCTTCTGCACCCTATCACGGCGCTGCGCCTTGCTCAGCGCGGTGTTGATCAGCAAAGGCTCGGCCAGCTGGTCACCGATCTTCTGCCGCGGGTTGAGCGAGGCGTAAGGGCTCTGGAAGACCATCTGCACGTCCCGGCGCAGTTGCTTGCGCGCGGCCTTGCTGGCTCCGGTGACCTCGGTACCTGCAATCTGCAGCGAGCCTGAGGTGGGCTGCTCGATCAGGGTCAGGGCGCGGGCCAGGGTCGACTTGCCGCAACCGGACTCACCGACTACCGCCAACGTCTTGCCCGCCTCCAGTTCGAACGAAACGCCATTGAGCGCGCGCACCAGCGCATGGCCCTTGAACAACCCGCGGGAGACTTCGTAATGCCGGGTCAGGTCCCGGGCCGATAGAACGACGGCCATCACGCCACCTCCTGGTTCAGTGGGTAGAAACAACGGGCCAGGCTCTGGGCCTTGGGGTCCAGGGCCGGGCGCTGGTGTCGGCAGTTGTCCTGCACATAAGGGCAACGCGGTGACAGCAGGCAACCCGTTGGCCGGTCATAGCGGCCCGGGACGATGCCAGGCAGGGTAGCCAAGCGCTCGGCACCCAGGCTGTGTTCGGGAATCGCCGCCAGCAGGGCTTCGGTATAGGGGTGGGCAGGGACGTCGAACAGCTCTGGCACCTGGCCCACCTCCACGGCCTGCCCTGCATACATCACGCACACCCGGCGCGCGGTCTCGGCCACTACCGCCAGGTCATGGGTGATCAGGATCAGGGCCATGTTGCGCTCCTGCTGCAGGTTGACCAGCAGCTCCATGATCTGCGCCTGGATGGTCACGTCCAGCGCCGTGGTCGGCTCATCGGCGATCAGCAGCTTCGGCTCACCGGCGATGGCCATGGCGATGGCCACCCGTTGGCTCATGCCGCCGGACAGTTGATGCGGATAAGCGTCCAGGCGGCTTTCGGCGGCCGGGATCTCGACCTTCTGCAGCAGTTCCAGGGCCCGTTGCCGCGCCGCCTTGCCCTTGAGGCCCAGGTGTTGACGCAGGACTTCTTCGATCTGATAACCCACGGTGTAGCTGGGGTTCAGGGCCGTCATGGGGTCTTGGAAGACCATGGCGATGTCCTTGCCGACCACCTTGCGCCGTTGCCGGCCGCTGAGGGTGAGCATGTCGGTACCGTCGAATGTCATGGCATCGGCCGTGATCCGGCCAGGGGCCTCGACCAGGCCCATCAGGGCCATCATGGTCACCGATTTGCCCGAGCCGGACTCGCCGACGATGGCCAGGATTTCGCCGGCTTGAACCTGTAAGTCCAGCCCGTCCACCACTGGCACGGCGTCCGCGTCGCCAAAACGCACGTTGAGGTTGTTGATCTGCAACAAAGACATGGGTGTGCTCCTCAGGCGGCGTTCTTGAGTTTAGGGTCGAGCGCATCGCGCAGGCCATCACCCATCAGGTTGATCGCCAGTACGCTGAGCAGGATGGTCAGGCCCGGCAGGCTCACCACCCACCAGGCGCGCTCGATGTAATCCCTGGCCGAGGCCAGCATGGTGCCCCACTCCGGCGTCGGGGGTTGCACACCAAGGCCCAGGAAGCCCAGGGCGGCGGCGTCGAGAATGGCCGAGGAAAAGCTCAAGGTGGCCTGCACGATCAGCGGCGCCATGCAGTTGGGCAGCACGGTCACGAACATCAGGCGCCCCAGCCCAGCGCCTGCCAGCCGGGCAGCGGTGACGTAGTCGCGGTTCAGCTCGCCCATCACGGCGGCGCGGGTCAGGCGCACGTAGGAGGGCAGCGAGACGATGGCAATGGCGATCACGGTGTTGATCAGGCCAGGGCCGAGGATGGCGACGATGGCGACGGCCAGCAGCAGCGAGGGCAGGGCCAGCATCACGTCCATCAGGCGCATGATCGAAGGGCCGACGAAGTGCGGGAAGAAGCCCGCCAGCAACCCGAGCAGAATGCCGGGGATCAACGATATCACCACCGAGGACAAGCCAATCAGCAAGGACAGGCGCGCCCCTTGGATCAAGCGCGAGAGCAGGTCGCGGCCAAGCTCATCGGTGCCCAGGATGAACTGCCAAGTGCCACCCTCCAGCCACACCGGGGGGGTGAGCAGAAAGTCGCGGTACTGCTCGCTGGGGTCGTGGGGCGCGACCCAGGGCGCGAACAGCGCGCAGAACACCACCACGCACATGAACGCCAGGCCCATCACCGCGCCCTTGTTGCGCGCGAAGGCCTGCCAGAATTCCTTGTAGGGCGAGGGGTAGAGAAGGCTCTGGTCCACCGGGCTGACCGGGGACAGGGTTTTTGCAGTCGGGTTGGTCATGACGGGGCCTCAGCGCTGATGACGGATGCGTGGATTGGCCAGGCCGTAGAGAATGTCCACGACGAAGTTGACCAGGATCACCAGGCAGGCAATCAACAGAATGCCGTTCTGGACCACGGGGTAGTCACGGGCGCCGATGGCTTCGATCAGCCATTTGCCGATGCCCGGCCAGGAGAAAATGGTTTCGGTCAACACCGCACCGGCCAGCAAGGTGCCGACCTGCAGGCCGAACACGGTCAGGACGGGAATCAGGGCGTTGCGCAAGCCGTGCATGAACACGACCCGGGCCGGGGACAGCCCCTTGGCGCGCGCCGTGCGGATGTAGTCCTCGCGCAACACTTCGAGCATGGAGGAACGCGTCATGCGTGCGATCACCGCCAGCGGGATGGTACCCAGTACGATGGCCGGCAGAATCAGGTGCATCACGGCATCCTTGAACGAACCCTCTTCGTCGCTGAGCAGGGTGTCGATGAGCATGAAACCGGTCTTGGGCTCGATGTCATAGAGCAGGTCGATGCGCCCGGATACCGGGGTCCAGCCCAGGGTCACCGAGAAGAACATGATCAGGATCAGGCCCCACCAGAAGATCGGCATCGAGTAGCCCGCCAGCGAAATCCCCATCACCCCATGGTCGAACAGCGACCCGCGCTTGAGCGCGGCGATCACCCCGGCCAGCAAGCCGACCACGCCGGCGAACAGCAAGGCGGCCATGGCCAGTTCCAGGGTGGCCGGGAACAAGGTGGTGAACTCGCTCCATACGCTCTCGCGCGTGCGCAGCGACTCGCCCAGGTCGCCCTGGGCCAGCTTGCCGATGTAGTCCAGGTACTGGGCCGGCAACGGTTTGTTCAGGCCCAGCCGCTCCATGGCCTGGGCGTGCATTTCCGGGTCGACCCTGCGTTCGCCCATCATCACTTCCACCGGGTCACCGGGGATCAGGCGTATCAGCGCGAAGGTCAGCAAGGTGATGCCGAAAAAGGTCGGGATCAACAGGCCCAAGCGCCGGGCAATAAAACTCAACATGGTCGCAGTTACCTCATCAGGCCGCATGGCAGGTACCTGCCACGGCAGTGCCGCCGCTGCCCACAGGGCAACGGCGGTCGTTGTTGTTCTACTTCACTCGGGTGGTAGCGAAGTTGTTGCTGGTCAAGGGGCTGATCACGTAGCCCTCCACGTTCTCACGCATGGCCGTGAACACCTTGGGGTGGGCCATGCTGATCCAGGGCTGGTCCTCATCGTACACCGTCAATGCCTCGCTATAGAGCCTGGCACGCTCCTCGTTGTCGCTCACCTCGCGGGCGCGTGTGATCAATGCCTGGAATTTCGAGTTGCACCAGCGTGCATAGTTCTCGCCATTACTAGCCGCCTCGCAACTGAGCAGGGGGGTGAGAAAGTTGTCCGGGTCGCCGTTGTCGCCGGCCCAGCCACTGGACACCAGGTCCGCCTCGCCTTTCTTGGCACGGCGCAGCATTTCGGCCCACTCCATGACACGGATATCCAGGTTCAGGCCGATCTGCGCCAGGTCGGCCTGAAGCATCTCGGCGGACAGTCGCGGGTTCGGGTTAGTCGGGCCGCCGCCATTGCGGGTGAACAGGGTAATGACCGTGCCCTGGGGGACACCGGCTTGTTTTAGCAGCGCACGCGCCTGGTCGAGATCGCGTGGCGGGTTCTGGGTGTCGGTGTTGTAGCCGATCATCGAAGGGGGATACGGGTTGACGCCCACCAGCGCGTTGCCTTTGCCGAATAGCTGGTCGACGTGGGTCTGGCGGTCGAAGGCCATGTTGATCGCCTTGCGCACGCGTACATCACTCAGGTACGGATGCTGGGTGTTCATGGCGATGTAACCGGTCACCAGCGCTTCGGTCTGGGCGACCTTCAGGCGCGGGTCCGCCACGATCGACGGTACATCGTCCGGTTTGGGGTACAACGCAACCTGGCACTCGTTGGCGCGCAACTTTTGCAGGCGAACATTACTGTCGGTGGCGATGGCGAAAATCAGGGCATCGGCGGGCGGCTTGCCCCGGAAGTAGTCCGGGTTGGGCTTGAAGCGGACCTGGGCATCCTTGTTGTAGCGCTGGAAAATGAACGGCCCTGTGCCGATTGGCTTGCTGTTGAGCTCTGCCGTCTTGCCGGCTGCCAACAACTGATCGCCGTACTCGGCGGAGTAGATGGACGTGAAGCCCATGGCCATGTCGCGCAGCAAAGGCGCCTCTGGCCGGGTCAAGGTGATCACCACGGTGTAGTCGTCGGTCTTGTCCACCGACTTGAGCAACGAATTGAAGGCCATGCTCTCGAAGTAGGGGTAGCCGATGCTGGTCTTGTCGTGCCAGGGGTGGCTCGGGTCAAGCTGGCGGCGCAAGCTCCACAGCACATCGTCGGCGTTCAGGTCGCGGCTGGGCTTGAAATAGTCGGTGGTGTGGAACTTGACCCCTCGGCGAAGGTGGAAGGTATAGGTCAGGCCGTCGGCGGAGATGTCCCAACGCTCGGCCAGGGCCGGTTGGACATCCGTGGTGCCGGGCTTGAAGTCCACCAGGCGGTTGAAGAGGGTTTCGGCCGCCGCGTCGAACGTTACCGCCGTGGTGTATTGCACCACATCGAACCCTTCGGGGCTGGCCTCGGTGCACACCACCAGCGGCTTGGCGGCCAGCTGGGATGTACTGCCCAAAAGCAGCGTTGCCAGCAACAGCCGCAGCGCCGATGTCTTCTTGGTCACAGCGTGCATGGATCAATTCTCCCTGCGTTGTGCTCCAGCCTGACGCCCGACCCGCTGGCAAGCGGGCCGGGCGGCCGGTCAGAGGATGTTGAACGGGATGGTGGTCACGAGCCTGAATTCGTTCAGGCTGCCATCGCCCTGTGCCTTGCTTGCGCGGTGTGTGGTGTAGGTGGCGCGGATGCTGGTGTCCTTGAGCGGTCCGCTCTGTACGGCGTAGCTGGTGCCGATACCCCACTCGTAATGGGTCTCGCCATCGAGGCCCTGGACGTCATAGGCGCTACCGCGGTAATGGGTGCCGTCGATGCCCCAGCCCCGGGCGTTGTACAGGTTGAATTTCAGCCCTGGCACGCCGTAGTAAGCCATGTTGAGCACATAGGATAACTGCAGCGATTTCTCGTTCGGGCCGTTGAAGTCCGACAGCAGCGAGTTGGCCAGGTAGATGCCGTTGGTTTCGTGGAGGTAGTCGAAATACTCGTTGCCATTGACCTGCTGCCAGGCGGCGGTGAGGGTGTGCGCCTGATGGGTCAGGCCCAGCGACAGGCTGTAGGTGTCGTTGTCGATTTCGCCCATCTTGCGGCTGCCGGCGTCCACGGTCTTGTAGTAGTTGAGGCCCGTGGACAGGCTGAGCACGGCGCTGTCGCCGAACATGTGATTGGCGCCGAAGTAGTACTGGTTCCAGAAATCGTCGACCTTGGTGGCATACAGGCTGGTGGTCAGGCTCTTGAGGGGCTGGTAGTTGATACCGACCGTGCTGGCGCGGTCCGTTTCCACCCCGGCCGCACCGTATTCGCTGCGGAACTTGCTCAGGCTCTGCTCGGTACGGGGCGAGACCCGGTCGAAGGTACCCAGGTCGAACGTCAGGTTGTCGAATTCAGCGCTGTGCAGGAATGCGCCCTGAAAACTGGAGGGCAGGGCGCGGTTACCGATAAAGGCGATCATCGGGGTATCGACGGCCTGGCGACCGAGGGTCAGGGTGGTATTGGAAAGACGCGCCTTGACGTTGCCCAGCCCCAGTTTGCTCCACTGGCCGATGGCGTCGCCGTCGCTGTGGGTCAGGGTACGGTTGTTGGGACCTGCGATCGCTTCGCGGTCCTGCTGCAGGGCGATGGCGTTATAGCCGGCTGCCTCCACGGCAAAGCCCACCGTGCCCTGGGTAAAGCCCGAGGTGTAGTTGAGGATGGTGCCTTGCACCCAGTTTTCACGGGTGTGGGTCGGGTGACGGGTGCCGTCGCTCTTGTAGTAGCGCCACAGCGGTGCGCGGGTGGCGCGTTCGCGGGCGTACCAGTTGCGCGTCGTCCCGCCCAGGCTCTGGCCATCGACGAAACCCTTGGCCTGCGCCTGGGCGCTTTCGGCTGCGAGGGTGAGCGGCAAGTAGGCCTGGCTCTGTGGATCGGCGTGGACGGTGGTGGTTGCTGCACCTATGGCTAACGCCAGTGCGCTCGAATTGAACAGTCTCACGATAGAAGCTCCTTTTCATTTCTAGTTATTGCCGGCCTTGTGGGCCGGGTGGGTGTTGCCGTGTTGCCGTGTTGCCTGGGGCGCCCCGGGATCACCGAGGCTTAAGCGGGCGATGGGTAGGCATGGCGCGCGGGTCTCCCCCCCCTGCGCGCCCTGCCTGCCAGTCGGTGCTAATCGACGCTGACGCCGGAAAACTCGTTGCGCCCGAACGGGCTGACCTTGAACCCAGACACTCGGGTGCTCAGGGGCTGATTGACAGTGGAGTGGGCCACTGGCGTGATCGGCACCTGCTGCTTGAGCCGCTGCTGGGCTTGCTGATAGAGCGTGGTGCGCTGAGCTTGGTCGGTAACCTGCTTGGCTTGCTTGACCAGGCTGTCGTACTGCGGGTCGCACCATTGCGAATAGTTGTTGCTGCCAATGGCGTCGCAGCTGTACAGCGTACCCAGCCAGTTGTCGGGGTCGCCGTTGTCACCGGTCCAGCCGATCAGCGCCACATCGTGCTCGCCGCTCTTGAGGCGCTTGATGTATTCGCCCCATTCGTAGCTGACGATGCGCACCTTCAAGCCCAGCTTGCTCCAATCGGCCTGGAGCATTTCGGCCATCAGCTTGGCGTTGGGGTTGTAGGGGCGTTGCACCGGCATGGCCCACAGAGTGATTTCGGTGCCAGGCTTGACCCCGGCCTGTTCGAGCAGCTGGCGGGCTTTTTCCGGGTCGTGCGGTGCATCGGTGATGCTAGTGTCGTAGGACCACTGGGTGGGCGGCATGGCGTTGACCGCCCGTTGTCCTGCGCCTGGTAGACCGCCTGCAGGATGGCCTGCTTGTTGACTGCCATGTCCATGGCCTGGCGCACCTCAAGCCGATCGAATGGCGGGTGCTGGGTGTTGTAGGCGATATAGCCCAGGTTGAACCCTGCTTGCTGCAAGACCTGCACGTTCGTGTCCTGCTTGAGCCCTGGCAGGTCGGCCGGCCGCGGATGCAGGGTGACCTGGCACTCGTTGCGGCGCAGTTTCTGGATGCGCACCGACGGATCGACATTGATCGAGAACACCAGGTTGTCGTGCTTCACCTGCTCGGGCGCCCAGTAGGCACGGTTGGCCTTGTAGCGGATCTGCGAGTCTTTCTGGTAGCGCTGGAACACGAACGGGCCGGTGCCTATCGGTTGCTGGTTGATGTCGCTAGGGCGGCCGGTTTTAAGCAACTGCTCGGCGTATTCGGCGGACAGGATCGAGGCAAAGCTCATGGCCAGGTTCTGGATGAACGCGGCGTCTACGGTGTGCAGCGTGAACACCACGGTGAACGGGTCGGTCTTTTCGACGCCTGCGATGTTCTTGTCCAGGCCCATGCTGACGAAGTAGGGAAACTCGGTGGGGTAGGCCTTGCGAAACGGGTGCTGCCTGTCGAGCATGCGGTTGAAGGTGAACAGCACGTCGTCTGCGTTGAAGGGCCGGCTGGGGGTGAAGGCCTTGTTGCTGTGAAAGCTCACGCCTTCGCGCAGGTGAAAGGTGTAGCGCAGGCCGTCCTCGGTGACTTCCCAGCGGGTGGCCAGGGCAGGGTGTACCGCCGTGCCGCCGCGCTCGAACTCCACCAGGCGGTTATAGATCGGCTGGGCCGCGTCATTGTCGGTGGCGGTGGTGTATTGGGCCGTATCGAAACCGGCCGGGCTGCCTTCGGAGCAGAACACCAAGTTGTTGGCCATCACGGCTGGCGTCTGGCCGACCAGGGCCAGGGCGAGCAGTGTAGAAAGTCGGGTCACGTGGCGCATGCTAAGTCCTTTTGGGTGCTGGGCCGGCTCCGGGCACGAATCGCGGCAACAGTTCGCCTGTCCCGCACGCTTGGCAGCGGGACGACTGGGTATGAATGGGGTGGGTCAGGCGCCCGTCAGGCGGGCGCAGCCCTCAGGCTATTTGTCGACGCTGACGCCGTAGAACGCGTTGAGGGCAAATGGACTGATCTTGAAGTCCTTCACCTTGGCACTCATGGGCTGGTAGACGGTGGAGTGGGCGATCGGGGTGATCGGCACCTGCTCCTTGAGGATGTGCTGGGCTTTCTGATAAAGCTCGGTGCGCTTGGCCTGGTCGGAGGTGGCCTTGGCCTGCTTGATCAGGTCATCGTAGGGCTTGTAGCACCACTTGGAGAAGTTGTTGCCGTCGATGGCGTCGCAGCCATACAAGGTGCCCAGCCAGTTGTCAGGGTCGCCATTGTCCCCGCTCCAGCCAATGAGCATGGCGCCTTGTTCGCCCGCCTTGGAGCGCTTGATGTACTCGCCCCACTCATAGCTGACGATCTTGGCCTTGATGCCGATCTTGGCCCAGTCTGCCTGGAGCATCTCGGCCATCAGTTTGGCGTTGGGGTTGTACGGCCGCTGGACCGGCATGGCCCACAGGGTGATTTCAGTGCCGTCCTTGATGCCGGCTTCCTTGAGCAACTGGCGGGCCTTGTCGGGGTCGTGGGGAGCGTCCTTGATGCTGCTGTCATACGACCACTGGGTCGGCGGCATGGCATTGACCGCCAGCTGGCCCGCCCCCTGGTACACCGACTCGATGATTTTCTGCTTGTCCACGGCCATGTCCAGCGCCTGGCGCACCTTGAGCTGGGCCATGGGGTTGGGCTGGTTGCTGCCCTTGACCTGGTCCATCACGTTGTAGGCGATGTAGCCCAGGTTGAAGCCCGCTTGCTGGGGCATCTGCAGCTTGGAGTCCTGCTTGAGCGGCGCGATATCGGCCGGACGCGGGAACAGCGTGACCTGGCACTCGTTCTTCTTGAGTTTCTGCATGCGCACCGAAGCATCGGTGGTGATGGCGAAGATCAGGTTGTCGATCTTCACGTCCTCGGGTTTCCAGTAGTCCTTGTTGCCCTTGAAGCGGATCTGCGCGTCCTTCTGGTACTTGCTGAACACGAACGGGCCAGTGCCGATCGGCTTCTGGTTGATGTCGGCGGCCTTGCCGTTCTTGAGCAACTGGTCGGCGTACTCGGCGGACTGGATGGACGCGAAGCTCATGGCCAGGTTCTGGATGAAGGCGGCGTCGACGTCGTTGAGGGTGAACTTGACCGTGTGCTCGTCCAGTTTCTCGATCCCGGCGATGTTCTTGTCCATGCCCATATCAGTGAAGTACGGGAACTCGGTGGGGTAGGCCTTGCGGAATGGATGGTCCTTGTCGAGCATGCGGTTGAACGTGAACAGCACGTCGTCTACATTGAACGGGCGGGTGGGCTTGAAGTAGTCGGTGGTGTGGAACTTCACGCCTTCGCGCAGGTGGAAGGTGTAGGTCTTGCCATCTTCCGCGACCTCCCAGCGCGTTGCCAGCCCCGGGATGACCGCAGTGCCGCCCCGCTCGAACTGAGTCAACCGGTTGAAGACCGTTTCGGCCGAGGCGTCGAAATCGGTACCGGTGGTGTATTGCCCCGGGTCGAAACCGGCCGGGCTGCCTTCTGAACAGAACACCAGGTTCGAAGCGGCGAAGGCCGACGGCGCGCCAGTGAGCAAACCTGCGCCTAGCAGGAACGGAATGACTGCATGTTTGAGCATGTTGGCCTCATTGTTGTCATTGTTCAGAGAGGGCGGCCTCGTGAGCCGACCTGCGGATACTTATGCAGGGGTGGGCCCAATGCAATATGCACAAGGTTAGTCGGGACTTGAAAAGTGGCACGGCAGTACATGAATGTCGCATCGATGTAACTTTTGGCGGAGTTAAACGTTTGCGAGGGCAGAATGGTGGCTTTTTGCTGAATATTACTGATTGGATGAGGATGTCGGGAAAGGCTTAAGAGGGTGTAGGAAATCTCTTAAAATGCAGGCCTTCCTTCAGGGCAGGGTGAAAAGCCCTGACGGGGCAGTCAAGGCGCCAGGGCATCAGTTGCTGGTCAGGGGCTGGCCTGGGGCCTGCCCCTGCCACCTCGCCGTCAAGGCATCTGCACTTCGATCAAGCCATCGGCGTTCATGCTCACTTCGCTGGTGCCCGCCTCGATGTCCGGCGCTGGCGCAGCTTCGTCTGCTGCCATGGCCTTCATCGCCATCGGTGCACTGCGCAGGTAAGGCCGTGGATAGCCGCTGCTGTTCAGGTTGAGGCTGACCACCTTGTAACCACTGCCGCCCAGGGCTTCGGTGGCCAATTGGGCGCGCGCCTTGAATGCGTCGACGGCTTCCTTGAGCAGCGCGTCTTCGCTGGACTTGCGGGTTGCCGGTGCGATGGAGAAGTCCATGCCGCCCATTTTCAGGTCTTGCAGCAGCTCGGCGGTGAGCTGTGAAAGCGCCGGGAAGTCCGCGCTTTCGAGCCGCAGCTCGGCACGCTCGCGCCAGCCGGTGATTTTCTGGCCTTTGGTGTCGTACACCGGGTAGCTGTTGCGGCTGCCCTGGCTGATCTTGACGTCCTTGACCTGGCGCGACTGCTGCACAGCCTTGTTCATGGTCTCGGTGATCTGCTTGGCAAGCTTGCCCGGGTCGGTGTTCTGCGCTTCGCTGTAGAGGGTCACGACCATCAGGTCGCGTGCCACTTCCTTGCTCACTTCGGCGCGCAGTGACACCTGATTGAAGCGCGGCTCATCGGCGGCCAGCGCTGGCAAGCTGGCCAGCAAACCGCAGGACAAGAGAAGGGCAGCGCCGCGACGTTGGATTAGCATAAGGTGCTCCTTGGCAGATGAAAGCGTGGGGTGTGGCCATCCATTCCACGCATGGCCCATCAGACCGGGAACAGTGTAGTGGGTTCAGCGCTGGCCCCATGAAGCTGTGACAAAGTGTGGCGCTTTGCCGCATCACTGCAGCAGCATGCCCCGCTTCGGTATACTCCAGCCGATTTTCTGGAGCACTCATCAGGAGAGCTCATGCTCGCCGCCGCACAACCGCTGTCCGCTACGCGCCAGAACCTCTGGCGACTGACCGTTATTCGCGTCCTGGTTTTGGCCGCCCAGGCCGGCTCGGTCGGCGTGGCCTACTGGACCGAGCTGCTGCCACTGCCCTGGCTGTCGCTGGCCGGCACCCTGGCCTTGTCCTCGCTGCTGTGCGCCTTCACGGCGCTGCGCCTGCGCCTGTCGCTGCCGGTCACCGAACTCGAATATGCCCTGCAACTGGCGTGCGACCTGTTGATACACAGCGCTCTGCTGTACTACTCCGGCGGCTCGACCAACCCTTTCGTGTCCTACTACCTGGTGCCGCTGGCGATCGCGGCGGTGACGCTGCCCTGGCTGTATTCGCTGATTCTGTCGGGCATCGCGCTGACGGCCTACAGCCTGCTGCTGGTGCAGTTCTACCCGCTTGAGGGCCTGCCGCTGGCACGGGACAAGATGCAGGTCTACGGCATGTGGCTGAGCATTGCGCTGGCCGCGGCGGTGATCACCTTCTTTGCCGCGCGCATGGCCGAGGAGCTTCGGCGCCAGGAACACCTGCGCTCGGAGCGGCGCGAAGAAAGCCTGCGCGATGAGCAATTGCTGGCCGTGGCCACCCAGGCGGCGGGCGCGGCCCACGAGCTGGGTACGCCGCTGGCGACGATGAGCGTGTTGCTCAACGAGATGCGCCAGGACCATACTGATCCGCTGCTGCAGGAAGACCTGCAGATTCTTCAGGACCAGGTCAAACTGTGCAAAGAAACACTGCAACAGCTGGTTCGCGCCGCCGAGGCCAATCGCCGCCTGGCCATTGTCGAGCAGGAGGTCACCGTCTGGCTCGACGAGGCCCTCAACCGCTGGCACCTCATGCGCCCGGAAGCCAGTTACCGCTTCCAGCGCCTGCGTGATGGGCTCGTCCCTCGGTTGACGCCGCCGCCTGACCTGACCCAGGCACTGCTCAACTTGTTGAACAACGCCGCCGACGCCTGTCCTGATGACCTGGAGGTGCGCCTGGACTGGGATCACCAGGACATCGTCATCAGCATTCGCGACCATGGCCCTGGCGTACCGCCGGCCATCGCCGAGGCCATTGGCAAACCTTTCATTACCACCAAGGGCAAGGGCTTCGGCCTGGGCCTGTTCCTGAGCAAGGCCAGCGTCACCCGTGCGGGTGGCTCAGTGAAACTCTATAGTCATGAACAAGGTGGCACCCTGACCGAATTGCGCCTGCCCTATGGCACGCGAGGAGAAGCATGATGAGTGAAGAAACCCAGGTTGAAACCGAAGAGCTGCCGCACCTGCTGTTGGTGGACGACGATGCTACCTTCACCCGGGTGATGGCCCGGGCCATGAGCCGCAGGGGCTTTCGGGTAAGCACCGCCAGCTCGGCAGAAGAAGGTTTGATCCTGGCCCAGCAAGACCTGCCGGACTACGCCACGCTCGACCTGAAAATGGAAGGGGATTCGGGCCTGGTGCTGCTGCCCAAGCTGCTGGAGCTGGACCCGGAAATGCGGGTCGTCATCCTGACCGGGTACTCGAGCATCGCCACGGCCGTGGAAGCGGTCAAGCGCGGCGCCTGCAACTACCTGTGCAAACCGGCTGACGCTGACGACGTGCTGGCGGCCCTGTTGTCCGAGCATACCGACCTGGACACCCTGGTGCCGGAAAACCCCATGTCCGTGGACCGTCTGCAATGGGAACACATCCAGCGCGTGCTGAACGAGCACGAGGGCAACATCTCGGCGACCGCACGCGCGCTAGGCATGCACCGCCGGACACTGCAGCGCAAATTGCAGAAGCGGCCAGTTCGGCGCTGAATCGTGCTGTAGGCGCGGCCTGTTGCCGCGAGGTAGCGGCCCCGACAACATGCGCTGCGCAGCTGACACCTGGGGCTGCTGCGCAGCCCATCGCGGCCGGTCCAGTGCCCCGGCAGGGCACGGTTGCGCTCCCATCACCGCACAATGCCCGCAAATCCTGGCCGTTGGCGTATCATTAGCCCCCTAACGGCAACCCCCTTTCAGGATCGTGCGCCCATGCTTGCCCTTCTCATCCAGACGCTGAACATCACGGCGCCCGTTTTCGCCATGCTGTTTCTGGGCGTGTTGCTTCGCCGTATCCACCTGATCGACGACAACTTCAACAAGGTCGCTTCGCAACTGGTGTTCAACGTCTGCATGCCGGCCTTGCTGTTTCTGGGCATCTATCATGCCGACCTGGCGGCGGCGGTCCGGCCAGGGATCATGATCTATTTCACGGTGGCCACCCTGGCCGGATTTGCCATCGCCTGGGGCATGGCCGTCTGGCGCAGCCCGTGGGCCGACCGTGGTATCTACACCCAAGGCGCCTTTCGCGGCAACAACGGGGTGATTGGCCTGGCGCTGGCCGCAAGCTTGTACGGCGACTATGGCATCTCACTGGGTGCGGTACTGGCTGGGTTGGTGATCCTGTTGTACAACTCGTTGTCTGCCATCGTGCTGGCGGTCTACAGCCCCGACCTGAAGTCCGACCCGTGGAGCATCCTCAAAAGCATCCTGAAAAATCCACTGATTCTCAGCGTGCTGGTCGCCATTCCCATGGCCTACGGCCAGGTCCCTTTGCCGAATTGGCTGCTCACCTCCGGTGACTACCTGGCGCAGATGACCTTACCCCTTGCCCTGATCTGCATTGGCGGCACCCTGTCGCTGACGGCCCTGCGCGACAGCGGCAGGTTGGCCGTGGACGCCAGCCTGGTGAAAATGGCCTGGCTGCCACTCGTTGGGACCCTGGGTGCGTGGCTTTGTGGTTTTCGCGGGGCCGAACTGGGCATCCTGTTTCTCTACATCGGCAGCCCCACCGCAGCGGCCAGCTACGTGATGGCGCGTGCGGCCAACGGCAACCATGAACTGGCCGCGTCAATCATCGTGATTACCACGCTGATGGCCGCGATCACCACCAACATTGGTATTTTCATCTTGCAGTGGGGCGGATGGATCTAGATCCTTGACTGCAAACAACAGCATTGCCTCACTGAGCGAAAGGACACTTCATGCAAGACCAGAGCACGCCCGAGCGGTTACAGCGCGGGCTGAAGAATCGTCACATCCAGCTGATCGCGCTCGGCGGCGCCATCGGCACGGGGTTGTTCCTGGGCATTGCCCAGACCATCCAGCTGGCCGGCCCCTCCGTTTTGCTGGGCTATGCCATTGCTGGCCTAATGGCGTTCCTGATCATGCGCCAGCTCGGGGAAATGGTCGTCGAAGAGCCGGTGGCCGGTAGCTTCAGCCATTTTGCCCACCAGTACTGGAGCGAGTTCGCAGGCTTCGTGTCTGGCTGGAACTACTGGGTGGTCTACGTGTTGGTCGGCATGGCCGAGCTGACGGCGGTGGGTATCTATGTCCAGTACTGGTGGCCTGACTTTCCAACCTGGGCCACGGCCGCGATCTTCTTTGTGGTGATCAACCTGATCAACCTCACCCAGGTGAAGGTCTATGGCGAGATGGAGTTCTGGTTCGCCTTGGTAAAAGTCGTGGCCATCGTCAGCATGATAGGTTTCGGCGCCTGGTTGCTCAGCACCGGTAACGGCGGCCCGGACGCCAGCGTGGCCAACCTGTGGCAATACGGCGGGTTCTTCCCCAATGGCGTGAGCGGCCTGGTCATGGCCCTGGCCGTGATCATGTTTTCGTTCGGTGGCCTGGAACTGGTAGGCATCACGGCCGCCGAAGCCGACAATCCGCGCCAGAGCATTCCCAAGGCCACCAACCAGGTGGTCTACCGGATCCTGATCTTCTACATCGGCGCGCTGGCGGTGCTGCTTTCGTTGTACCCCTGGCAGAAGGTGGTACAAGGCGGCAGTCCATTTGTGATGATCTTCCATGAGCTGGACAGCGACCTGGTCGCGACCATCCTCAACATCGTGGTCCTGACAGCGGCGCTGTCGGTCTACAACAGCTGCGTGTACGCCAACAGTCGCATGCTGTTCGGCCTGGCTAGCCAAGGTGACGCCCCGCGTCAACTGCTGAAGGTCAGCCGCAGCGGTGTACCCCTGGCAGCTTTAGGCATTTCTGCCCTGGCCACGGGCCTGTGTGTGGTGATCAACTACCTGATGCCCGGCGAAGCCTTTGGCCTGCTGATGGCACTGGCGGTGTCGGCGCTGGTGATCAACTGGGCCAGCATCAGCATCACCCACCTCAAGTTCCGCAAGGCCAAGCGCGCGGCAGGGGTACAGCCGTTCTACCAGAGCCTGGGCCATCCGTTCACCAACTACCTGTGCCTGGCCTTCATCGTGCTTATCCTGGTGGTGATGTACCTGACGCCGCCCATTCGCATCTCGGTGATGCTGATCCCCGGCTGGATCCTGCTGCTCTGGGTAGCCTTCAAATTGAAGAAGGCCCGTCAGGCCAGCCGCTGATCTGACTTGGGGTGCTCAATGCTGGCGGCGCCAGGCGCGCACCGTGGTGTACACCAAGACAACCGCCAGCACGGGCAATACGTAGAGCAGCATCAGGCGCTCCAGGCGCCCGGCCAGGGGCATGCCCATGGTGAACGCGGCGATGTGCAGGCCGTAGGCCAGGTACAGGCACAGGAACACCAGCCCTTCGGCCCGGGTGATGCGATAGCCTGAATAGAACACCGGCAAGCTCAACGCGGCCACACCCAGCATGACGGGCAGGTCGAAATCCAGCGCATTGGGCGAAATCGACAGGGGCTCGGGGGTCACCACGGCGGTCAGGCCCAATACGCCCAACAGGTTGAACAGGTTGCTGCCGATCACCGTGCCCACGGCGATCTCGCGTTCACCGCGCAAGGCAGCGATCAGGGCTGCTGCCAGTTCCGGCAACGACGTGCAGATGGCGACCACCGTAAGGCCGATGACGCGCTCGGACAGGCCCAGGTCAGTGGCCACTTCCACGGCAGCGTCGAGCAGCAGATGACCGGCCAGGCTCAGCAGGGCCAGGCCTGCCATCACCAACAGTAACGTCCCGCACCAGAAGCGTGCCGGGCTTTGTGGCACCGATGGCGGGGCAGGGTAGGTGCGTGCGTAGTGACGGGACTGGTGCCAGAGCATGGCCAGGTAACCCACCAGCCCCATCAGCAGCAATACGCCTTCAACGCGGCCCAGATAGCCATTGGCAGCCAACCCGTAGACCAGGGCGCTGGCCAGGATCATCAGCGGAATATCCAGGCGTACCAGCTGGCGAGACACGCGAAGGGGAATGACCAGCGCTGCCAGGCCAAGAATGGCCAGCACATTGAAGATGTTGCTGCCGATGACGCTGCCCACGGCAACGTCCGGTGCGCCTTGGTAGGCGGCCTGCAGGCTGAGGGTCAACTGGGGGGCAGTGCTGCCGAATGCCACCAGGCTCAGCCCGATGATCAGCGGCCGCACGTGGAGGCGTTGCGCCAGGCGCAGTGCAGCCCGTACCAGCAGTTCGGCGCCTGCGACCAGCAGCAGCAAAGCGATGCCCAGCTGCAGCAGGCTGAACGTGGGGAGGGTGGCCAGATCGAAAATGGTAAAGCTCCTGGTCGTCAGTCACTAAGACCTTGTACTCGCACGCGCGCCGTTCCGCTACGCACCATGCCGATTTTTTCAGCGGCAGCCCGAGACAGGTCGATCAGCCGGCTGCGGGCGTGCGGGCCGCGGTCGTTGATGCGGACCACCACGCTGCGCCGATTGGCCAGGTTGGTCACCAGCACCCGGCTGCCGCACGGCAGGTTGCGATGAGCCGCCGTCAGGCCATGCTGATTGAACGCCTCGCCGCTGGCGGTGCGTTTGCCGTGATGGCGGGCGCCGTAGTAGGAGGCAGTACCCGTGCGGTCATAACCTCGCGGGTCGATGTCATGGCTGGCGCAGCCTGCCAGACAGGAAAAGAGGGCCAAGCTGGCCAAAGAACGTTTGAACATACAGGTACTCCGGTGCGCCGGGGCATTTGGCCGGGCGCGGGACAAGCCGAGGTGGACCTGTGTCCTGGTCAACCTCGGCTGGTCTGTCAGCGAGGGCGAGCCCCCGCTGAAGGGTGCGGTCAGCCTTCGAGCTTGGCCTTGAGCAGCTGATTCACCTGCCCAGGGTTGGCCTTGCCCTTGGAAGCTTTCATGGCTTGGCCGACGAAGAAACCGAACATTTTGCCGCGCTTGGCCTCGTCGGCGGCGCGGTACTGTTCGACCTGTTCGGCGTTGGCCGCCAACACCTCGTCGAGCATCGACTCGATGGCGCCGCTGTCGGTGACCTGCTTGAGGCCGCGGCTTTCGATGATGGTGTCGGCGTCGCCTTCACCTGCCGCCATGGCCTCGAACACGGTCTTGGCGATCTTGCCGCTGATGGTGTTGTCGCGGATGCGCACCAGCATGCCGCCCAGTTGCGCGGCGGTGACCGGGGCCTGGTCAATCTCGATGCCCAGCTTGTTGAGCAGGCTGCCCAGCTCGACCATGACCCAGTTGGCGGCCATTTTGGCGTCGCCCCCGAGCTTGACCACCTCCTCGAAGTAGTCGGCCTGTTCACGGCTCGATGCCAAAACGTTGGCATCGTATGCCGACAGTCCGTACTGGCTCTGGAAGCGCTCGACTTTCTGGGTGGGCAGTTCCGGCAAGCCGGCGCGCACGGTTTCCAGGAAGCTGTCCTCGATGACCACCGGCAGCAGGTCCGGGTCGGGGAAGTAACGGTAGTCGTTGGCTTCCTCCTTGCTGCGCATGGAGCGGGTCTCGTCCTTGTTCGGATCGTACAGGCGCGTTTCCTGAACCACCTTGCCGCCGTCCTCGATCAAGTCGATCTGGCGCTGGATCTCGCTGTTGATCGCGCGCTCGATGAAGCGGAACGAGTTGACGTTCTTGATCTCGCAGCGAGTGCCGAACTCGGTCTGGCCCTTGGGCCGGATCGACACGTTGCAGTCGCAGCGCAGTGATCCTTCGGCCATGTTGCCGTCGCAGATGCCCAGGTAGCGCACCAGCGCATGGATGGCCTTGACATAGGCCACCGCTTCCTTGGCGCTGCGCATGTCGGGCTCGGACACGATTTCCAGCAGCGGGGTGCCGGCACGGTTCAGGTCGATGCCGGTGGAGCCGCTGAAATCTTCGTGCAGGCTCTTGCCCGCATCTTCTTCCAGGTGGGCACGGGTCACGCCGATGCGCTTGATGGTGCCGTCTTCCAGCGCGATGTCCAGGTGGCCCTTGCCCACAATCGGCAGGTCCATCTGGCTGATCTGATAGCCCTTGGGCAGGTCGGGGTAGAAGTAGTTCTTGCGCGCGAACACGTTGCGCTTGCCGATCTCGGCATCGATGGCCAGGCCGAACATGCACGCCATGCGCACCGCTTCCTGGTTCAGGACCGGCAGCACACCTGGCATGCCCAGGTCGACTAGGCTCGCCTGGGTGTTGGGTTCCGAGCCAAACGTGGTGGCACTACCGGAAAAGATTTTCGACTGGGTGGCGAGCTGAGAGTGAATTTCCAGCCCGATCACAACTTCCCATTGCATGTGTCTGTTCCTCAGAAGCCGTTAGGGGCGCGGGTGTGCCAGTCGGTCACCTGCTGGTAGCGATGGGCTACGTTGAGCAGGCGGCCTTCCTGGAAGTAAGGCGCCAGCAACTGCACGCCTACCGGCAGGCCATCGACGAAGCCGGCTGGCATCGACAGGCCTGGCAGGCCCGCGAGGTTGGCCGTGATGGTGTAGACGTCCTCGAGGTAGGCGGCGACCGGATCGCTGCTCTTGGCGCCCAGTTTCCAGGCCGGGTTGGGCGTGGTCGGGCCGAGAATCAGGTCGACATCCTTGAAGGCAGCCATGAAGTCGTTCTTGATCAGGCGGCGAATTTGCTGGGCCTTCACGTAGTACGCGTCATAGTAGCCCGCCGACAGGGCGTAGGTACCGACCATGATCCGGCGCTGCACTTCGGCGCCGAAGCCTTCGCCGCGGGAACGCTTGTACAGGTCGGTCAGGTCCTTGGGCGCCTCGCAGCGATGACCGAAGCGAACACCGTCGAAACGCGACAGGTTCGAGGACGCTTCTGCCGGAGCGATCACGTAGTACGCCGGGATGGCGTGTTGCATGTTCGGCAGGCTGATTTCCTTGACCACCGCGCCGAGCTTTTCCAGCTCCTTGACGCTGGCCTGCACGAGGTCGGCGATGCGCGGGTCCAGGCCAGCCCCGAAGTACTCTTTCGGCAGACCGATACGCAACCCTTGCAGCGAATCACCCAGGGTGGCGCTGTAGTCGGGAACCGGCTCCTCGATGCTGGTCGAATCCTTGGCGTCGAAGCCGGCCATGCCTTGCAGCAGCAGCGCGCAGTCCTCGGCCGTGCGGGCCAGGGGGCCGCCCTGGTCCAGGCTCGAGGCATAGGCGATCATGCCCCAGCGCGAGACGCGGCCATAGGTGGGCTTGAGGCCGGTGAGGTTGGTCAGTGCGGCCGGCTGACGGATCGAGCCGCCGGTGTCGGTGCCGGTGGTCACCGGCAGCAGGCGCGCTGCCACGGCAGCGGCCGAGCCGCCCGACGAGCCACCGGGTACGTGCTCGAGATTCCAGGGGTTTTTCACCGCGCCGTAGTGGCTCGATTCGTTGGCCGAGCCCATGGCGAACTCGTCCATGTTGGTCTTGCCCAGCGTGACCATGCCAGCTTCGGCGAGCTTGGCCACCACGGTGGCGTCATAGGGCGCCTTGAAGGTGTCGAGCATCTTCGACGCGCAGCTGGTGCGCACGCCCTGGGTGCAGAACAGGTCCTTGTGGGCAATGGGCGCGCCCAGCAACGCCCCGCCTTCGCCAGCGGCGCGGCGGGCATCGGCAGCACGTGCCTGGCCCAGGGCCAGCTCGTCGGTCACGGTGATGAAGCTGTTGAGCTGTGGGTCGAGCTGCTTGATACGGGCCAGCAGGGCGCCGGTCAGCTCTTCGGAGGAAAACGACTTGTCGGCGAGTCCGCGGGCGATCTCGGCCAGGGTCAATTGATGCATGGCAGGCTCTATCCCTTACTCGATGACTTTCGGAACCAGGTACAGACCGTTTTCGGTCTGTGGGGCGACGGCCTGATAGGCGTCACGCTGGTTGTGCTCGGTGACCTGGTCGGGGCGCAGGCGCTGGCTGGCCTCAAGGGGGTGAGCCAGGGGTTCGATGCCGGCGGTGTCCACCGCTTGCATCTGGTCGACCAACCCGAGGATGCTGTTCAAGGCGTCGGTAATGCGTGGCAGTTCGCCATCATTTAGGCCCAGTCGGGCCAGATGGGCGATCTTTTCCACGTCGCAGCGTTCAAGCGCCATGGGGATCTCCAGAAGGATAGAAAGAACGGATTCAGTGTCCGCAATGAGGAACATGTCAGCTTTTTGGCGGTCCAATAGCCGCGATCATCGGCTGGCATGCTCGGAAAAACAGCCAATTTAACATATTGGCTCCTTGCCCAAAATCCCTGCCATTGTTAGAGTTTGCCGCACTTTTTTACCCACGCTTTCCCCAGGGTCACTTTCCCATGTTCAAGAAACTGCGTGGCATGTTTTCCAGCGATCTGTCCATCGACCTGGGTACTGCCAACACCCTAATTTACGTGCGTGAGCGCGGTATCGTCCTGAATGAGCCCTCGGTTGTTGCCATCCGTACCCATGGCAATCAGAAAAGCGTCGTCGCCGTCGGTACCGAAGCCAAACGCATGCTGGGCCGTACGCCTGGCAACATCGCAGCCATTCGTCCGATGAAGGACGGCGTGATCGCCGACTTCAGCGTCTGCGAAAAAATGTTGCAATACTTTATCAACAAGGTTCATGAGAACAGCTTCCTGCAGCCCAGCCCTCGAGTGCTGATCTGCGTGCCGTGCAAGTCCACCCAGGTTGAGCGCCGCGCCATTCGCGAGTCGGCCCTGGGAGCAGGTGCCCGCGAAGTGTTCCTGATCGAAGAACCCATGGCGGCCGCCATCGGTGCCGGCCTGCCGGTCGAAGAGGCCCGTGGCTCCATGGTCGTCGACATCGGCGGTGGTACCACCGAAATCGCGTTGATCTCGCTCAACGGGGTGGTCTATGCCGAATCGGTGCGTGTCGGTGGTGACCGCTTCGACGAAGCCATCGTGACCTACGTGCGCCGTAACTACGGCAGCCTGATCGGCGAATCCACCGCCGAGCGCATCAAGCAGGAAATCGGTACTGCCTACCCGGGCGGTGAAGTGCGCGAAGTCGACGTTCGCGGCCGTAACCTTGCCGAAGGCGTACCGCGTGCGTTCACCCTGAACTCCAACGAAGTGCTCGAAGCGCTGCAGGAGTCGCTGGCGACCATCGTTCAGGCGGTCAAGAGCGCCCTGGAGCAGTCGCCACCCGAACTGGCTTCCGACATCGCCGAACGTGGCCTGGTGTTGACCGGCGGCGGCGCACTGCTGCGTGACCTGGACAAGCTGCTGGCCCAGGAAACCGGGCTGCCGGTCATCGTCGCCGAAGACCCGTTGACCTGTGTCGCCCGCGGCGGCGGTCGAGCCCTGGAAATGATGGACAAGCACGCAATGGACCTGCTCTCGAGCGAGTGATTCGTCCTCGCGGCTCGTGAGCCCCGGTTTACAGGTAGCACGCACAGTGCTACCTGTATGTGCTGGCCGGTGCCCGTCCGGGCGCCTCATCCGTCAATTCGTAACCAGGCTGGTGCCTTGTCCCATGTCCAATGACTTCCTGAGTCGTCCACGAGGAACGGCCCATTAAACCGCTTTTCTCCAAGGGCCCGTCGCTGGGCGTTCGCCTGCTCGTCCTGGTGGTGATGTCGGTCGCGTTGATGGTCGTCGACGCGCGCTTTGACCTGCTCAAGCCCGTTCGCAGCCAGATGGGCCTGGTGCTCATGGAATCGTACTGGATCACCGACTTGCCGCAACGCGCCTGGCAAGGGGTGGCGGGCCAGTTCGGCAGCCGCAACGAGCTGATTGCCGAGAACGAGAAACTCAAGACCGAGGCCCTGCTGCTGCAAGGTCGCCTGCAGAAGCTGGCGGCGTTGACCGAGCAGAACGTGCGCCTGCGTGAGCTGCTCAATTCCTCGGCGCTGGTTGACGAAAAGGTCGAAGTTGCCGAATTGATCGGCGTCGATCCCAACCCCTTCACACACCGCATACTGATCAACAAGGGTGAGCGCGATGGCGTGTTTCTCGGTCAACCGGTGCTCGACGCTCGCGGCCTGATGGGGCAGGTGGTCGAACTGATGCCCTATACCTCTCGGGTCTTGCTGCTCACCGATACCACCCACAGCATTCCCGTGCAGGTCAACCGCAACGGTTTGCGCGCCATTGCCAGCGGTGCCGGCAACCCGGAGCGCCTCGAGTTGCGCCACGTGGCCGATACGGCGGACATCAAGGAAGGCGACCTGCTGGTCAGCTCCGGCATGGGCCAACGCTTCCCCGCCGGTTATCCCGTGGCCACCGTCAACGAGGTGATCCACGACTCCGGCCAGCCATTCGCCATTGTGCGCGCCATCCCCACCGCGGCGCTCAACCGTAGCCGTTACATGCTGCTGGTGTTCAGCGACCGGCGTACGCCCGAGCAGCGCGCCACCGATGCCGCGATTGCCCAGGAAGAAGCAGACCGCAAAGGCGAGAGGGTTCCTGCTCAGGGTGCTGGTACGACCGGTCAAGGTGCGCCTGCAAACGGCACTCCCGCAAACGGTACCCCTGCAAACGGCGCGCCTGCCGTAACCCCTGCGCCTGCCACCCAGTCCAGTACGCCCGCCACAGCGCCAGCTGCACAGTCCGCAAGCCCGGCCGCAGCGCCCGCTGCGCCCACTCAATCCCGGAGGCAGTGATGGCCGCATCGCGCCGCAACAATGGTTGGGTCATCTGGCTGACATTTGCCGTTGGCCTGCTGCTCAGTGTCTCGCCCATGCCGCAGTTCATGGAAGTCTTTCGGCCTATGTGGCTGGCGTTGCTGGTGTCGTTCTGGACCTTGAACGTGCCGCACAAGGTCGGCATGGCCACAGCGTTCATGCTTGGCCTGGCCGAGGACGTGCTGTACGGCACCCTGTTGGGGCAGAACGCGTTGATCCTCACCCTGATCACATTCCTGGTGCTGTCGCTGCAACAGCGCCTGCGCATGTTCCCCATGTGGCAGCAAAGCCTGATCATCCTGGTGGTCTTCGGCATTGCACAGTTGCTCCAGCTGTGGCTCAGTGCCTTGACCGGTAATCGCCTGCCTACCCTGGCGCTGGTCTGGTCGGCCGTGATCAGCGCGCTGCTCTGGCCGTGGATCAGCTTTGCCTTGCGCGACCTTCGCCGACGCTTGCACATCAATTGACGGCTTGGTGGCCGCTGACAGGGAGATGTCCGAATGACCCCGCTATACCTGGCTTCCGGCTCTCCACGTCGACGCGAGCTGTTGACGCAGATCGGCGTACGCTTCAGGGTTGCCAGCGCGCCCATCGATGAAACCCCGCTGCCTGGCGAAAGCGCCGAGGTGTATGTGCAGCGCCTGGCCAAAGCCAAGGCTGCAGCGGGTCGTGCCCGTCTCGAACCGGCCGAGACCGCGAACGAGGGCGCTGTGGTGTTGGGCGCTGACACGGCCGTCGTGCTTGACGGCCATATTCTGGGCAAACCCGAGCACCGTGACGACGCCTTGGGCATGCTGGCCCGGTTGTCCGGCCGCGAACACCAGGTATTGACGGCCGTGGCGCTCGATGACGGCACGCGTGTCGAGAGCTTGTGTGTCAGCAGCACCGTCCGCTTTCGCGACATCCACCAGCAGGAAGCGCAGCGCTACTGGGCCAGCGGCGAGCCGGCAGACAAGGCGGGCGGCTATGCGATTCAAGGGCTGGGCGCGGTATTCGTCACCGGGCTGATTGGCAGCTATTCGGCCGTGGTCGGCCTGCCATTGAGCGAAACGGCACAGTTGCTCGAGCGCTTCGGCATCGCTTGCTGGCAACAGGCGGCCTCGGAACCTGAGGTGACGCGCCCGCAGTAGCCAGCACCGTTTGCGCCATCCATCATTAGAACAAGACCCTGGACGAGAACCTGCCATGAGCGAAGAGATCCTGATCAACATCACCCCGATGGAGTCACGCGTGGCGGTGGTGGAAAACGGGGTACTGCAGGAAGTGCACGTCGAGCGCACCCAGCGTCGCGGCATCGTCGGCAATATCTACAAGGGCAAGGTGGTCAGGGTGCTGCCTGGCATGCAGGCGGCGTTCGTGGACATCGGGCTGGAACGGGCAGCGTTCATCCATGCCTCGGAGATTTCGCAGCGCGAAGGCTCGGCCGTGGAAAACATCACCGCCCTGGTCCATGAAGGCCAGGCCCTGGTGGTACAGGTCACCAAAGACCCCATCGGCAGCAAAGGCGCGCGGCTGACCACCCAGTTGTCGATCCCGTCCCGCTACCTGGTCTACATGCCGCGTAGCAGCCACGTGGGCATTTCGCTCAAGATCGAGGACGAGGCCGAGCGTGAACGCCTCAAGCGCGTGGTCAGTGATTGCGTGGACAGCGAGAACATACAAGGCGCTGGCGGCTTCATTCTGCGCACCGCCGCCGAAGGCGCGCGGGTTGAGGAGATCCTGCAGGATATTCGCTACCTGCGGCGGTTGTGGGAGCAGATCGGGGCGCAGATCAAGACCTGTGGCGCACCCCTGGTCATCTACGAAGACCTGGGCCTGGCGCTGCGTACCCTGCGCGACCTGGTCAACCCGAAGATCGAAAAAATCCGCATCGACTCGCGGGAAACCTTCCAGCGCACCACGCAGTTCGTGCAAGAGCTGATGCCTGAAATCGCCGACCGTCTGGAACACTACCCAGGCGAACGGCCCATCTTCGACCTGTACGGTGTCGAGGATGAAATTCAGCGCGCCCTGGATCGCAAGGTACCGTTGAAGTCGGGTGGCTACCTGGTGGTGGATCCGGCCGAGGCGATGACCACCATCGACGTCAACACCGGCGCCTTCGTGGGTCACCGCAACCTGGAAGAAACCATCTTCAAGACCAACCTGGAGGCCGCCACCGCCATTGCCCGGCAACTGCGGCTGCGCAACATCGGCGGCATCATCATCATCGACTTCATCGACATGGAAGACGAAGATCACCAGCGTCAGGTGCTGCGAACGCTGGAAAAACAGCTGGAGCGCGACCACGCCAAGACCAACATCATCGGCATCACCGAGTTGGGCTTGGTGCAGATGACCCGCAAGCGCACCCGGGAGAGCCTTGAGCAGGTGTTGTGCGAACCGTGCCAGGCTTGCCAGGGGCGAGGCAAGCTCAAAACGCCCGAAACCATCTGTTACGAGATCTTTCGCGAAATCCTGCGTGAAGCCCGCGCCTACCAGGCGGAAGGCTATCGCGTGCTGGCCAATCAGAAGGTGGTCGATCGCCTGTTGGACGAAGAGTCTGGCAACGTGGCTGAACTCGAGGCCTTCATCGGGCGAACCATTCGCTTCCAGGTCGAGTCGATGTATTCGCAAGAGCAGTATGACGTGGTGCTGCTCTGAGGCCTGCTGAAACCCGACCCGGTTCGATCGGCATGGCGAAAACGGCACCACGGGCCATTATGCATATACGACCTGGAGGGCCATGGCCATGGGACGTCTAAGCCGCGTTCTGAGTGTCCTGACCCGTTGGGGGCTGGGGGCTTGCGCGTTGCTGGTCATCGCAGTGGCGCTGTACGCCAGCCTTGGCCGGGCCTTGGTGCCGCTGGCGGCCGAGTACCGCAGCACGGTGCAGGCCAAGGTCGCCGGAGCGCTGGGTGTGCCGGTGCACATTGGCGCGCTTCAGGGCCGCTGGAGCAGGCTGTCGCCGGTGCTGACCGTACGCGACCTGCAAATCGGTGAAGGCGGCACGGCCTTGCGGCTCGATGACGTCACCGTGGTGCCGGATGTCTGGGGCAGCCTGGTCGCAGGTGAAGTGCGCCTGGCGCGCATCCAGCTGGCTGGCCTGCAACTGATCGCCCGAGAGGATGAAGCCGGCAAGTGGAAGCTCGAGGGCCTGCCCAAGCAGGACGACGCACCCTTGCAGCCCGAGCAATTGCTCAAGGACCTGCGCCGGCTTGGGCGGGTCGATGTGTTCGACAGCCAAGTTACCCTCCACGCCTGGCAGCGTGATCCGCTGACGCTGACCTATGTCAGCGCAGGCTTGCTGGCGGGGCCCTCGCGGCAATCGTTGGACCTGCGGGCAACCTTGCCAGATGGCCAACCCCTGACGCTGAGCGCGCGCAGCCGCGCTTCGGCCGAAGCCTGGCGTGATGCGCAGGTACAGGGCTATCTCAACCTGCCGCACAGTGACTGGGCACGCTGGTTGCCGCCCCGGCTGTTGGGGCAGTGGCATGCCCAGGTGCTTCAGGCAGGCGGTGAAGCCTGGTTCGACTGGCGCGACCGTCAGTTGCACCAAGGCGCCGTACGCCTGAATGCGCCGCACCTGCAAGGGGCCTATGACACGCGCAAACCGGTCAAGGTAGACAGCCTCGCCCTCAATGCCTGGTTCGAGCGTCAGGATGAGGGCTTCGACGTCATTGTCGACGCGTTGGCGATGGACATTGGCGACACGCATTGGGCCTCGCGGCTGCGGTTGATGCAGCGCAACGGTGCGGCCCCGGCCGATGAAAGCTGGCAGGTGCAGGCCGACCGTGTGGAGCTGACCCCTCTCACGCCGCTGATCCACGCCTTGGCGCCCATGGGCCAGCAAGTGCTGGCGGTGATCGATGGCCTCAATGTCACAGGTGTCCTGCGCAATGTGCACCTGACGGCCCGGCCCAAGGCCGACGGCGATCGCCGGCTGGCGTTCGAAAGCAACCTGGAGCGCGTGGGTTTCGATGCGTATCACGGCGCCCCGGCTGCCGGTAACGTGAGCGGCAGCATCAGCGGCGACCTTGGGCATGGCGAACTGCGCCTGGACACCGACGCTTTCATGCTGCACCTGGATCCGATCTTCGCCAAACCCTGGCACTACCAGAAAGCCAATGCGCGCCTGACCTGGGCACTGGACAAGGAAGGCTTCACCCTGATCGCTCCTTACCTGAAGGTCGTGGGCGAGGAGGGCAACATTGCAGGCGACTTCCTCATCCGCCTGTTGTTCGAGGAAGGGCGTGAAGACTACATGGACCTGCGTGTCGGTCTGACCGACGGCGATGGCCGCTACACCGCCAAGTACTTGCCCGAGGTGTTGAGCCCGGCCTTGGACCAATGGCTGCGCAGCGCCATCGTCAAAGGCAGTGTCGACCAGGGTTACTTCCAGTACCAGGGCTCGCTCAATCACGGTGCCAAGCCCGAAGCTCGCAGCATCAGCCTGTTCTTCAAAGTTCATGATGCCACCCTGGACTTCCAGCCCGGCTGGCCACAGGTACAGCATGTGGACGGCGACGTGTTCATCGAGGACAGCGGTGTGCGCATCAAGGCGCAAAGCGGTGTGCTGCTCGATACCAAGGTCAGCGACGTGAAAGTCGACATTCCACATGTGGAAGGCATGGGTGACAGCCACTTGCACTTGGACGGCAATTTCGAGGGTGGCCTGGTGGACGGGCTCAAGATACTCAAGCAAGCGCCCATTGGCACCAATGAAATCTTTGCAGGATGGGAAGGTGAGGGCCCCCTCAGAGGCAAGGTCAAGCTGGACATCCCGCTGGCCCATGGGCAACAACCTAAGGTGAAGGTGGATTTCGCCACGCGCGATGCACGGCTCAAGATTGCATCGCCCGAGCTGGAACTCACGCGCCTGAAGGGCGACTTCAGCTTCGACTACGACAAGGGCCTCAGTGGCAAGGGCATTTCCCTGCAGGCATTCGGCAAGCCGGTCACTGCACAGATTGCCGCTGTAGGCGAACCGGGACAGATGCAGACCAGAATCAGCGCCAGCGGCCGGGTTTCGCTGCAAGCACTGACCCAATGGCTGCACTTCGACCAGGCACTGCCGGCGTCTGGCGAGCTGCCGTACCAGCTGCAGTTGAGCATTGGCGCACGTGAAAACCTGATTAACGTCGATTCGGACCTCAAAGGCCTGTCGATCGACCTGCCGGCGCCCTTTGGCAAAGCGCCTGCCGACAGTCGGGCTAGCCGTTTCAGCATGAACCTGCAAGGCGCGCAACGGCACATCGACGCCGCCTACACCGATCTTGCCCGGCTAGCCTACGTGGCGCCAGCCGAGCACCTGGACCAGGGCGCTGGTGAGCTGCTGCTTGGTGCTGGTCAAGCGCAGCCTCCTGGCGGTCGCGGCCTGCGTATCCGTGGGCACCTCGATACCCTGGACCTTGAGCCTTGGCAGGCTCAGGCGCAGAAGCTAGGGGGCGACGATCCAGGTGGCAATGCGCGCCAGACACTGCAGAGCGTTGACCTGAGCATCGGGGCCCTGAAGGCGTACGGTACCGAGCTGAACCAGGCGAGGGTGCGTCTGGCACGTGGGTCGGCGGCCTGGGACGTGCGCCTGGACAGTCGGCAGGTGGTGGGCGACGCGCGCGTGCCCGACGCCGAGGGCGCCCCTATCGTGGTGCGGCTGCAAACCTTGCGCCTGCCGGCAGGCAATGCCGACCAGGCGCAGGACGAAGACGGCGCCGACCCGCTGGCGTCGTTCGATCCGCGCAAGGTGCCGCCGCTGGACGTGCGCATCGACACGTTTTACCGCGGTGACGATCTGTACGGCAGCGCTGCGATCAAGCTGCGGCCGACCCGTACCGGTGTGAACGCCAGCGACATCGATCTGAACCTCAAGGGGCTGCGCATCGACGGCGCCGGTGGTTGGGATGGCGCAGGCGGCACGAGCTGGTACAAAGGCCGCGTGCAAGGCAAGCAACTGGGTGACGTGCTCACGGCCTGGGGCTTTGCCCCGACGGTAACCGCCCGGGATTTTCGCATGGACGTAGACGGGCGGTGGCCGGGCTCCCCGGCGGCAATCAGCCTGAAGCGGTTCTCCGGGAGCCTCGATGCAGTGCTGCACAGCGGGCAGTTCGTCGAGGTGGACGGTGGCGCACAAGCGTTGCGTGTATTCGGCTTGCTGAACTTCAACGCCATTGGTCGGCGCTTGCGCCTGGACTTCTCCGACTTGTTCGAAAAGGGCCTGGCCTACGACCGGCTCAAGGGGCTGCTGGTGGCCAGTGAAGGGGTATACGTAACCCGCACGCCGATCAAGGTAACCGGCCCGTCGAGCGATTTCGAACTCGATGGTACCCTGGACATGGTGCGTGAGCGGGTCGCTGCCAACCTGCAGGTCAGCCTGCCGGTCACCAACAACCTTCCCCTGGCAGCGCTGATCGTCGGCGCCCCGGCCGTGGGCGGCGCACTGTTTCTGGTCGACCGGCTGATTGGCGATCGGGTGTCGCGCTTTGCCAGCGTGCATTACCGGGTAGTAGGGCCGTGGAAAGAGCCTAAGATTACCTTTGTGAAACCATTCCAGAAATAGCGCCAGGAGGGTCGATGAAGGCGGCAGTGATCCAGATGGTCAGCCAGGATGATGTGCAGGGTAACCTGCGCCAGGCGAGCAAGCTTCTGGAACAGGCGGCATCAGGTGGCGCCAGGCTGGCCGTGCTGCCGGAGAACTTCGCCGCCATGGGGCGTGCAGACGCCGCGGCGATCGGCCGCGCCGAGGCCCTCGGCGAAGGCCCGATCCTGCCCTGGTTGAAACGCGTGGCTCGTGACCTCAAGTTATGGATTGTCGCAGGCACCATTGCCCTGCCGCCGACCGGTCAGCCCAAGGCCAAGGCACATGCCTGTTCGTTGTTGATCGACGAGCATGGGCAGCAGGTCGCGCGGTATGACAAGTTGCACCTGTTCGATGTGGATGTCGCCGACAATCGTGGCCGCTATCGTGAATCCGATGATTACGCCGCCGGTGCGCAGGTGGTGGTTGCCGATACGCCGGTGGGGCGGTTGGGCCTGAGCGTGTGCTACGACCTGCGCTTTCCCGAGTTGTACAGCCACCTGCGCGCAGCCGGGGCAGAACTGATCAGTGCACCGTCGGCGTTCACGGCGGTGACAGGGGCGGCGCATTGGGACGTGCTGATCCGCGCACGCGCCATCGAAACGCAATGCTACATGCTGGCCGCAGCCCAAGGCGGGCTTCACCCCGGCCAGCGCCAGACTCACGGCCACGCGGCGATCGTCGACCCATGGGGGCGCATCGTGGCGCAACAGGCGCAAGGCGAAGCGGTACTGCTTGCCGAGCGCGACAGTGACGAACAGGCGTCCATTCGGGCGCGCATGCCGGTGATCGATCACCGGCGCTTCTTCTCGCAGGGCGCATTGCGGCCTGCGCACACCTCGGAGTGACTATGAGCCAGATGTTATCCACCGTCAGCGAGCAGCTCCTGGCCCCAGGCGGCTTGACCCTGGACAGCCTGCAAAGTGTGCTGGGTGAATTGGCCGGCCCAGGCATCGACGCCGCCGACCTGTACTTTCAGGGCCAGATTTCGGAAACCTGGGCGCTGGAGGATGGGATTGTCAAAGAAGGCAGCTTCAACCTCGATCAGGGGGTCGGTGTCCGTGCCCAGGCCGGCGAAAAAACCGGCTTTGCCTACAGCAATGCCATCAATCTCGAAGCCTTGACCTCTGCCGCGCGCGCCGCGCGATCGATTTCCCGTGCCGGGCAGAACGGCACGGTTCAGGCATTCCGTGCCCAGGACGTGACCACTCTCTACCCGGCGGATAATCCATTGGACGTGCTCAGCCGTGCCGAGAAGGTCGAGCTGCTCAAGCGTGTCGATGCCGCCACCCGTGCACTGGACCCGCGTATCCAGCAGGTCAGCGTCAGCATGGCCGGCGTCTGGGAGCGGATCCTGGTCGCGGCCGCCGATGGCAGCCTGGCGGCCGACGTACGGCCCCTGGTGCGCTTCAACGTCAGCGTCATCGTCGAGCAGAACGGCCGTCGCGAACGCGGCGGGCAGGGCGGCGGCGGGCGCACCGACTATCGCTTCTTCACCGAGGAGCGGGTGATGGGCTATGCCCGCGAGGCACTGCGCCAGGCGTTGGTGAACCTGGAGGCCGTTGCTGCGCCTGCCGGCACCCTGCCCGTGGTGCTGGGGCCTGGTTGGTCCGGCGTGCTGTTGCACGAGGCGGTTGGCCATGGCCTGGAAGGCGATTTCAACCGCAAGGGCAGTTCGGCATTCAGCGGCCGAATCGGCCAGAAGGTCGCGTCCAGCCTGTGCACCATCGTCGATGATGGCACCTTGGAAGGCCGACGTGGCTCCTTGAGCGTGGACGACGAAGGTACGCCGACCGAGTGCACCACCCTGATCGAAAACGGCGTGCTCAAGGGCTACATGCAGGACAAGCTCAATGCGCGCCTGATGGGCATGGCGGTGACGGGTAACGGCCGACGGGAATCCTATGCCCACTTGCCGATGCCGCGCATGACCAACACTTACATGCGGGCCGGTGAAAGCGACCCGCAGGAGATCATCGCGTCGGTGAAGAAGGGCATCTACTGCGCGAATTTGGGTGGCGGACAGGTGGACATTACCAGCGGCAAGTTCGTGTTTTCGACCAGCGAGGCCTACCTGATCGAGGATGGCAAGATCACCGCCCCGGTCAAAGGCGCGACCTTGATTGGCAATGGCCCGGAGGCGATGAGCCGTGTGTCGATGGTCGGCAACGACCTGTCGCTCGACAGTGGGGTAGGGACATGCGGCAAGGACGGGCAGTCCGTGCCGGTCGGTGTAGGCCAACCGACCTTGAAACTCGATGCGATCACGGTGGGTGGTACCGGGGCGTGAGGGTTGGCTGGGGCCGCAAGGCGGCCCCGCCGCGATCAGCGCAGCCCGCGCTGCAGCTCGTCCAGATCGCGAATGTACTTGAACACCTTGCGCGAAGCGGCAGGGGGTTTGTTCCTGGCCTTTTCGTGCTGGGCATGGCGCACCAGCGAGCGCAGCTGCTGGCGGTCGGTCTCCGGGTATTCGTTGACGAACCGTTCGAGGTCCTCGTCGTTGCCGTCGATCAACCGATCACGCCAGCGTTCAAGGCCGTGAAAACGCTCGTTGTACTGGCGGGTGGAGCTGTCCATCTGTTCCAGCAGGGCGTGAATGGCGTCCAGGTCCTGTACACGCATCAGCTTGCCGACGAACGACATGTGGCGTTTGCGAGCCCCATGCGCGGTGTGCTTGCTGGCTTCGGCCAATGCCTTGCGCAGTTCATCGGTCAAGGGCAGGCGCGCCAGGGTGTCGGCCTTGAGGGTGGTGAGCCGCTCGCCGAGTTCGACCAGCGCATGCAGTTCGCGCTTGATCTGGGTTTTGCTTTTTTCGCCGTCGAAGGCGTCGTCGTTTGAATCAACCATGGTGGCAGTCCGCTAAAGATCGCCGCCATGATAACCAGTCGGGGGCCGCTTGTCCGGCCCGGCCGTTGAATGGCCCTTGCCGAACGCAGAATTCTGAGTGGAGAAAACCATGAGTGCAGTCCAGAGTATCGGCCCGAACGATCTGCCAGCCTTGCAAGAGCAGGTCGAAGCGATCATTGCCGAGGCCCGCCGCCAGGGTGCCAGCGCCTGCGAAGTGGCGGTGTCGCTGGAGCAGGGCCTGTCCACCACGGTCCGCCAGCGCGAGGTCGAGACGGTTGAGTTCAACCGTGACCAGGGCTTTGGTATCACCCTGTACGTCGGGCAGCGCAAAGGCTCGGCCAGCACCTCGGCCAGTGGTTCGGACGCCATTCGCGAAACCGTCGCAGCTGCGCTGGCCATTGCCAAGCACACCTCCGAGGACGAATGCGCCGGGCTTGCCGACGCCGCCCTGATGGCCCGCGATGTTCCGGACCTCGACCTCTACCACGACTGGAACCTGGAGCCGGAGAAGGCCATTGAAATGGCCTTGGCGTGCGAAGCTGCGGCCTTCGACGCTGATCCTCGAATTCTCAACGCCGATGGCACCTCGCTCAACACCCACCAGGGGTGCAGGGTGTATGGCAACAGCAACGGCTTTGTCGGTGGCTACGCCTCCACCCGTCACAGCCTGAGCTGCGTGATGATCGCCGAGGGCGATGGGCAGATGCAGCGTGACTACTGGTACGACGTCAATCGCCAAGGTAACCTGCTGGCTGACCCGCGCAGCATCGGTATCCGCGCCGCCCAACGCGCCGCCAGTCGCCTGGGCGCACGGCCGGTGCCGACCTGTGAGGTGCCGGTACTGTTCTCGGCCGAATTGGCAGGCGGGCTGTTCGGCAGCTTCCTGTCGGCGGTTTCCGGTGGGAACCTGTACCGCAAGTCCTCCTTCCTTGAAGGCGCCCTCGGCCAACAGTTGTTCCCGGCCTGGCTGACCTTGGACGAGCGCCCTCACATCCCGCGCGCGTTGGGCAGCGCAGCCTTCGATGGTGATGGCCTGGCAACCTACGCCAAACCGTTCGTGGATAAGGGCCAGCTGGTGTCCTACCTGCTCGGTACCTACTCGGGGCGCAAACTGGGTCTGCCCAGTACCGCCAACTCAGGCGGCGTGCACAACCTGTTCGTCACCCATGGCAGTGAAGACCAGGCCGCGTTGATCCGACGCATGGGGCGCGGCCTGCTGGTCACCGAATTGATGGGGCATGGCCTGAACATGGTGACAGGGGACTATTCCCGTGGCGCGGCCGGTTTCTGGGTCGAGAATGGCGAGATCCAGCACGCCGTCCAGGAAGTCACCATCGCGGGCAACATGAAGGACATGTTCAAGCAGATCGTGGCGATTGGCAGCGACCTGGAGACCCGCAGCAACATTCATACAGGCTCGGTGTTGATCGAGCGGATGATGGTTGCCGGTAGTTGATCCTCTTCATGTGAAGCCGTTGGGGCCGCGCAGCGGCCCCTTTTTTTTTCGCGGCAGAAGATCAAGCGGCGGCCCCTTCACACCATCTACGGGTTGAATTGATTCTGTTTATCAATTAATAATGAATATCATTTCACAGCTGCACGATGATGATGTTCATGACGACCGCCCTTCGCGAACTGCCCTATCTTGAAAACTGGCGCTGGCTCAGTCGCCGGATCCGCTGTGCGCTCGAGCCCGATGAGCCGCGCCTGATCGAACATTACCTGGCGGAAGGGCGTTACCTGGTGTGTTGCACCCAGACGTCACCCTGGACGGTGGCATTGACCTCCTTCCGCCTGCTGCTCGATACCGCCTGCGACCGCATGCTGCCTTGGCACTGGCGCTGCCAGTGCCTGGATCAGGCCTGGCGGCCACTGTTGATCCTGCGCAACCTCGACCGACAGGAACAGAACCAACGCTGGCAGCCCTATGCCCTGCAACTGGCCAATTGCCGTTTGCTGCCCTCGATTTCCCCCGATGAATTGATGCAAGGACCCGATGATGACCAATACCCGCATCGAGCGTGACAGCATGGGCGAGTTGCACGTGCCGGCAGACGCGCTGTACGGCGCGCAGACCCAGCGTGCGGTCGACAATTTCCCCATCAGTGGCCAGCGCATGCCTGCCCAGTTCTTACGCGCGCTGCTGCTGGCCAAGGCAGCGGCGGCTAACGCCAACGTCGAACTGGAGCAGTTGTCTGAGCAGCAAGGCCAGGCGATCGTCACGGCCGTACAGCAACTGCTGGCAGAAGACTTCAGCGTGCATTTTCCGGTCGATGTGTTCCAGACCGGTTCCGGCACCAGTTCCAACATGAACGCCAACGAAGTGATTGCAACGCTGGCCAGCCGAGCCTCGAGCGAAGCGGTCAATCCCAATGACCACGTCAATTGCGGGCAGAGCAGCAATGACATCATTCCTACCACCATTCATGTGAGCGCAGCCCTTGCGCTCCACGAGCAACTGCTGCCAGCGCTGAGCCACCTTGTGCAGGTGATCGAAGCCAAGTCGATCCAGGTTCGTCCCTATATCAAGACAGGCCGTACGCACTTGATGGATGCCATGCCTGTACGCATGAGCCAAGTACTCGATGGCTGGGCGGCGCAGGTCGCAGGTGCCAAGGCGCACATAGAGGCCACCTTGCCTAGCCTGCAGGCCCTGGCCCAGGGCGGCACGGCCGTGGGCACCGGGATCAACGCCCATCCTGATTTCGCAGCCGGCTTCGCCCGTCACCTCAGCGCGTTGACGGGCGTAGCGTTTCGCCCTGCTCAGAATCTGTTTGCCCTGATCGGCTCCCAGGACACTGCCGTTGCACTGTCTGGCCAGCTCAAGACCACGGCGGTGGCGTTGATGAAGATCGCCAACGACCTGCGCTGGATGAACTCGGGGCCCTTGGCGGGCTTGGGTGAAATCGAGCTGCAGGGCTTGCAACCTGGCTCGTCGATCATGCCTGGAAAGGTCAATCCGGTGATTCCTGAAGCCACCGCCATGGTCGCCGCTCAGGTCATCGGCAATGACGCAACGATCGCGGTAGCGGGGCAGTCCGGCAACTTCGAGCTCAATGTCATGTTGCCGGTCATCGCCCGTAACCTGCTCGAAAGCATCGAGCTGATGGCCAATGTCAGCCGGTTGCTGGCAGACAAAGCCATTGCCACATTCAAGGTCAATGAAAACAAACTCAACGAGGCGTTGGCGCGTAACCCAATCCTGGTCACGGCACTGAACCCGATCATTGGTTACCTCAAGGCAGCCGAGATCGCCAAGGCCGCTTATGCGCAAGGGCGGCCCATCATCGATGTGGCGCTGGAGCACACCGACCTTTCCCGTGATCGGTTGCAGGCCTTGCTGAATCCGGAAAAGCTGACCGCTGGTGGTATCTGAACAGCGCAATGGCCCTGGAGGCTCGTCATGCAGCACTGGAAACGCATCACGCAAGTCGCCAATCAGCTGTTCTCGCAAGGTGAGCTGGTGGATGCTCGCGAACATTACCTCCAGGCCCTGGCATTGGCCCAAGTGCTGTTCACGCGCTGGGAGGATGCCGATCAAGCCGTGGCCTCATTGGTGATCGCGCATCACAACCTGGCCGACCTGCACCTGCGTCTGCAGCAGCCCCATGAAAGCGCCGATTACCTGTGCGCCGTGCACCAACGGCTGTTGCAGGCCAGTCAGGACGTGTGCCTGCCACGGGCGCTGCGTGATGCCGCACTGCACCACAGCGCCCGTACCTACACCGAGTTGTTGAGTTTCATCGCCGAACACGGCCAGTACCCGCGCACCGAGCACCTGCTCAACCGACACAGCGCCTGTTCACTTCAACCTGCCCACGGAGTCCATTGACATGCCTCATGCATTGCCTGCACTGCCCTACGCCTACGATGCGCTGGAACCGCACATCGACACGCAGACCATGGAGATCCATCACACCAAGCATCACCAGACGTACGTCAATGGCCTCAACGCAGCGGTCGAGAACAGTGAATGGGCCGACTGGCCGGTGGAAAAGCTGGTGGCGCAGGTCGAGCAGTTACCTAAAAACCTGCGAGGCGCCGTGACCAACCATGGCGGCGGGCATGCCAACCACAGCCTGTTCTGGACAGTGATGTCCCCCCGTGGTGGAGGCGAGCCCCAGGGCGAAGTTGCCCGTGCCATCGACACACAATTGGGTGGCTTCGAGGCATTCAAGGAAGCCTTCACCAAGGCCGCGCTCACCCGCTTCGGCAGTGGTTGGGCCTGGCTGAGCGTTACCCCGCAGCGGACCCTCGTGGTCGAGAGCAGTGGCAACCAGGACAGCCCGTTGATGCATGGCCACACACCGATCCTCGGCCTGGACGTCTGGGAGCACGCGTACTACCTGAAGTATCAGAACCGTCGGCCTGAGTACATCGGGGCCTTCTACAACGTCATCGACTGGGCGCAAGTGAATCGCCGCTACCTCGATGCCATGAAATGAGCCAGGCAGGTATGCGCGCCGAAGTCATGTCCGTCAGCAGCGTGCGCCTGTTCAGGCTGGCGCTTGGAACCCTGTTGCTGCTGGCGGGTACCGCGCTGCTGGTGGCGCGCGCATTTGCCTGGCTCGACCTGGACCCACGTATGTTGCGCGCGCTTGAGGGCGGCGCGCTGTGCGCGTTGGGGACGGCCCTGGGTGCGGTGCCGGTACTGGTTATCCGCACCATGCCCGTGGCATTGGCCGATACACTGTTGGGCTTTGGTGCTGGCGTCATGTTGGCGGCCACGGCCTTCTCGCTGATAGTGCCTGGGTTGGAGGCCGCTCAGGCCATTGGTTTTGGTGCATGGGGAGCCGGCGGCCTCATCAGCGCGGGCCTGCTGGCAGGCGCGTTGTGCCTTTACCTGGTGGACCTGAAACTCTCGCCAGGCTCGTCCTCAGGGCTGACCCCTGACGAGCCGGTCATCGCTTCGCGCGTGTGGCTGTTCGTGTTCGCCATCATCGCCCACAACATTCCAGAGGGCATGGCCATAGGCGTGTCTGCAGGCGGGGGCATGGCAGATGCCGACAGCCTGGCAATGGGCATCGCCTTGCAGGATGTACCGGAGGGGCTGGTCATTGCGCTGGTGCTCGCCGGGGCTGGCATGTCGCGCTTCAAGGCCTTTCTCATCGGCGCCGCCTCCGGTCTGGTGGAGCCCGTGGCAGCCGTTATCTGCGCCTGGCTGGTGAATGTGGCGCAACTGCTGTTGCCCCTGGGCCTCGCCTGCGCTGCAGGGGCGATGCTGCTGGTCGTGACCCAGGAAATCATCCCCGAATCACGCAGCCACGGTAATCACCGCCTGGCCAGCCTGGGGCTGTGCATCGGTTTCTGCCTGATGATGGTGATGGATACCGCGATGTCCTGAAGCGCCCGCCAGACTGCGGGCGCGAGGAGGAGGGCGTCACGCTTGGCGGCGGCCGATGTAAACGCTTGCTGGCCGTGCCGAGGTGTTACTCCCCCTCGTCGAAATAGTTGTTGATCAACTCGACCAGTGCCTCCATGGCTTCGCTGTCCTGTTCGCCTTCGGTGAGCAGGTGGACCTGAGTGCCTTTACCCGCCGCCAGCATCATGACCCCCATGATGCTCTTGCCATCGACCAGCTTGTCCGGTGCACGACCTACCTTGACCTGGCAGGGAAAGCGACCGGCAACCCCGACGAATTTGGCTGCCGCCCGGGCATGCAGACCCAGTTTGTTGATGATGGTGATTTCGCGGGCGGGCATGAGCTGGCGGATCCTTGGGCTAGAGGTCGCGGTGGCGAACCTGGACGTTTTTCAAAGATTGCTGGAGCAACTGGCCCAGCCGTTCGGTGAGGTACACCGAGCGATGATGGCCGCCAGTGCATCCGATGGCGATGGTGACATAGGCACGGTTGCTGGCGGCGAACCGTGGCAGCCACTTGAGCAGGTAGCTGGAAATATCGGTGAACATCTCTTCGACGTCCGGCTGAGCCGCGAGGTAGTCGATGACGGGTTGTTCAAGGCCGGAATGCTCGCGCAGTTCTGGCTTCCAGTAAGGGTTGGGCAGGCAGCGCACGTCGAACACCAGATCGGCATCGACCGGCATGCCCCGCTTGAAGCCGAATGACTCCACCAGAAAAGCCGTACCCGGTTCTGGCTTGTCCAACAAGCGCAGCTTGATCGAGTCACGCAGCTGATAGAGATTCAGGCGGGTGGTGTCGATCTTGAGATCGGCCAGGTCAGCTATCGGCCCCAGCAAATCCCGTTCGACGCGAATCGCCTCGGCCAGTGAGCGATCGGCATTGGTCAACGGGTGGCGTCGGCGGGTTTCGGAAAAACGCTTGAGCAGCGTGTCTTCGTCGGCATCGAGGTACAGCACGTCGCACTGGATGTGACGAGCACGCGCTTGTTCGAGCAGTTCGGGAAAGCGCGACAAGTGGCTTGGCAGGTTGCGTGCGTCAATCGATACGGCAACCTTGGGCTGCGGCAATTCGGTGTTGAGCAGCGCGCTTTCCGCCAACTGCGGCAGCAGCCCGGCGGGCAAATTGTCGATGCAGTAGAAACCGTTGTCTTCGAGGACATCGAGGGCCGTGCTCTTACCGGAGCCGGACCGGCCACTTACGATGATCAAGCGCATGTTCAATGCTCGTTCTGTACGTCCAGGACGACCTGGAACAAGGCCTCGCTGCTCTGGGCTGCACGCAGGCGATCACGAACGTCCTTGCGATCGAGCATGCTGGCTATCTGGCGCAGCAGTTCCAGATGAGCATCGGTGGCCGCAACCGGAACCAGCAGAACGAAAAGCAGGTCCACGGGCGCGCCATCGATCGCGTCATAATCGATGGGGGCGTCAAGGTGCAGAAGGGCGCTGACCGGTGAGGAGCACCCTTCGAGGCGGCAATGGGGGATGGCGATGCCATTGCCGAAACCAGTGGAGCCCAGCTTTTCGCGGGCCACCAGTTTTTCGAAGACGTCTTGCATCTCAAGTTCAGGTACTTGATCGGCAATCAGGGTGGCGACCTTTTCCAGGGCGCGCTTCTTGCTGCCGCCCGGCACGTTCACGAGGGAACGGCCGGGGGTCAGGATGGTTTCAAGTCGGATCATGGATGAGGGGGATCAGCGGGCTGCTGCACCTTGCAGCAGGCTTTGCTGTTTTTCCTTGTGTTTTTTCAGTTGGCGGTCGAGCTTGTCGGCCAAGGCGTCGATGGCTGCATACATGTCTTCGTGTTCGGCGTTGGCTACCACTTCACCGCCAGGAATCTGCAAGGTCGCTTCGACCTTCTGCTGCAGCTTCTCGACTTTCATGATGACCTGCACGTTAGTGATCTTGTCGAAGTGACTCTCCACGCGGGCGAGCTTTTCGAGCACGTAATCACGCAAGGGTTGGGTGACTTCTACATGCTGTCCACTGATATTGACTTGCATACAGCTTCTCCTTTTGTTGCCCGTGCATCAAAGAGGCAGGTGTTGCACCTGCCACACAAACGCGGTGGCACATCTCAGGGGCTACATCAATCGCTTGCGCTCGCTCGAGGGTGCGATACCCAGGGACTCGCGGTACTTGGCGACAGTGCGACGGGCGACCTGGATGCCTTGTGCCTCCAGTAAACCAGCGATCTTGCTGTCACTCAATGGCTTTTTCTGATTTTCCGCCGCAACCAGTTTCTTGATGATCGCGCGGATCGCCGTGGACGAGCATTCCCCGCCTTCGGAGGTGCTGACGTGGCTCGAGAAAAAGTATTTCAGCTCGTAGATGCCGCGGGGGGTGTGCATGTACTTCTGGGTGGTGACCCGGGAAATGGTCGACTCGTGCATGCCCACAGCTTCTGCGATGTCGTGCAGCACCAGCGGCTTCATCGCCTCGTCGCCGTGGTCCAGGAAACCGCGCTGATGCTCGACGATCTGCGTAGCCACCTTCATCAAGGTTTCGTTGCGGCTTTGCAGGCTCTTGATGAACCAGCGGGCTTCCTGCAACTGGTTGCGCATGAAGGTGTTGTCGGCACTGGTGTCGGCGCGGCGTACGAACCCGGCGTATTGCGCGTTAACGCGCAGGCGTGGCACCGCCTCCTGGTTCAGTTCCACCAGCCACCGCTCGCTGTCCTTGCGCACGATCACATCCGGCACCACGTACTCGGGCTCACTGGACTCGATCTGCGACCCTGGGCGAGGGTTGAGGCTCTGCACCAGTTCGATGACCTGGCGCAGCTCATCTTCCTTGAGTTTCATGCGGCGCATGAGCTGGCTGTAGTCGCGGCTTCCCAGCAGGTCGATGAAGTCGCTGACCAGGCGCATGGCCTCGGTCATCCACGGGGTGCTGGCCGGCAGCTGGCGCAGTTGCAGCAACAGGCATTCGCCCAGCGTGCGGGCGCCGACACCAGCAGGTTCGAATTGCTGGATACGATGCAGCACTGCCTCGACTTCGTCCAGCTCGATGTCGAGCTCAGGGTCAAACCCTGCACAAATCTCTTCCAGACTGTCTTCCAGATAGCCCTGATTGTTGATGCTGTCGATCAAGGTGACTGCAATGAGCCGGTCGGTGTCGGACATCGGCGCCAGGTTCAACTGCCACAGCAGATGGCTTTGCAGGCTCTCGCCAGCCGAAGTGCGGGTGGTGAAATCCCACTCGTCGTCGTCATTGCTTGGCAGGCTGCTGGCACTGGTCTGGTAGATGTCTTCCCAGGCGGTGTCGACAGGAAGCTCGTTGGGGATGCGTTCGTTCCACTCGCCGTCTTCGAGGTTTTCGGCGCTGGCAGTGGTTTCCTGGAAGCTGTTGTCCTGGACGTCGCTGGTCGGTTTGTTCTCGGCGTTGTCCGCCATGGGGTCGGTGTTGTCGAAGTCGTCGCCGTCTTCCTGGCGCTCGAGCATCGGATTGGACTCCAGGGCTTCCTGGATTTCCTGCTGAAGGTCCAGGGTGGAAAGCTGGAGCAGGCGGATGGCCTGTTGCAACTGCGGTGTCATCGTCAGTTGCTGGCCCATTTTTAGGACGAGCGATGGTTTCATGGCAGATGCTTTGTACCTTGTTCGCCGGCGCACATGCGCCTTCCACTACACGAGGGCGCCGGGGCGCCATTTCAAGCAAGATTTATGCCTTAAATTGTAGCGTTTGCCTAGAGCACTATAACAACTTGGCCCGACTTGGGGGCGTCTTAGTTCGTGCCCAAGGCGCGCGTCGTGATCAAAGCCTGAACTCGTGCCCCAGATAAACTTCTTTCACCAGGTCATTGGCCAGGATGGTCTGGGCATCGCCCTCGGCGATCAGGCGGCCGTCGTTGACGATGTAGGCCGTTTCACAGATATCCAGCGTTTCACGCACGTTGTGGTCCGTGATCAGCACACCGATGCCCTTGGCTTTGAGGTGATGAATGATCTGCTTGATATCACCGACCGAAATGGGGTCCACGCCTGCGAAGGGCTCGTCGAGCAAGATGAATTTTGGAGAGGTTGCCAATGCCCGGGCAATCTCGACACGCCGCCGCTCGCCGCCGGACAGGCTCATGCCCAGGTTGTCGCGAATGTGGCTGATGTGGAATTCCTGAAGCAGGCTTTCGAGCTCCTGGCGCTGGCCCTCGCGATCAAGGTCCTTGCGGGTTTCCAGGATCGCCTTGATGTTGTCGGCCACCGACAGCTTGCGGAAGATCGACGCTTCCTGCGGTAGATAGCCGATACCGGCCCGGGCGCGACCGTGCATGGGCTGGTGGCTGACATCGAGGCTGTCGATCAGCACGCGCCCCTGATCGGCCTGAACCAGGCCAACGATCATGTAGAAGCACGTAGTCTTGCCGGCGCCATTGGGGCCGAGCAGGCCGACGATCTGACCGCTGTCGATCGACAGGCTGACGTCTCGCACGACCTGGCGGCCCTTGTAGCTCTTGGCCAGGTGCTGGGCTTTGAGGGTTGCCATTTACTCGGCCTTCTTCTTGGGCTGGATCACCATGTCGATACGCTGACGTGGCGTGGTTACGTTGCCACCCCGACCGGCAGTGGCCACTTGTGTCTGGGTGTTGTAGACGATTTTCTCGCCTTCGGTGGTGTTGCCTTCGTTTTCCACCTTGGCTCGGTCGGTGAGCACCACCAGGTCTTTCTGGGCCTGGTACTGGATGGTAACGCCCCAGCCTTTCATCTTGTCCGCCTTGGACGCGCTTTGTTGCTGCTCGAAATAGGCCAGGTTGCCCACCGAGGTCACCACGTCGATGTCGCCACCGTTCGTGCGAGTGATGGTTACGGTGTTGCCTTTGATCATCATAGAGCCCTGGGTGATGATCACGTCACCGGTATAGGTGGCCACGCCTTTCTTGTCGTCCAGGTGCGCATTGTCGGCCTGGATGCGAATCGGCTGGTCACGGTCGTTCGGCAGGGCGAGGGCGCTCGCGCTTCCCAGTGCTGCGCTCAGGCTGAGCAAAAGGGGGAGGGTTTTAACGAGCCTCATACTGTCCTCTTACGTTAGAGAGCAGGTCCATCCTGCCTTCTTTCAGGTACGCTTTCATTCCTTTGCCCGTGGTCGTTCCACCGGCGCCGTCGATTCTAACGGCTTGCTCGGTCTGCGCATATTGCTTCTGCGGGAACACGGTCATGCGCGAGCTGGTGATGATGGTCTCACGCTTCTGTTCGTCAGTGCGGGCAACCCGCACATTGTCGATCAACTCGACCTCGCTGCCGTCGGGGTTGACCTCGGCGCGGGTGCTTTGTACATGCCACGGAAACGCCGTGCCGCGGTACAGGTGCAAGTCCGGCGTGGTCAACATCGTGACCTCGCTGGCCTTGAGATGTTCGACTTTGTCGGCGGTCATTTCGTACTGGAGCCTGCCGTCGGGCAGGAACTGGACGCTGTGGGCGTTGATGGCGTAGTAGTCGATGGCGCTCTCGTCGACCTGGGCGACTGGCTTCTCCAGGAAGCTCTCCGGGCTGACGTTCCAGTAGCCGACGGCCACCAGCAGGGCCGCAATGGCCCCGAGCAGCACGATGTTTCTGGCTTTCTTGCTGAACATGGGCAACCTTACAGGTAGTTGGCGTTGGCAGCATCCAGGGTGCCCTGGGCCTGCATGATGAGTTCGCAGAATTCACGTGCGGCGCCTTCGCCGCCGCGGGCCTGGGTCACGCCGTGAGCGTGCTCGCGCACGAACGGCGCCGCGTTGGCGACGGCCATGCCCAGAGCTACGCGCCGAATGACCGGCAAGTCCGGCAGGTCATCGCCAAGGTAAGCCACCTGATCATAGCTCAGGCCCAGCTCGGCGAGCAGGCCGTCGAGCACCACGAGTTTGTCTTCGCGCCCCTGATACAGATGCGCGATGCCGAGGTTCTTCGCCCTGCGCTCGACGACCGGTGTCTTGCGCCCACTGATGATCGCGGTCGTAACGCCAGACGCCATCAGCATCTTGATGCCGTGCCCGTCGAGGGTATTGAAGGTCTTGAACTCGCTGCCGTCTTCAAGAAAATAGAGACGCCCGTCGGTGAGTACACCATCGACGTCGAAGACCGCCAGCTTGATGGCCTTGGCGCGTTGCATCAGATCCTGATTCATCGTGGAGCTCCTCACAGTACGCCAGCGCGCAGCAGATCGTGCATGTTCAGGGCGCCGGTGGGGCGGTCGTGGGCGTCCACCACCACCAGTGCGCCAATCTTGTTGTCTTCCATGATTTTCAACGCTTCGGCGGCCAGCATTTCGGCCCGGGCGGTCTTGCCGTGTACCGTCATCACCTCCTCGATCAAGGCGGTGCGCACATCGATGTTGCGGTCCAGGCTGCGGCGCAGGTCGCCGTCGGTGAAGACGCCGGCCAGCGTGCCATCGTCTTCGATGATCACGGTCATGCCCAGGCCTTTGCGGGACATTTCAAGCAGGGCGTCCTTGAGCAGTGTGCCGCGCGTCACCTTGGGCAGGTCGTCGCCGGCGTGCATCACGTTCTCGACCTTGAGCAGCAACCTGCGCCCCAGCGCACCGCCGGGGTGGGAGAAGGCAAAATCCTCGGCGGTGAACCCGCGTGCTTCGAGCAGGGCGATGGCAAGGGCATCCCCCAGCACCAGCGAGGCGGTGGTGGAGGATGTGGGCGCCAGGTTCAACGGGCAGGCTTCCTGGGCGACGCTGGCGTCGAGATTGACGTCGGCGGCCTGGGCCAGGGACGAGGCCGGGTTGCCGGTCAGGCTCACCAGCTTGATGCCCAGGCGCTTGATCAGTGGCAAGAGGGTGATGATTTCGGCAGTACTGCCAGAGTTCGACAGCGCGAGAATCACGTCGTCGCGGGTGATCATGCCCATGTCGCCATGGCTGGCTTCGGCCGGGTGCACGAAGAAGGCCGGTGTGCCGGTACTGGCCAGGGTGGCGGCGATCTTGTTGCCGATATGCCCGGACTTGCCCATGCCGACCACCACGACGCGGCCTTTGCTGGCCAGGATCAGCTCGCAGGCTTTGACGAAGTCGTCGCCGATACGCTCGATCAGGGCCGTGACGGCCTCGAGTTCCAGGCGCAGGGTGCGTTGGGCGGATTGGATCAGCTCGCTGGATTGGCTCATGTCGAAAAAGCAGTGTCTGATAAAAAGGCGGCGATTATAGCGGTAATGATTGAAACCCTCACGCTTTCGATTGTCGTAGGCAATATCCCCAAACGCTGTCGACTAGCTGAACAGCGGGCGGTACGGCCTTGGGGCGGCGTTCAGAGCGGTGTTATAGTTCGCGGCTATTCGGCCTGGCCCGGGGCGTGTGCCTTCCCGATGAAGGCTGACGTCCACTAGGACAGGGCTGCACTAGCAAGGAGTCTAGATGAGTGTGGATAGCGCCTGCGCGGTCGAGTTGAAGGGGGTTACCTTCAAACGCGGTTCACGCAGCATTTTCAACAATGTCGACATCCGTATCCCACGCGGCAAGGTCACCGGCATCATGGGGCCATCGGGTTGCGGCAAGACCACGTTGCTTCGTCTGATGGGTGCGCAACTGCGCCCTGCAAGTGGGGAAGTGTGGGTGGCCGGGCAGAACCTGCCGGCGCTTTCGCGCAGTGACCTGTTCGATGCACGCAAGCAGATGGGCGTGCTGTTCCAGAGTGGTGCCCTTTTCACCGACCTCGATGTCTTCGAAAACGTGGCGTTCCCCCTGCGCGTGCACACACAACTGCCGGACGAGATGATTCGCGACATCGTGCTGATGAAGCTGCAGGCAGTGGGCTTGCGCGGCGCCATCGACCTGATGCCGGACGAATTGTCCGGCGGCATGAAGCGGCGCGTGGCTCTGGCCCGGGCCATCGCCCTGGACCCGCAGATCCTCATGTACGACGAGCCCTTCGTAGGCCAGGACCCGATCGCCATGGGGGTGCTGGTGCGCTTGATTCGCCTGCTCAACGATGCCCTGGGCATTACCAGCATCGTGGTGTCCCATGACCTGGCAGAAACTGCCAGCATCGCCGACTACATCTATGTGGTGGGCGATGGCCAGGTGCTGGGGCAAGGTACGCCGGACGAATTGATGGGTTCCGATAACCCGCGCATTCGCCAGTTCATGAAAGGCGATCCCGATGGCCCCGTGCCGTTCCATTTCCCCGCGCCCGATTACCGCGCCGACCTGTTGGGGGCGCGCTGATGCGTCAGAAATCCATTCTTGAGCGTGTGCGCCTGCTGGGGCGCTCGTCCATTGACGTGCTGGCGGTGCTAGGGCGGTCCTGCCTGTTCCTGTTCCATGCCCTGGTTGGGCGCGGCGGCATCGGCGGCGGCTTCCAACTGCTCACTCGCCAGCTGTATTCGGTGGGTGTGCTGTCCCTGGCCATCGTGGTGGTCTCGGGCATGTTCATCGGCATGGTGCTGGCCCTGCAGGGCTACAGCATCCTCACCAAGTACGGCTCCGAGCAGGCGGTGGGGCAGATGGTTGCCCTGACCCTGCTGCGCGAACTGGGCCCGGTGGTGACCGCCTTGCTGTTCGCGGGCCGAGCCGGTTCCGCCCTGACGGCCGAGATCGGCAACATGAAGTCCACCGAGCAGCTTTCCAGCCTCGAGATGATCGGCGTAGACCCCCTCAAATACATCGTTGCGCCGCGCCTTTGGGCAGGGTTCATCTCATTGCCGTTGCTGGCGCTGATCTTCAGCGTGGTGGGGATCTGGGGTGGCTCGTGGGTGGCGGTCGACTGGCTGGGCGTCTATGAAGGGTCTTTCTGGGCCAACATGCAGAACAGTGTCTCCTTTACCGACGATGTGCTCAACGGGTTGATCAAGAGCCTGGTGTTCGCCTTCGTCACCACCTGGATTGCCGTGTTCCAAGGGTATGACTGCGAGCCCACTTCCGAAGGGATCAGCCGTGCCACTACCAAGACCGTGGTCTATGCCTCGCTGGCTGTACTGGGTCTGGACTTTATTCTGACCGCTTTGATGTTTGGAGATTTCTGATGCAAAACCGCACCCTGGAAATCGGTGTCGGCCTGTTCCTCCTGGCCGGCATTCTGGCGTTGCTGATGCTGGCCCTGCGCGTCAGTGGCCTGTCGGCCAGCCCCGCCACCGATACGTACAAAGTTTATGCCTACTTCGACAATATCGCCGGTTTGACTGTCAGAGCGAAGGTGACCATGGCCGGCGTCACCATCGGCAAGGTCACCGCCATCGACCTGGACCGTGATTCGTACACCGGTCGGGTGACGCTGCAACTGGACAAGTCGGTGGATAACCTGCCGACCGACTCCACGGCGTCGATCCTGACTGCCGGGCTGCTTGGCGAGAAATACATTGGCATCAGCGTGGGCGGTGAGGAAGAGGTGCTCAAGGAGGGTGCGACCATTCACGATACCCAATCGTCGCTGGTACTCGAAGACCTGATTGGCAAGTTCCTGCTCAACTCCGTTGGCAAGGAACCCAGAGACGCGCAACCGGACAACTGAGGAGTTTCCATGATATCGATTCTGCGACGTGGCCTGCTGGTTCTGCTGGCGGCTTTCCCCTTGCTGGCCGTGGCGGCACAATCGCCCCACGATGTGATCCAGAGCACCACCAACGAGTTGCTGAGTGACCTGAAGGCCAACAAGCAGCAGTACAAGGCCAACCCCAATGCGTTCTACGAGTCGCTCAATCGGATTCTCGGCCCGGTGGTCGATGCCGACGGTATCTCCAGGAGCATCATGACCGTCAAGTATTCGCGCAAGGCCACGCCCGAGCAGATGCAGCGCTTCCAGGAAAACTTCAAGCGCAGCCTGCTGCAGTTCTACGGCAATGCCCTGCTTGAGTACAACAACGAAGGGATCGTGGTCGACCCGGCCAAGGCCGATGATGGCAAGCGTGCCAGTGTTGGCATGAAGGTCACCGGTAACAACGGTGCGGTGTACCCGGTGCAGTACACGTTGGAGAACATCGCTGGCGAGTGGAAGGTGCGCAATGTGATTGTCAACGGCATCAACATCGGCAAGCTGTTCCGTGATCAGTTCGCCGATGCCATGCAGCGCAATGGCAACAACCTGGACAAGACCATCGACGGCTGGGCCGGCGAAGTGGCCAAGGCCAAGCAGAGCGCCGACAGCTCCCCGGAGAAGGCTGTCAAATGAGCCCGGCCGCCACCGCAAGCATGAACGAGCCTGGCGTACTGCGCCTGGCCGGCGTGCTGGACTACCGCAGTGGCCCTGCGCTGCGCAAGCAGGGCCAGGCGCTGATCAAGGCCAGCGGTGATGCGCAGCTGATCATCGACTGCACGGCCGTCGAGCATTCCACAAGCGTGGGCCTGTCGCTGTTGCTGGCTTTCATGCGCGATGCTCAGGCCGCTGGCAAGCGTTGCCAGGTGCAGGGCCTGCCTGATGACATGCGTGACATCGCCCAGGTTTATGACCTCGACGAGGTGCTGGCGAGCTGAAACGCTGGCGGTAGAATCGCCCCTCGGTCAGTGAACTCCCTCGTTGGGCTTCGCAGGCGAGGGGCTTTTTTGTATGATGGCCGACCCGTGCGCATCGGGCGCCGATTGAGGTTGAGCATGCAGGCCCTAGAAGTTAAAAGCTTCCTTGAAGAAAAATTGCCGGGTTCCCGGGTCGAAGTTGAAGGCGAAGGCTGCAACTTCCAGTTGAACGTGATCAGCGACGAGCTGGCTGGCCTTAGCCCGGTCAAGCGTCAGCAGGCGATCTACGCCCACCTCAATCCATGGATCGCCAATGGCAGCATCCATGCGGTAACCATGAAATTTTTCAGCAGCGCAGCTTGGGCTGAGCGCACCTGAGCCACAAGGCGGCGAGATTCCAAATGGACAAACTGATTATCACTGGTGGCGCTCGTCTTGACGGCGAGATCCGCATTTCGGGTGCGAAAAACGCCGCCCTGCCAATCCTGGCCGCCACCTTGCTGGCCGATGGCCCGGTCACCGTAGGCAACCTGCCGCACCTGCACGACATCACCACCATGATCGAGCTGTTCGGGCGCATGGGCATCGAGCCTGTGATCGACGAAAAGCTGGCGGTGGAAATCGACCCGCGCAGCATCAAGACCCTGGTAGCGCCGTATGAGCTGGTCAAGACCATGCGTGCCTCCATCCTGGTGCTCGGCCCCATGGTTGCCCGCTTCGGTGAAGCCGAAGTGGCGTTGCCCGGCGGTTGCGCCATTGGCTCACGCCCGGTCGACCTGCACATCCGCGGCCTGGAAGCCATGGGCGCAACGATCGAAGTCGAGGCCGGCTACATCAAGGCCAAGGCGCCCGAAGGCGGGCTGCGCGGCGCGCACTTCTTCTTCGATACCGTCAGCGTGACCGGTACCGAGAACATCATGATGGCCGCAGCCCTGGCCAAGGGTCGCAGCGTGTTGCAGAACGCCGCGCGCGAGCCTGAAGTGGTCGACCTGGCCAACTTCATCAATGCCATGGGCGGTAACGTGCAAGGCGCAGGCACCGACACCATCACCATCGATGGCGTGGAGCGTTTGGGTTCGGCCAACTACCGGGTCATGCCCGACCGTATCGAGACCGGTACCTACCTGGTCGCCGCTGCCGTGACCGGTGGCCGCGTCAAGGTCAAGGACACCGATCCGACCATCCTTGAAGCGGTGCTGGAAAAACTCAAGGAAGCCGGTGCCGACATCAGCACCGGTACCGACTGGATCGAGCTGGACATGCACGGCAAGCGGCCCAAGGCCGTCAACCTGCGCACCGCGCCCTATCCTGCCTTCCCGACCGACATGCAGGCGCAGTTCATCTCGCTCAACGCCATCGCTGAAGGCACTGGCGCCGTCATCGAGACGATCTTCGAAAACCGCTTCATGCACGTGTATGAAATGCACCGCATGGGCGCGCAGATCCAGGTCGAGGGCAACACGGCCATCGTCACTGGGGTCAATGCGCTCAAGGGCGCCCCGGTCATGGCCACCGACTTGCGCGCCTCGGCCAGTCTGGTACTGTCGGCCCTGGTAGCCGAAGGGGACACCCTGATCGACCGCATCTACCACATCGACCGTGGTTACGAATGCATCGAGGAAAAACTGCAGATGCTGGGCGCGAAGATCCGTCGCGTGCCGGGCTAGGAGCCCGTTGGCGCAGTGCAGGGAAGCGTGCAGCCTCGCTTGCCCTGCCTGTGCCTCATGAATTGAATGCCGCCAGGTCGTTGACCTGGCCAGCAGTAGCCGCTTAAGGACTGACGTTCCAATGCTGACCATCGCGCTTTCCAAAGGCCGTATTCTCGACGATACCCTGCCGTTGCTGGCCGAAGCCGGTATCGTACCCACCGAGAACCCGGACAAGAGCCGCAAGCTGATCATTCCCACCACGCAGGACGACGTGCGCTTGCTGATCGTGCGTGCCACCGACGTGCCGACCTATGTCGAGCATGGCGCCGCCGACCTGGGCGTGGCTGGCAAGGACGTGTTGATGGAGTATGGCGGCCAAGGTCTCTACGAACCGCTGGACCTGCAGATTGCCCGCTGCAAGCTGATGACCGCCGGGGTGGTTGGTGCGCCAGAGCCCAAGGGGCGTCTGCGGGTGGCCACCAAGTTCGTCAACGTGGCCAAACGTTACTATGCCGAGCAAGGCCGTCAGGTCGACATCATCAAGCTGTACGGCTCCATGGAGCTGGCGCCGCTGATCAACCTGGCCGACAAGATCATCGACGTGGTCGATACCGGTAACACCTTGCGTGCCAACGGCCTGGAACCCCAGGAGATGATCGCCGACATCAGCTCCCGCCTGGTGGTCAACAAGGCCTCCATGAAAATGCAGCACGCCCGCATCCAGAGCCTGATCGACACCCTGCGTAAAGCGGTCGAATCGCGACACCGCGGCTGACTTCTGCGCGCGACCTTCGCTGTCGCGCCCGTCTATCCGCGTCATAGCCACTTTTCTCAGGTGCCCGCGCGGATGGACTGGTAGCCTAGGGCGCCTGAGCATTCGTCATCAACCGAGGCCCTCGCCATGACCGTGTCCACTGCAATTGCCCGTCTCAACGCTGCTGACCCGGACTTCGCCCGACATCTGGATCATCTGCTGAGCTGGGAGAGTGTGTCCGATGAGGCGGTCAACCAGCGCGTGCTCGACATCATCAAGGCTGTGCGCGAGCGCGGCGACGACGCCCTGGTGGAGTTCACCCAGCGCTTCGATGGCCTGCAAGCCGACTCGATCCAGGACTTGATCCTCGATCGTCAGCGGCTCGAGCTCGCACTGACCCGCATCACTGACACCCAGCGTGCGGCCCTTGAAAAAGCCGCCGAGCGCGTGCGTCTTTACCACGAGCGGCAAAAACAGGACTCCTGGCAGTACACCGAAGCCGATGGCACCGTGCTGGGCCAGAAGGTCACCCCGCTGGATCGCGCCGGGTTGTATGTGCCTGGCGGCAAGGCGTCCTACCCCTCATCCGTGCTGATGAACGCCATTCCCGCGAAGGTGGCGGGTGTGGGCGAGGTGGTCATGGTGGTGCCTACACCGCGTGGCGAGGTCAACGAACTGGTGCTGGCCGCGGCCTGTATCGCCGGTGTCGATCGCGTGTTCACCGTCGGTGGCGCCCAGGCCGTGGCTGCTCTGGCCTATGGCACTGCCAGCGTGCCCAAGGTCGACAAGATCGTCGGCCCGGGCAACATCTATGTCGCCACGGCCAAGCGCCATGTGTTCGGGCAGGTCGGGATCGACATGATCGCCGGCCCCTCCGAGATCCTCGTGGTGTGTGACGGCCAGACCGATCCAGACTGGATCGCCATGGACCTGTTCTCCCAGGCCGAGCACGACGAGGACGCCCAGGCCATCCTGGTGAGCCCGGACGCTGCATTCCTCGACCGTGTCGCGAAAAGCATCGACAAGTTGCTGCCGACCATGGAGCGGGCCGACATCATCGAAAAGTCGGTCAATGGGCGTGGGGCATTGATCCAGGTGCGCGACATGCAGCAGGCCATCGAGGTGGCCAACCGTATCGCGCCCGAGCACCTCGAGTTGTCAGTGGCAGATCCACAGGCGTGGTTGCCGCACATCCGTCACGCTGGCGCCATTTTCATGGGGCGTCACACCAGCGAGGCACTGGGTGACTACTGCGCGGGTCCGAACCATGTACTGCCCACCTCTGGCACTGCACGCTTCTCGTCCCCGCTCGGGGTCTATGACTTCCAGAAGCGTTCATCGATCATCTTCTGTTCGGAGCAGGGCGCTTCCGAACTGGGGCGCACGGCCTCCGTGCTGGCCCGCGGCGAGTCGCTGACCGCCCACGCGCGCAGTGCCGAATACCGCATTCTGACTACCGAGAAGGGGAACTGAGCATGAGTCGATTCTGGAGCCCTTTCGTCAAGGCGCTAGTGCCCTATGTTCCTGGTGAACAGCCCAAGCTTGCCCGCCTGGTCAAGCTGAACACCAATGAGAACCCCTATGGCCCGTCGCCCAAGGCGCTCGAAGCCATGCGCGGTGAAATCAACGATAGCCTGCGCCTGTACCCTGATCCCAATGGCGATCACCTGAAGCAAGCGGTCGCGGACTACTACGGCATCACCGCTGCCCAGGTATTCGTCGGCAACGGCTCGGACGAGGTGCTGGCGCACATCTTCCATGGCCTGTTCCAGCACGATGCGCCTCTGCTGTTTCCAGACATCAGCTACAGCTTCTATCCGGTGTATTGCGGGCTGTACGGCATTGCCTATGAGCAGGTGCCCCTGGACGACCAGTTCCAGATTCGTGTCGAGGACTACCGCAAGCCCAACGCCGGTATCATTTTCCCCAACCCCAATGCGCCGACTGGCTGCCTGATGCCGTTGCAGGCCATCGAGCAACTCTTGCAGCAGAACCCGGATTCGGTGGTGGTCGTCGATGAGGCCTACATCGATTTCGGCGGTCAGACGGCGATCAGCCTGGTAGGCCGTTACGACAACCTGCTGGTAACCCAGACCCTGTCGAAATCGCGCTCCCTGGCCGGCCTGCGGGTGGGCTTGGCCGTAGGTCATCCGGACCTGATCGAGGCACTGGAGCGGATCAAGAACAGCTTCAACTCCTACCCACTGGACCGCGCCGCCATCGTCGGTGCAGCAGCGGCATTCGCCGATCGAGCGTATTTCCAGCAGACCTGCCAGAAAGTGATCGACAGCCGCGAAGCGTTGGTGGCCGAGTTGCAAGCGCGTGGCTTCGAGGTGCTGCCATCGGCAGCCAACTTCGTCTTTGCCCGCCATCCTCGACACGATGCCGCTGCCCTCGCGGCGCAGTTGCGCGAGCAAGGGGTCATCGTGCGTCACTTCAAGCAGGCGCGTATCGATCAGTTCCTGCGCATCACCATTGGCACCCCTGAAATGAATCAGGCGTTGCTCGACGCCCTGGCGTGACGTCGCTGCGTTCGCCATGTCCCGCAAGGCTCATGGCGTGCGTCTTTGTTTCGAGGTTATCCAACCACGGGTGCGGCCCAGGCGACGCACCTGATCTTGCTCGCCCTCTGACACGAGTTACCAATGCCTGAATCCAGAATGCCCAAAACCCCAGCAGTGGATCATGACAGCGATCCGTTGCTCATCGACGCCGAGGCGGACGACGAGCAGGTGCAGAGCCAGCCGCCGGTCAGGCACAAACCCTGGCTGCTGTTGCTCGGCCTGATACTGGTGGCCTTGAACCTGCGCCCTGCGTTGTCGAGCATGGCGCCGGTGCTGGGGCAGGTCTCTGACGGGCTGGGGCTCAGCGCAGCGCAGGCAGGCCTGCTGACGACATTGCCGGTGCTGTGCCTGGGCCTGTTCGCGCCGCTCGCGCCCATGCTGGCGCGCCGCCTGGGCAGCGAACGGGTGGTGCTGGGCATTCTGGGGACCTTGGCGGTGGGCATCGTCCTGCGCAGTGTCCTGGGCACGACGGGTCTGTTTCTGGGCAGCCTGCTGGCCGGTGCCAGTATCGGCATCATCGGTGTACTGCTACCGGGTATCGTCAAGCGCGACTTTCCACAGCATGCCGGCACGCTGACCGGCGTCTATACCATGGCGCTGTGCCTGGGGGCGGCGATGGCGGCGGGGGCGACCGTGCCGCTGGCGCACGCCTTGGGCGACAACTGGGCCCCGGCACTGGGGTTCTGGATGCTACCAGCCGTGCTGGCCATGCTGGTATGGCTGCCACAGGCGCGCAACGGTCATGGCGTGCACAAGGTCGCCTATCGCGTGCGTGGCCTTTGGCGTGATCCGCTGGCATGGCAGGTCACACTGTACATGGGCCTGCAGTCCTCGCTCGCCTACATTGTCTTCGGCTGGCTGCCCTCTATCCTGATTGGCCGCGGCCTTAGCCCAACCCAGGCGGGCCTGGTGCTGTCGGGGTCGGTGATCATGCAACTGTTCAGCTCGCTTGCGGCACCCTGGTTGGCCACCCGTGGACGTGATCAGCGCCTAGCGATCGTGGTGGTCATGCTGGTGACCCTTTGCGGACTGTTCGGCTGCCTTTACGCACCCTTGTCGGGGCTGTGGGGCTGGGCAGTGCTGCTGGGCCTGGGCCAGGGTGGCACGTTTGCCCTGGCACTGACCTTGATCGTGCTGCGCTCAAGGGATGCGCATGTGGCGGCAAACCTCTCCAGCATGGCTCAGGGCGTTGGCTATACGCTGGCGTCGATGGGGCCGTTCGCCGTGGGCCTGGTGCATGACCTGACCGGAGGCTGGAGTGCTTTGGGTTGGGTGTTTGCGGTGCTCGGTGCAGGGGCCATCGTGTTTGGCCTGGGGGCAGGGCGCGCGTTGCATGTGCAGGTCACCAGCGAGAAGGTCTGATGGTTTCACGGTGGTACTGGCGTAACCCGGCGACGCGGATTATCGTGCGGTTTTAACCCAAGGGAAGGCCCTTTGATGAGCGATGCCAACCGCGAGTTGATAACCCGTTTCTACCAGGCGTTCCAGCGGCTTGATGCCCAGGCCATGGTCGCCTGTTACAGCGATGACGTGGTGTTCAGTGATCCGGTCTTCGGCACGCTGCGTGGCAGGGACGCCGGCGACATGTGGCGAATGCTGACCCGGCGCGCCAAGGATTTCTCCCTGCGCTACGACAACGTGTGTGCCGATGAGCGCGGTGGTTCGGCGCAATGGACTGCCACTTACGTCTTCGCCCAGACCGGACGAGACGTGGTCAACACCATCCAGGCACGCTTCGAGATCCGCGATGGGCTGATACACCGGCATCAAGACGACTTCGACCTGTGGGCCTGGTCCCGCCAGGCCCTGGGTGCGCCAGGGCTACTGCTGGGCTGGACACCTTGGCTACAGGCCAAAGTACGCCACCAGGCATTCAAGGGCTTGCGGGCGTACCAGCACGCTCAAGGGGCGGCAACGGCCTGATCACGGTCGTGATAGGTGAACGTGGCACGCTCGCCGGCCTGCCAGGGTAGCCGTACCTTGATGACGGGTATGAAGCCGCCATGGGTGCGGTGCCAGTCCTTCTGATCTGCCTGGGCCTGCTCCAGGGCACCGGACTCCCCGTCGATGTAAAAGAATGACTGGATGGGCAGCTCGCCCGCGCGGGCTTCATCCCAAGCGCCGATGACTATCTCGTTCCAGACAAAGGGCAGTTCGTCAGCAAACAACCGTTGCGTGCGCAGGGTCTGGTGGAAGGCTTCCGCGCGTTCCGGTATGCGCGCCCGGCGTATGTCGAAGGCGCATTGACGCTTGTAGTCGCCGGTCAGCCTGAAGCGTGCGATCCAGTCTTCGGCCGTGTGCACGCCTTGCTCATGGCAAGCCGTTTCACGTTCGGGTGTCTGTCGATTGTCGCCGCACCCCCGGTTGTCACGTTCCCAGGTGTCGCCGTCGGTGGGCCATGCGCAGAGCATTTCATAGCGCAGGGATCCAGCGGGTCGCTGTATCAGCGGATACAAGGTGAAGCCACTGCGACCATCGGCGGCCAGGCCAGTGGTCGGCAAGTCACTGCGCAGGTAGGAAAACGAAACACCACCTTTGTCCTTGCTGTTCTGGCTATGATGCCAGGTGTGATAGTACGGAGATGGAAGCGTGGACCTCAGCAAGACGCCAGAGCAGGCATGGGCCGGCACGGCATTGCCCTCGCACTGGGTGGGGGTGGCGTTATAGTTTTCCTGCATGCGGGCGGCGGTCTGGGCGCCAATCGAAGCCTGTGCGCTGGCAGTTGCAGCGAGTACCGCAGTGGCCAGCAGTGAACGAATCTGCAAATGGAGCATGATGAGCCCTCGTCGAGTGGGCTCATGAAGTTAATGATGGATACAACCGTTGTGGTGAGTGAAAGAGTACCGGATCAGGTAATCAAACCATGGTATGTGTACCTGGTCAGGGCGGCCAATGGCGCGCTCTACTGTGGCATCAGCGATGACCCGCGGCGGCGCTTCGAGGCGCACCGCAAAGGCCAGGGGGCACGCTTTTTCAAAAGCAGCCCTGCCCAGGCCCTGGTCTACATGGAGCGGTGGCCAGACAAAAGCGAAGCCTTGCGCCAGGAAAGGCTGGTCAAGCGCCTGCGCAAGTCGGCGAAAGAGGCACTGGTGTCCTCCTACAACGCCGAACCTGCATGCCGTGCGGTCAGTCTTTGCGACGCTTGAGCTGATCCACGAGCGTCGTGGGCAAACCTTTGATGATCAAGGTGCCAGCAGCTTCGTCGTACTCCACCTTGTCGCCCAGCAGGTGCGCCTCGAAACTGATCGACAGCCCTTCGGCACGGCCGGTGAAGCGACGGAACTGGTTGAGGGTGCGCTTATCGGCAGGAATCTCCGGTGACAACCCGTAGTCCTTGTTGCGGATATGGTCGTAAAACGCCTTGGGCCGATCCTCATCGATCAGGCTGGACAGTTCTTCGAGCGTCACCGGTTCGCCCAACTTGGTCTGCGTGGTGGCGTAGTCCACCAGCGTCTGGGTCTTTTCGCGGGCAGAGGCCTCAGGCAGGTCCTCGCTTTCCACGAAGTCACTGAACGCCTTGAGCAGCGTGCGCGTCTCGCCCGGCCCGTCCACACCTTCCTGGCAACCGATGAAGTCACGGAAGTAATCCGAGACTTTCTTGCCGTTCTTGCCTTTGATGAACGAGATGTACTGCTTGGAGTTCTGGTTGTTCTTCCATTCCGAAAGATTGATGCGTGCTGCCAGGTGCAACTGACCCAGGTCCAGGTGCCGCGAAGGCATGACATCGAGCTCGGCGTTCACGGCAACGCCTTCGCTGTGGTGCAGCAATGCGATGGCCAGGTATTCGGTCATGCCTTGCTGGTAATGCGCGAACAGAATGTGCCCGCCGGTGGACAGATTGGACTCTTCCATCAGCTTTTGCAGATGCTCCACAGCCTGCCGGCTGAAGGCGGTGAAATCCTGCTCCTGCTCTAGGTACTGTTTCAGCCAGCCACTGAGCGGATAAGCGCCGGACTCGCTGTGGAAGAACCCCCAAGCCTTGCCTTGTTTGGCGTTGTAGCTGTCATTGAGGTCGGCTAGCAGGTTCTCGATGGCGTCCGAGGCCGCGAGCTCGGCGTCACGTGCGTGCAATACGGCAGGGCTGCCATCGGGCTTTTTGTCGATCAGGTGAACGATGCAATGTCGGATTGGCATGGGGAGTCTCGGACAGGTACAAAAGCACTGAAGTTTACCTCAGACGCTGGGTGATTCAGTGGGCGGATCGAAGCAGAATCGCAGGTTGGCGGTTTTTTACTCAAATCTGCGGTCTTTTCATCATCAAGGCCTGAAAACCTGCATTAAATCAGGGGTGGCAGCGGATATTTATCCGCTGCTGTGGTAGTTTTGCGCCGTCTTGCGCCCCTGTTGTGGCGCATTGCTGCAGTACGCGCTCGGCGTGTCGAACCAAACGCTGATTTGCGTATCTACATACCCAATTGGCGCGGCCCTCCAATCTCGTCGGGGCTGGCCCGATAACGTCGTCGTTCGCTGCATAACCATCGAATTTGATAGGGAAGGAACACCACCATGGCATTGACCAAAGACCAACTGATTGCCGACATCGCCGAATCGATCGCAGCGCCTAAAGCCACCGCCAAGAACGCTCTGGAGCAACTGGGCCAGATCGTTGCCGACCAACTGGAAAACGGCGCTGAAATCACCCTGCCAGGCATCGGCAAGCTGAAAGTCTCCGAGCGTCCTGCCCGTACCGGCCGCAACCCTTCGACTGGCGCTGCCATCGAAATCGCTGCCAAGAAAGTCGTCAAGTTCGTACCGGCCAAAGTGCTGACCGACGCCATCAACAAGTAATTGTCGATGCAGTGACCTGACCGCGCCCGGGTTACCCGAGCGCGGTTTTTTCATGCCTGTGAAATGGGCTTGGCGCGCCATGCCTGGCGCGCAGCATCGTCATGGAAGCTCCAGGCGAGCATGCGGCTTTGTTTCTGTCCTTGGCCCATTTCAACAACGCGCACAGCCGCGGCCCCCGCCTTTTTCAAGGCTGCCTCCAGTGCCGGCAGGTTACTGGCCTTCGACACCAGGCTGGTGAACCACAGTGTCTGGCTGGCGTATTGCGCGCTCTCGTTGATCAGTTGGGTGACGAAGCGGATTTCACCGCCTTCGCACCACAGTTCGTTGTTCTGGCCACCGAAGTTCAACACGGGCAGCTTGCGCTTGGGGTCCTGTTTGCCCAGGTTCTTCCATTTGCGCTGGCTGCCACGGGTGGCTTCCTCGCGTGAGGCATGGAAGGGCGGGTTGCACAGGGTCAGGTCGAAGCGCTCGTCGTCCTTGAGCAGGCCGCTGAGGATATGCGCAGGGTTGCTCTGCTGGCGCAGGTTGATGACCTTGTCCAAGCCATTGGCCTGAATGATCGCCTTGGCCGACGCCAATGCTACCGGATCGATGTCCGAGCCCAGAAAGCGCCAGCGGTAATCGCTATGGCCCAGCAGCGGGTAGATGCAGTTGGCACCCACGCCGATGTCGAGCACGCGCACCTGAGCGCCTTTGAGGAGCTGGCCTGCGTTATCGGCAGCCAACAGATCGGCGGCCACATGAAGGTAGTCGGCGCGACCTGGAATCGGCGGGCACAGGTAGTTGGCGGGGATGTCCCAATGCTGGATCCCGTACTGGGCCTTGAGCAGGGCACGGTTGAACACTCGCACCGCTTCGGGGTTGGCGAAATCGATGCTGGGTTTGCCATGGGGGTTGGTGAGGGTGAAGCGCGCCAGATCAGGGTGTGCCTTGATCAGGCTGGGAAAATCGTAGCGCCCTTGATGGCGGTTACGCGGGTGCAGGGTGGGTTTGCTCTGGGTCATGCTCGGGTCCGGTGTTGCAGGTGCTGGCCCCCAGACCGTTGGACGGCCCGGTCGCGGCCGGCCCGGTTGCCCCGGGGCTGGCCGCGAACGAGGGCTGAGCCCTCGTCAGTCAGCACTGCACGGTCAGGTTACAGCGCTGCAATCCGCGCATGCTGCTCGGTGAAGTTCGCCAACGCCTGCTCGGACTCGGCCAGCTTGGCGCGCTCCTTCTCGATGACGGCAGGCGGTGCCTTGTCGACGAACGCGGCGTTGGACAGCTTGCCGCCCACGCGCGCCACTTCGCCTTGCAGGCGCTGGATTTCCTTGTTCAGGCGAGCCAGTTCGGCATTTTTGTCGATCAGCCCGGCCATCGGTACCAGCACCTGAAGGTCACCCACCAGCGCCGTGGCGGACAATGGCGCCTCGTCGTTGTCGCCCAGCACGGTGAACGATTCGACCTTGGCCAATTTCTTGAGCAAGGCTTCGTTTTCCTGCAGGCGGCGCTGGTCGTCGGCGCTGGCGTTCTTCAGGAACAGCGGCAGGGGTTTGCCAGGGCCGATGTTCATTTCAGCGCGAATGTTGCGCAAGCCGACCATCAGCTCCTTGAGCCACTCGATGTCGCCTTCGGCGGCCACGTCGATGCGGGCGTCATTGGCCTGAGGCCAGGGCTGCAGCATGATGGTCTTGCCTTCGACGCCGGCCAACGGTGCAATGCGCTGCCAGATTTCCTCGGTGATGAACGGCATGAACGGGTGGGCCAGGCGCAGTGCCACCTCCAGCACGCGAACCAGGGTGCGGCGCGTGCCACGGGCGCGTTCCACAGGGGCCTGCTCATCCCACAACACTGGCTTGGAAAGCTCAAGGTACCAGTCGCAGTACTGGTTCCAGATGAATTCGTACAGCGCCTGGCTGGCCAGGTCGAAGCGGAACTGTTCGAGCTGACGGGTCACTTCAGCTTCGGTGCGCTGCAGCTGCGAGATGATCCAGCGGTCGGCCAGCGACAGCTCGTAGGCCTCGCCGTTCTGCCCACAGTCCTCACCCTTGTCCAGCACGTAGCGGGCGGCATTCCAGATCTTGTTGCAGAAGTTGCGATAGCCTTCGACGCGGCCCATGTCGAACTTGATGTCGCGACCGGTCGAGGCCAAGGAGCAGAACGTGAAACGCAGGGCGTCGGTACCGTAGCTGGCGATACCCTCGGGGAACTCGGCCTTGGTCTGCTTGGCGATCTTCTCGGCCAGCTTGGGCTGCATCATGCCGCTGGTGCGTTTCTCCAGCAGGGCATCGAGGGTGATGCCGTCGACGATGTCCAGTGGGTCCAGCACGTTGCCCTTGGACTTGGACATCTTCTGGCCCTGGCCGTCACGCACCAGGCCGTGCACGTACACGGTCTTGAACGGAACCTGGGGCGTGCCGTCCTCGTTCTTGATCAGGTGCATGGTCAACATGATCATGCGCGCAACCCAGAAGAAGATGATGTCGAAGCCGGTGACCAGCACATCGGTGGAGTGGAATTTCTTGAGGAACTCCGTTTGCTCCGGCCAGCCCAGGGTTGAGAAGGTCCACAGGCCCGAGCTGAACCAGGTGTCGAGCACGTCGTCATCCTGGCGCAGGTTCACGTCCGCGCCGAGGCCGTGCTTGCTGCGCACTTCCTCCTCGTTGCGCCCGACATAGACCCGGCCCGCCTCGTCGTACCAGGCCGGGATGCGATGGCCCCACCACAGCTGCCGGCTGATGCACCAATCCTGAATGTCGCGCATCCAGGAGAAGTACATGTTCTCGTACTGCTTGGGCACGAACTGGATACGGCCATCCTCGACCGCAGCGATGGCAGGCTCGGCCAGCGGCTTGGTGGAAACGTACCACTGGTCGGTCAGCCACGGTTCGATGATGGTGCCCGAGCGGTCGCCCTTGGGCACTTTCAAGGCATGGTCGTCGATGCCGACCAGCAGACCCTGAGCCTCCAGGTCGGCAACGATCTGCTTACGTGCAACGAAGCGATCGAGGCCGGCGTACTGGGACGGCAGGGCGGTGTCTACCTGGTCATTGAGCGAACCATCGAGGTTGAATGCCTGGGCTGCTGGCAGCACCACGGCATTCTTGTCGAAAATGTTCAGCAGCGGCAGGTTATGACGCTTGCCGACTTCATAGTCGTTGAAGTCGTGGGCCGGGGTGATCTTGACGCAACCGGTGCCGAACTCAGGGTCGCAGTAGTCATCGGCAACGATAGGGATGCGACGGCCAACCAGCGGCAACTCGACGAACTTGCCGATCAGGGCCTGGTAGCGTTCGTCGGTGGGGTTGACCGCGACGGCAGCGTCACCCAGCAGGGTTTCCGGACGCGTGGTGGCGACCACGAGGTAATCCAGCCCCTCGGCGGTGGTGGCACCGTCGGCCAGCGGGTAGCGCAGGTTCCACAGGTGACCTTTCTCGTCGTGGCTCTCGACTTCCAGATCGGAAATGGCGGTGTGCAGCTTGGTATCCCAGTTGACCAGGCGCTTGCCCCGGTAGATCAGGCCGTCTTCATGCAGGCGCACGAACGCTTCCTTGACCGCTTCGGACAGGCCATCGTCCATGGTGAAGCGCTCGCGGCTCCAGTCCACGGAGGAGCCGAGCCGACGAATCTGCCGGCTGATGTTGCCGCCCGACTGGTCTTTCCACTCCCAGATTTTTTCCAGGAACTGTTCGCGGCCCAGGTCATGACGGTTCAGGCCCTTGGCTTCAAGCTGGCGCTCGACCAGCATCTGCGTGGCGATGCCCGCGTGGTCGGTACCAGGCTGCCAGAGGGTGTCGCGACCCTGCATGCGGCGGAAGCGGATCAGGGCATCCATGATCGCGTTGTTGAAACCATGGCCCATGTGCAGGCTGCCGGTCACGTTCGGCGGCGGAATCATGATGGTGTAGGACTCGCCTGCACCTTGTGGAGCGAAATAGTTTTCGGCTTCCCAGGTGTTGTACCAGGAAGTTTCGATGGCGTGCGGCTGGTAGGTCTTATCCATGCGCGGCGGGACCCTGTGCATTTATTCGGGAAAGCCGGGAAGTATAACCAAGCCGGAGGGCGCAGGCGACAAGCGGCTGCTGGGCGGGTTTGCCCGGTGCGGGGAAAGACAGCCGCGTGACGGCAAGCGTCCTGCGCCGCAGCAGAACGTTACAGCTTCGCCAGTAGGAGCAGTAGCTTGCAGGCGGGTGAAGAGCAGGTGCCCGGCAGCCCCTTCACTCCGAACGCTTGATCAACCGCTCGATGCGCGCATCGAGGCGACGCTTGATCTCGTTTTCGATGTGCGGGGTAAAGTCGTTGATCACATCCTGCATGATCATCTGCGCTGCAGCGCGCAGTTCGCTTTCAAGGTGCAGCAGGGTGTCCTGGCGACGTGCCTGCGGGTCGTCCTGGGCGGTGTCGCTGGCAGCCGGATCGGCAGCGGCGTCAACGCGTGCAGGCACCTGCTCCACCGTGTCGGTGAGCAAAGGCGGTTGCAGGTCGGCATCGCCAAGCAATTGGCGAATCGACTCAAGATCGTCGAGCAGGTGGGTAGAGCCGGGCAGGGGAGCGTGCTTGTCCATCGTCATCAAAATCGCTGTAAGCGGTGGTCTTGCAGAGCATAGCCTTGTTCACGGTAGAAACGGAATCGCTCACGCGCCGATTGGCGGATCGCTGCCTCTTCAACCACGATCTCGGCAACCCGCTCGAACTGGCTGACAAAGCCGGGAACATCGGCGCCCAGGTTGATCAACAAGTCCTGGTGCCCCTGGGCGTGATCACCGACGCCAAGCGCCACGCTCGCATCGGCGTGATCTTCTGCCAGGTCATGGGGCACGAAGGCTTCGCCCCTGAATGCCCATAAACGCGTGTCCAAAGCGGCACGCTGATCCTCATCCTGGCAGTGCAGGTAGACGCGATGGCCGAGCCGCCAGGCTTTGTCGCACAGCTTGCAGGCGAAATCCAGGCGCGCCTCCAGCGAATCGGTAGGCAGTATGTAGAAGTCGACTTTGCTCATGTGGGTTCCGTCAGCCGGCAATGCCCGAGGCACTGCCGGCGGTTGCGGTCAGGCGCCAGCGCGGTCCAGCAGGTACTGGGTCAGCAAGGGCACCGGGCGACCGGAGGCACCCTTGTCCTTGCCGCCGCTGATCCAGGCGGTACCCGCGATATCCAGGTGCGCCCAGTCATAGGCCTTGGCGAATCGCGACAGGAAGCAACCGGCGGTGATGGTGCCGGCTTTCGGGCCGCCGATGTTGCCCATGTCGGCGAACGGGCTGTCCAGTTGTTCCTGGTATTCGTCGAACAGCGGCAATTGCCAGGCGCGGTCATCGGCACGCTTGCCCGCCTCGAGCAGTTGGCTGACCAGCGCGTCGTTGTTGCCCATCAGACCGCTGGTGTGGCTGCCTAGGGCGACGATGCAGGCGCCGGTAAGCGTGGCGATATCGATCACCGCCTGGGGTTTGAAGCGCTCGGCGTAGGTGAGGGTATCGCACAGTACCAGGCGACCTTCGGCGTCGGTGTTGAGAATCTCAACGGTCTGGCCGCTCATGGTGGTCACGATGTCACCGGGGCGAGTGGCGCCGCCGCTGGGCATGTTCTCGGCACAGGCGAGCAAGCACACCAGATTGATGGGCAGCTGCAGTTCCAGCACCGCACGCAGGGTGCCGAACACGCTGGCTGCGCCGCACATGTCGTATTTCATCTCGTCCATGCCGGCACCGGGCTTTAGGCTGATGCCGCCAGTGTCGAAGGTGATGCCCTTGCCCACCAGCACGAAAGGCTTGTCGCCTTTCTTGGCGCCTTGGTAGTTGAGCACGATCAGGCGCGGAGGTTGATCGCTGCCCTGGCCGACGGCGTAGAACGCGCCCATGCCCAGGTCCTTGATCTTCTTCTCGTCCAGCACGTCGACTTTCAGGCCTTTGTGCGCCTTGCCCAGCTCCTTGGCCTGCTCGGCCAGGTAGCTTGGATGGCACAGGTTGGGCGGCAGGTTGCCCAGGTCACGGGTATAGGCCATGCCAGTGGCGATGGCATTGGCGTGGCGCACGGCGCGCTCCACGTCGGCCTGGCCGAGCTTGTTGGTGAGCAGGGTGACTTTTTTCAGCGCACGAGGCTCGGCTTTCTGGCTTTTGAAACGATCGAACACGTACTCGCCGTCGAGCAGGGTTTCGGCCAGCAGGCGATATTTGCCATAGCCTGCATCGCGGTTGCTCAGCGCAATGTCATCGAGTGCCAGAACGGCGTCGGCACCGTTGAGGCCCTTGAGCACGCCGGCAACGCTGGCCACCAGCTTGCGCCAGGTGCGATCACCCAGTGCCTCGTCCTTGCCGCTACCCACCAGCAGCACACGCTCGGCCTTCAGGCCTGCAACGGCGTGCAGCAGCAGCGTCTGGCCAGGCTTGCCCACCAGGTCGCCACGCTTGAGCGCCGCACTGATGGCGCCCTCGCTTGCCAGGTCCACGGCCTGGGCCGCGGTGCCCAAGGCACGTTTTTCACCGACTGGGATGACCAGCGTTGCGGTCTTGAGCGATGCAGCGGCTACGCTTTTTACAACCAGTTCCATCTCAGGGTCCCCGAATGATCGATACGTGTGGCGCCGTGCTGGCCGGCGCTTGGAACGCGACTGGCTGCGCAGTGGCAGGCCAGTGGAAAAGCTGCCAGTTTGAGCCTGCGGCCGGCGTGCTGACAACCCCGGCGTGCTGTGCGATGCGCGGCCAAGTGACAGGCGCGGTCAATCACAGGATAATGCGCGCACTTTATATGGAGGTTCGCCTTGGGCGAACCAGCATTGGCCTTGGATGTACTAAGTCATCGTCTGGTGCCATCGATTGGCAGTCCGTGCTGACAACCCAGGAGTGTCTGGTTTGATCGTCTTTCGTTATCTTTCCCGCGAGGTCCTGGTGACCTTGAGCGCCGTCAGCGCCGTGCTGCTGGTGATCATCATGAGCGGGCGCTTCATCAAATACCTGGCCCAGGCTGCACAGGGGGTGCTCGACCCTGGCGTACTGTTCCTGATCATGGGGTTCCGCCTGCCGGGCTTCCTGCAACTGATCCTGCCGTTGGGGTTGTTCCTGGGTATTCTGCTGGCCTATGGCCGGCTGTACCTGGAAAGCGAAATGACCGTGCTGTCGGCCACCGGCATGAGCCAGCAGCGCTTGCTGGCCATGACCATGGCGCCTGCAGCGCTGGTGGCCCTGCTAGTGGCCTGGCTGAGCCTGAGCCTTGCACCCCTGGGCGTGGCCCAGGTGCAGAAGATCATCAGCCAGCAGGATGCCCTGACCGAATTCGACACCCTGGTGCCGGGCCGCTTCCAGACCCTGCGCGATGGTTCGCGGGTGACCTACACCGAGCAGCTTTCAGATGACCGGGTAAACCTGGGCGGCGTGTTCATCTCCGAAAAACGCTTCAACCAGGACAAGACCAAGGACCGCGCCCCGTCGGTGCTGGTGGCCGAGCGCGGGCACCAGGAAATCCAGGCCGATGGCAACCGTTATCTGGTGCTCGAAAACGGCTACCGCTACGACGGTAACCCAGGCCAGGCCGACTACCGCGCCATCAAGTACGACACCTATGGCGTGTTGTTGCCCAAGCCTGAAGTCAGCGAGGAGGTCACCGAGCGGGAGGCCATTCCCACTACCCAACTATTCGGCGCTACGGACCTGCGTGAACGCGCCGAGTTGCAATGGCGTCTGTCACTGCCGATCCTGGTGTTCATCGTGACCCTGCTCGCCGTGCCGCTGTCACGGGCCAATCCTCGGCAGGGGCGTTTCCTCAAGCTGCTGCCAGCCATCCTCCTGTACATGGCGTACCTGACAATGCTGATTTCCGTGCGCGGTGCACTCGAGAAGGGCAAGCTGCCCATCGCCCTTGGCATGTGGTGGGTGCATGGGCTGTTCCTGCTCATCGGCCTGGGCCTGATGTACTGGGAACCTCTTCGCCTCAAGCGCGCAGCCCGTCGTGCGGAGGTGGCCCGTGGCTAAGCTCGATCGTTATATCGGCCAAAGCGTGCTGGTGGCTATTCTGGCTGTCCTGGGCATCATCCTGGGGCTGGCCTCGCTGTTCGCCTTCATCGACGAAATGGGCGACCTGAGCGATACCTACACGGTGCTCGAAGCAGGCAAGTACGTGCTGCTCACCGCACCGCGGCGCCTGTACGACATGCTGCCGATGGCCGCGCTCATCGGCTGCCTGATCGGCCTGGGTACGCTGGCCAGCAGCAGCGAGCTGACCATCATGCGCGCTGCTGGGGTGTCGATCGGTCGCATCGTCTGGGCGGTGATGAAACCAATGCTGGTGCTGATGCTGGTTGGCCTGCTGATCGGCGAGTACGTGGCACCGGTTACCGAAAACAAAGCCCAGGCCGATCGCTCCCTCGCCCAGGGTGGCGGTGAAGCGCAAAGCTCCAAGCGCGGCATGTGGCACCGGCAGGGCGAGGAGTTCGTGCACATCAACTCCGTGCAGCCCAACGGCCTTCTGCTGGGTGTGACCCGCTACCGGTTCGACGACCAGCGCAAGATCATCAGCTCCAGCTTCGCGCGCCGGGCGCGTTACGAAAACGATCACTGGCTGCTGACCGATGTGCGCACCACGCTGTTCCATGGTGACCGTACCGAAGTCGTGCAAAACCCTGAAGAACAGTGGGATGTGTCGGTCACGCCGCAGTTGCTCAACACGGTGGTGCTGGCGCCTGAATCGCTGTCGATCACCGGCCTGTGGGACTACATCCACTACCTGTCCGACCAAGGGTTGAACAATGCCCGCTACTGGCTGGCGTTCTGGACCAAGGTCCTGCAACCGGCCATCACGGCAGCCCTGGTACTCATGGCCATTTCGTTCATCTTCGGCCCGCTGCGCTCGGTGACGCTTGGTCAGCGTGTCTTCACCGGCGTGCTGGTGGGCTTCGTGTTCCGTATCGCTCAGGACCTGCTGGGTCCATCCAGCCAGGTGTTCGGCTTCCCGCCGTTGCTTGCGGTGGTGCTGCCAGCCGGCATCTGTGCCGTGGCAGGCTTGTGGTTGTTGCGCCGCGCTGGATAAGCCTGCTGCGCAGCCCCATGGCTGCGTGCTTGACCCTGGGGGCCGCTATTGCGGCCCCTTGTGTTTCATGGCCGCTGCCGCTTGAGTAGAGCGCTCATTTCTTCGGCTTGGGGACTCGAACCAGTTGGCTCTCGGAGTAGATGTCATGCCAGCTGCGTTTGCGCTTGTCGATCAGGGCCCAGAAAAAACCCAGTCCCAGGCACAGCCACGAGGCAATGGAAACGACGAACCGCAACAGTGCCTGCCAGAGCGTGATGGGCGAGCCATCGGCGTTCTGCACACGCACGCCCCAGACCTGCATGCCCAGCGTCTGCCCGCCATGGGTCCAGAACTTGGCGAAGAAACCGAACAGCACGAACAGCAGCACCGTGGACAGCAAAGGGTCGCCGTCGAGCGCGCCTGCTTCGGTAAGTTCGCGCATACGCTGTTGGCCGATGATCGCCATCTGGACCATCTTGTAGAGGCCCGCAGTGACGATCAGCAGGGCCGTACACAGTAAAAAGTCATAGAACACCGCGGCCAGGCGCCTGCCCAGGCCGACCGGAGGGAAATCACCTTGGGGAAGCAGCACAGGCTTGGACATGCAGAACAGCTCCATCATGCAAAGCCGCCATTCTACGGGCAAAAAAAAGCCCCTGCACTGAGCAGGGGCTTTTTGGAAGGTGACAAGGCTTATTCAGCAACCTGTACCTTGTCAGCTTGCATACCTTTTTGGCCTTGAACGGCTTCGAAAGTGACCTTCTGGCCTTCTTTCAGGCTTTTGAAGCCGTTGCCTTCGATGGCGCGGAAGTGCACGAACAGATCAGCACCGCTTTCTGGGGTGATGAAGCCGTAGCCTTTTTCGTCATTGAACCACTTGACGATACCGTTCTGACGGGTAGACATAATCTTATTTCCTATGAAACTTAGGTTTGGATGACAGTTTTCTTTCGCTTTCAAACAAGCAAAAGAGTACTGGGCTGGGTTGCAGGAAAGTAAGAGACGTCGAACGGGTTGTAGCAGATTGCGGCTACTGGCCCAGGTCACGAACTGTTGCGACCCATGCAAACACAGTGCGTTGACTCTACGCCAACTGCCGAGCGAAAAACAAGCCTTCCAGCGGGTGGAAAGTGACTGTTTTACAACCAGCGGCCAAACCGCCGAACAGTGCATGGTGCCTGGCCTGGCGCCATGTTCGCAGTGGCGCGGGCAACGTTCGCAAACGAAGATGCCGAACGTTGCCACGCCGCTGATGAGTCTGCCTCAACCGCGATAGTAACGGGGCGCAACGAATGGGGTTTTACTGACTTTCAAGGCCACCTTCTTTCCACGCACGAGTGCATATAGAAGCGTGTCCAGTGCGGACTGTTCGGTGTCCACATAACCCATCGCCACAGGGGCACTGAGTGTGGGTCCAAAGCCGCCACTGCAGATGGTGCCAACCGAGGTGCCTTCTGCATCGACAATCTCGGCGCCTTCGCGTACAGGCGTGCGTTCCTGGGGCAGCAAACCGACCCGCTTGCGTTTCACACCCTCACGTTGCTGATCGAAGATGGCCTGTGCGCCCGGAAAGCCCCCAGCACGCGCACCATCGGCCCGGCGCGACTTGGACATTGCCCACAACAAGTTCGCCTGCACGGGTGAAGTGTCGGCGTTCATGTCATGGCCATACAGGCACAGGCCGGCTTCCAGACGCAACGAGTCACGGGCCCCCAGCCCGATCGGCTGGACCTCTGGCTGCTTGAGCAGCGCTCTGGCGAGCGTCTCGGCACCTGCCACCGGCACGGAGATTTCATAACCATCCTCCCCGGTGTAGCCCGACCGACTGACCCAGCACAGGTGGCCCAGCAACGTGACAGGTCGCACCTGCATGAACGTCATGTCCGCCACTTCATGCGCCAGACGCTGCAGGACCTTGGCCGCTGCCGGCCCTTGCAAGGCGAGCAGAGCACGTTGATCGAACAGTGGCTGGACCTCGCAACGTTGGCTGATATGCCGCTGCAAGTGCGCCAGGTCCTGATCCTTGCAGGCGGCGTTCACCACCAGCAGCAGCGTGTCGTCACCCATGTTGGCGACCATCAGGTCGTCGAGGATGCCGCCGTGTTCGTTGGTGAACATGGCGTAGCGCTGCATGCCAACGGGCAGGTCGATGATATCGACCGGCACCAGCGTTTCCAGCGCCCTGGCAGCGTCGCTACCCTTGAGCAGTATCTGCCCCATGTGCGAGACGTCGAACAACCCGGCCTGTTCTCGGGTGTGCAGGTGCTCTTTAAGCACACCCAGGGGGTACTGCACCGGCATGTCGTAGCCCGCGAAGGGCACCATGCGCGCGCCCAGTTCCAGGTGCAGGGCATGCAGTGGGGTTTTGAGCAGTGTTTCGGACATCGATGACTCCTTGCATGGGTTTTCGGTCAATGTCCGGGGACATTGACCGCCAGGCGAATGACACACTCACGATCCGGCGCTGTCAGGCGTCCTGGTAGCTTTCGATCGAGGGGCAGGCACAGACCAGGTTGCGGTCGCCGAAGACGTTGTCGACCCGGCTCACAGGCGGCCAGTACTTGCTTTCCACCAGGCCAGGCAGCGGGTAGACCGCTTGCTCGCGGGAGTAACCATGAGCCCATTCGCCCACCAGTTCCGCTGCGGTGTGCGGCGCGTTCTTGAGCGGGTTGTCATCCTTGTCCAGCGTGCCGTCCTCTACCGCGCGGATTTCCTCGCGGATCTGGATCATGGCCGCGCAGAACCTGTCCAGTTCTTCCCGGGATTCGCTTTCGGTCGGCTCAATCATCAGCGTGCCTGCCACCGGGAACGACATGGTCGGGGCATGGAAGCCGTAGTCGATCAACCGCTTGGCCACGTCGTCGACGCTGATGCCACTGCTGTCCTTGAGCGGGCGCAGGTCCAGGATGCATTCGTGGGCGACCAGGCCATTGCCGCCGGTGTACAGCACCGGGTAGTGCTCCTCCAGGCGGCGGGCGATGTAGTTGGCATTGAGGATGGCCATCTGCGAAGCCCGTTTGAGCCCTGCGCCGCCCATCATGCGAATGTACATCCAGGTGATCGGCAGGATGCTGGCGCTGCCGAAGGGTGCGGCGCATACCACGCCTTCGGCAGTGCCCAGGGCAGCATGGCCCGGGAGGAAGGGCGCCAGGTGCGATTTCACACCGATCGGCCCAACGCCCGGACCACCGCCGCCATGGGGAATGCAGAAGGTCTTGTGCAGGTTCAGGTGCGACACATCGCCCCCGAATTTGCCCGGTGCGCACAGACCGACCATGGCGTTCATGTTGGCACCGTCGATGTAAACCTGGCCGCCGTTGTCGTGGATGATGGCGCAAATCTCGCCTATCGCCTCCTCGAACACCCCGTGGGTGGACGGGTAGGTGATCATCAGCGCTGCCAGGCGTTCACGGTGCTCGATGGCCTTGGCACGCAGGTCGGCAACGTCGACGTTGCCGCGCGCGTCGCAGGCCGTGACCACCACCTGCATGCCGGCCATGTTGGCCGTTGCCGGGTTAGTGCCGTGGGCTGAAGAAGGGATCAGGCAGATGTCGCGATGCCCCTCGTTGCGGCTGCGGTGATAGGCGCGGATCGCCAGCAGGCCCGCGTACTCGCCCTGAGAACCGGCGTTAGGTTGCAGCGATACGGCATCGTAGCCCGTGGCTGCGCAGAGCATGGCCTCCAACTCCGACGTCAATTGCAGGTAGCCCTGGCTCTGCTGCGCCGGGGCGAAGGGGTGCAGGTTGCCGAATTCTGCCCAGGTGACCGGGATCATTTCACTGGCAGCGTTGAGTTTCATGGTGCACGAGCCCAGCGGGATCATGCTGCGGTCCAGGGCCAAGTCCTTGTCGGCCAGCTTGCGCAGGTAACGCATCAACTCCGTTTCGCTGTGATAGCGGTTGAACACGGGGTGTTCCAGGAACGTCGAGCGGCGCAACAAGGCCTCGGGCAGCAGCGTACCGCTGCTGGCGGCCAGCGCCTGGAAGTCAGGTTGCGTTTGACCATCGCCAAGCAGCTGCCACAGCGCCTGCACATCCGCCGGAGTGGTGGTTTCGTCCAGCGATACGCCCACATGGCCGGCATCGACCTGACGCAGGTTGATGCCTTGTGCACGGGCTTTTTCGTGCAGGCCGAGGGTGGCATCGCCAGTGGCCAGGGTCAGGGTGTCGAATGCCGTGTCGCCCACCACCGTCACAGCCATTGCACGCAAGCCCTGGGCCAGGATGGCGGTCAGGCTATGGGTACGTTGGGCAATGCGCGTGAGACCTTCAGGGCCGTGATAGACGGCGAACATGCTGGCAATGTTGGCAAGCAGCACCTGGGCGGTGCAGATGTTGCTGGTGGCCTTTTCGCGGCGAATGTGCTGCTCACGTGTCTGCATGGCCAAGCGCAGTGCCGTCTTGCCGAAGCGGTCTATCGACACGCCCACCAGGCGCCCTGGCATGTCGCGCTTGAAGGCATCGCGGGTAGCGAAGTAGGCCGCATGAGGCCCGCCGAAGCCCAGGGGCACGCCAAAGCGCTGGGCGCTGCCAATGGCCACATCGGCCTCGAACTCGCCAGGCGGGGTCAACAGGGTCAAGGCCAACAGGTCCGCCGCCACGGCCACCAGCGCATTGGCGTGGTGGAACCGTTGCACCACCTCCCGGTAATCGAAGATACCACCGGTGCTGGCGGGGTATTGCAGCAAGGCGCCGAAGAACGGGCTGGCATCGTCGAGCGTCTGCTCGTCGCCTATCACGACTTCGATGCCCAGAGGTTCAGCGCGGGTACGCAGTACATCGAGGGTCTGGGGGTGGCAATGCATTGAGGCAAAGAAGCGGTTGCTGGCCTTGTTCTTCGACAGGCGCTTGCAGAACGTCATGGCCTCGGCAGCGGCCGTTGCCTCATCGAGCAGCGACGCATTGGCGATCGGTAACCCTGTGAGGTCGCTGATCAGGGTCTGGAAATTGAGCAGAGCTTCCAGCCGGCCCTGGGAAATTTCTGGCTGGTAGGGCGTGTACGCGGTGTACCACGCCGGGTTCTCCAGCAGATTGCGCAGGATGGGCGCGGGCGTGTGGGTGTTGTAGTAACCCTGGCCTATGTAACTTTTGAACAGTTGGTTCTTGCCGGCGATGGCCTTCAGGGCGGCGAGCGCATCCGCTTCGCTGTGCCCATCGTCCGTGCCCAGCACGCTGGTGCCCTTGATGCTGGCGGGGATGACGGCGTCGGTCATGGCCTCCAGCGAGTCGAAGCCCAGGGTGGCGAGCATGGCCTGCTCGTCTTCGCTGCGTGGCCCGATGTGGCGGGCAATGAACTCATTGGCAGTGCCGAGGTTGATGGTCATGGCGTGATTCCTCAGGCGTCGTCGTTGGCGTTGAGCAGGCGGTCATAGGCCTCCTGGTCGAGCAGGGCGCTCACAGCGCTGGCGTCGGCAGGCTTGATGCGGAAGAACCAGCCTTCGCCCAGCGGGTCCTCGTTGACCAGCTCGGGGCGCTCTTCGAGTTGGGCGTTGACCTCGATCACCTCGCCGGACAGCGGCATGTACACCCCGCTAGCAGCCTTGACCGACTCTACGGTGGACGCTTCGCTGCCTTTGTCATAGTGCTGCAGCTCCGGCAGCTGCACGAACACCACATCCCCCAGTGCATGCTGGGCGTAGGCAGTGATACCTACGGTGACGCTGCCATCAGCTTCTACACGCAGCCATTCGTGGTCGTCGGTGAAACGCAACTCGCTCATGAAAAATCCTCGTGGACCGGGTGGCGCGATTAGGTTCGCGCTCTGGTGGGTTTTCAGTAAGCAATAACGTGGCCAACTAGCTCTGGGCCCTGTGGATGCAGGGAGGGAGTGCCAGCTCGCTGAAGATCGAGTAAGGCGGCGTAACGAAATCGATACGATAAAACGTTGGTTTTGCTACACGACGCCGTTAATCTCTCGGCCCACCTTGGAGTTGGAGGTGTAGCGATTCAGATACGGTGTATTGAATTCTATACGGCTACATGTGTTCCACTGTTTTGAATAAGCCACCCTGCATTGGGGGAATCAAACAAGGGATGGGAAATACATCATAAAGCCAGTGTTTCTAAAGCAAAGATATTAATAATCTACTGCTGAAGTTTATTGAATTATGAATTTTATTTATCAGGGGCAGTAGGTCATGCGAAATAAACTATCTGGCCTGACAAAAAATCTAGAATTTGTCTGCGGTTTCTATCATGCAGATCCGGTCCTTTATTCTTGGGATCCTTCGCACCCACAGGGGGCATGAAGTTTGAGGTAATTTGAGAACATCCACAAGGATCTAATTTAATAGTTCACTCAAGTGCAGTAAGGATAAACGATTGAACACAATCCGTAGTCGATGCTGTGAAAAGGGTGGCGCAAAGAGCAGGGGTTGCCTGGTTTCAAAGATGCCTGATTAACCGTGGCTTTAAAGGCGGTATGATATCCACAGGCCCTCAGAGCATGCCTGGAATGAAAGGCAAGCTACAGCGGGTCACAGGCAAGTCTTACTCAAACGGAAAATAGACACATGCCTAAAGAAATAACTGATTACACTGAACAAGAGTTTTTTCAATTAGTGTATGCCCTGTATCATGGCGACCCGCAGTACTTTCCTAATGACAAAGAGCACACGCGCGGCGTTCTTGAGTTTGATCGCTTGGCACAGCATCCGGCAAAGTGGAACTTAATTTATCGCCCCCACAGGGTCGGGATTGAATCCTCCCCTCAAGCGGTGGTTGATGAAGTGAAACGGTGGCGGGCTGAGCAGGGACTTCCAGGGTTCAAGCCATCTTGAATCCAGAACAGACGACTCCCGCAGCTCATCATGCGGGAGTCTTAACCTTAGCGGTTCAGCAACGCCATCATGGCCTGCTTACTGAAAAAACGGCAATGCCAAATACACCTTGATCACCACCACATTGATCAAGTCAATGAAGAACGCCCCCACCATCGGCACCACCAGAAATGCCACGTGCGAAGGCCCGAACCGCTGGGTTACCGCTTGCATGTTGGCGATTGCCGTCGGCGTTGCCCCCAACCCGAAGCCGCAATGGCCGGCGGACAGGACAGCCGCGTCGTAGGTGCGGCCCATCACTCGGAAGGTGATGAAGATGGCGAACAGTGCCATCAGCAGCGTCTGCGCCGCCAGCAGCACGAAGAACGGCAGTGCCAGTGCAGCCAGGTCCCACAGTTTCAACGACATCAACGCAATGGCCAAAAACAACGACAGGCTCACATTGCCCAGTACCGACACTTCCCGCTCGAACACCTGGTAAAAGCCGAAGGCTGACAGGCCATTGCGCAGCAGCACGCCCACGAACAATACGCAGACGAAGTTTGGCAGTTCGAAGGCAGTACCCTTGAGCAGCTCATTCAAAACGGTGCCGGTCAACAGGCTCACTGCAATCAGGGCAAGCGTCTCGATCACGGAAATCGAGGTGATCAGGCGTTCTTTCTCCGGCTGCTCGAAGCCAGAAGGCAACTGAGGCGTGCTGTCGGCGCGACCAGGGCTAGCGACCCGCTTGATCAGCAAGCGGGCCACGGGGCCACCAATCAAACCCCCCAGTACCAATCCAAATGTGGCGGAGGCCAGTGCCAGTTCCGAGGCCGAGGCCAGGCCGAATTTTTCGGTGAAGGTGGCGCCCCACGCAGCACCGGTGCCATGGCCTCCTGACAGGGTGATCGAACCGGCCAGCAGGCCCATCAGCGGGTCCAACCCCAGCGCCGTGGCCAGACCGATGCCCAGGGCGTTCTGTACCACCAGCAGGCTGGTCACCACCGCCAGGAACAGCACCACCGCGCGCCCACCTTTTTTCAGGCTGGCGAAATCGGCGTTCAGGCCGATGGTAGCGAAGAACGCCAGCATCAAAGGTGTTTGCAGGGAGGTGTCGAAGTGAACTTGCACATCGAAGGTGCGCAGCACCAACAGGGCAATCGCGACCACCAAGCCGCCGGCGACCGGTTCAGGAATGTTGTAGGCACGCAGAAAACCTATGCGTGCGACCAGGCCGCGACCTAGCAGCAGCACCAGGGAAGCGGCCACCAGCGTGCCGTAAAAATCGAGTTCGAACATCAGGTACTCTCGTTGAATCCATAACGGACCGCTGACCACTCTGGGGTGGTCTTGCGGGGTGACAGGCAGGGATTGCACTGGCGCCATTCTACGAGGCGTGAGGAAGGACGTATCCGGGGAACGCCTAGGAAAAGTCTACTAAAACAGCAGCATTTGCCGACAACTTCAGGTTTTCCCCGGAATGCCGTATTTGCGCAGGCGTTGGGCAATGGCGGTATGTGAGGTGTGCAGCCGGGCCGCCAGCAATCGGGTCGAGGGGTAACTGGTGTACAGCCGTTGCAACAGTTCACGCTCGAAATCACCCACAGCCTGCTCCAGGCTGGCCACATCACCTTCATGGGTACGACTGACAGACGTGCCGGCGATGTCCAGGTCGCCGATGTCCACCAGGTTGCTTTCGCAAATGGCGGCGGCGCGAAAGATCACGTTCTGCAATTGCCGCACATTGCCCGGCCAAGGGTTAGCCAGCATGGCGCTGTGAGTGGCGGGGGTGAGCCTGCAGGCAGGCCGCTGGATCTGTGTGCAGGCCTGCTGCATGAAGAAGTGCGCAAGCATCAGGATGTCCTGGCCGCGGTCACGCAGGGGTGGGACCTGCAGGTTCAACACGTTGAGGCGGTAGAACAGGTCTTCGCGGAACGTGCCCTCGGCCACCATCTGCTCCAGGTTACGGTGGGTCGCGCTGATGATACGCACGTTGACCTTCACTTCCCGGTCGCCCCCCACCCGGCGGAAGCTGCCGTCGCTGAGAAAACGCAGCAGCTTGGCCTGCAGGTAGGGGGACATCTCGCCGATCTCATCGAGAAACACCGTGCCCTGATTGGCCAGCTCCATCAGCCCTGGCTTGCCGCCGCGCTGGGCGCCGGTGAAGGCGCCTGGTGCATAACCGAACAGTTCGCTCTCGGCGAGGCTCTCAGGCAATGCGGCGCAGTTCAGAGCCAGAAAGGGGGCCGCATGACGGCTGCTGATCGCGTGGCATGCGCGGGCCACCAGTTCCTTGCCGGTGCCGGTTTCGCCATGCACCAGCAGCGGTGCATCCAGGGTGGCCACGCGCAGGGCTCGAGCCTTCAGGGTGCGGATGGCAGGTGATTCGCCCAGCAGAGCGTCGAAGCCCTCGGCATGGTCATGGCGCAGGGCCGATAGCCGTTCGCCCAACCGCGTAGGCGGGTAGAGCGTCAGCAAGCCGCCGGTATGGGTGATTGGCATGGCATCGAGCAGCAGGCTCTGGCCATTGAGCTGCATTTCGCGCATGGGCAGGTGAAAGTTGCTGTCGAGCAATACTTGCAGCAGGCCCGGGTCGCCAAACAACTCGCCTACGCAGCGCCCGGCCGACTCCCGACCACACAACGCCACCAGCGCTGGGTTCGCCAGCAGCACCTTGCCGGCCCTGTCAACCGCCAGTACGGGGTCGCTCATGGCGGCCAGCAGCGCATCGAGCTGCAGGTGACGGCGTTGCCCCGGCAGGATATCGACCACCTCCACCGCCTCCACGCCCTGCACCTCGAACAAGGCGTCATGCAGCTCTTCCAGTACGGCGGGGCTGAGGGTAGGCGCGTCGATGTAGACGTTCGGCGGCACCATTTCCACGGCATCGAGGTTGAGGTTGCGCGCACCGAGCAGCGCCAGGACTTCCTGAGTGATGCCGACGCGGTCGATGAAGCTGACGTGGATACGCATGGGGCAATACGAAATGGCCGGGTAGGGCGCTAGTATGCCTCAAGCTGATCCTGCTCGTGACGGGTCGCGCCCTACTCCAGATGTTCAGGCTTGATGGGGTCACCGGACTTCACGTCCAGCTTGGCGCGAATGTCTTCGAACATCCAGTCGTAGATCCTGTGAGGTGAAGCCAGGCTCTCGAACTTCTTCGGTGGGGCCAGGTAGGCCTGGGCGCGGCGACTCAGTTGCATCAGAAAGCTAGGCAGCACCTGGTCCTTGGGCAGAAAGAAAACCTCGTCGACCGGCTTGCCCTCGATGCTGCCCTGCATGCGGAACTGAATGCCCCTGCCTTCACGGGGGTCGGTGAAGGCCTCGTAGTCCACCTTGAGGTCATAGCTGTGGTCACTGCTGTTGAGCGCAGTGCGCTCGATGTGGACGTGACCGGGTTCATATTTGGCCATGGGCTCTCCTGTACGAGGTTGGGCGGGCACATGGCCCGCCGACTGTGTCAACGGTAGCTGATCCCGGGGGCAGCGGTCGAAACCCGCGTGCCGGCGGTACCGCTCACGATGCGCTCGATGTTGGCCAGCGAGCTGATCACCGCCACCTTGCCCGTGTGCCGGGCGAAGTCGCAGGCCGCCTGCACCTTGGGCCCCATCGAACCTGCCGCGAAACCCAGCCTGTCCAGCTCGTCAGGGTGGGCCTGGGCGATGGCGCGTTGGGTTGGCTTGCCAAAGTCGATGTACGCCGCCTCCACGTCGGTGGCAATGACCAGCAGATCGGCCTCGAGCTGTTCGGCCAGCAGTGCAGAGCACAGGTCCTTGTCGATCACCGCCTCGATCCCTTTGAGGTTACGGTGTTCATCATAGAGAGTCGGGATGCCGCCGCCGCCGGCGCAGATCACGATGCTGCCCTTTTCGAGCAGCCACTTGATGGGGCGGATTTCGAAGATGCGCTTGGGTCTGGGGCTTGCCACCACGCGGCGGTACTTGTCGCCGTCAGGCTTGACCACCCAGCCCTTTTCAGCGGCCAGGCGCTGGGCTTCATCCTTGCTGTAGACCGGGCCGATGAACTTGCTCGGGTCCTTGAACGCAGGGTCCTGAGCGTCCACTTCAACCTGGGTCAGCAGGGTGGCGAACGGCACGTCGAAGTCCAGCAGGTTGCCCAGTTCCTGCTCGATCATGTAGCCGATCATGCCCTCGGTTTCGGCGCCCAGCACGTCCAATGGGTAGGCCTCGTCCGGCTTGTACGACAGCCCCTGCAATGCCAGCAGGCCCACTTGCGGGCCATTGCCATGAGCGATCACCAACTCGTTGCCTGGATGGATCTTGGCAATCTGCTCGGCGGCGGTACGGATATTGGCGCGCTGGTTTTCCGCGGTCATGGGCTCGCCACGGCGCAGCAGGGCATTGCCGCCTAGTGCAACAACGATACGCATGAAGAATGTCCTTTATCGAAAGTCTTGAGCCGCTGCCCGACGGCTATTGCGGCACGCTAACAGCCGCAACGCCTGGGCAGGTGGCGATCTACAGGTCGGCCAGTGTCGACACCAGGATCGCCTTGATCGTGTGCATGCGGTTCTCCGCTTGCTCGAACGCAATGCAGGCCGGGGACTCGAACACGTCGTCGGTCACTTCGATGCCGTTGGTAAGGTCCGGGTACTGCTCGGCGATCTGCTTGCCGACCTTGGTCTCACAGTTGTGAAACGCCGGCAGGCAGTGCATGAACTTGGTCCTGGGGTTGCCGCTGGCCTTCATCAGCTCGGCGTTGACCTGGTAGGGCTTGAGCAGCTTGATACGTTCGCCCCAGGCTTCGATGGGTTCACCCATCGATACCCACACGTCGGTATGAATGAAGTCCACGCCCTTGACTGCCGCCTTGGCATCTTCGGTGAGGGTGATGCGGGCACCACTTTCCTCGGCGTACTGCTTGCAACGTTGCACCAGGTCATCGTGGGGCCACAGGTCCTTGGGCGCGGCGATGCGCACGTCCATGCCCAGCTTGGCGCCGATCAACAGCAGCGAGTTGCCCATGTTGTTGCGCGCATCGCCCAAGTAGGCGTAGCTGATGTCATGCAGCGGCTTGTCGCTGTGTTCGCGCATGGTCAACACGTCGGCAATCATCTGGGTCGGGTGGTATTCATCGGTCAGGCCATTGAATACCGGCACGCCGGCATACTTGGCCAACTCTTCGACGATTTCCTGCTTGAAACCGCGGTACTCGATGGCGTCGTACATGCGCCCGAGTACACGTGCGGTGTCCTTCATGCTTTCCTTGTGGCCGATTTGCGAAGAATTCGGGTCGATGTAGGTGACGTTGGCGCCTTGATCGTAAGCGGCCACTTCGAACGCACAACGGGTACGCGTGGAGGTTTTTTCAAAGATCAGCGCAATGTTGTTGCCCTTGAGGTGCTGCTGCTCGGTGCCGGTGTACTTGGCTCGCTTGAGGTCGCGGGACAGGTCCAGCAGGTAACGCAGCTCACGGGTGCTGTGGTGTTCCAGGCTGAGCAGGTTGCGGTTGTGGATGTTGAACGCCATGACTTTTCTCCTGGGTGTGGTGAACGCCGGGCCGCCGCCGGGTAGGGACGGCCTGGGTGATGGACGTCAGTAATCGATGGGGTCGCGAACGATAGGGCAGGTCATGCAGTGGCCACCGCCGCGACCACGGCCCAGTTCGCCAGCACTGATGGTGATCACTTCGACCCCGGCCTTGCGCAGCAAAGTGTTGGTGTAGGTGTTGCGGTCGTAGCCGATGACCACGCCTGGCTCCAGCGCCACGACGTTGTTGCCGTCGTCCCATTGCTCGCGTTCGGCGGCGAAGCTGTTGCCGCCGGTTTCGACCACCCGCAGGCGCACGCCCAATTGTTCGCCCACCACCTCGATGAACGACTTGTGCTCGCGGCGGACGTCCATGCCATAGGGCCGGCTTTCGTCGGGCTGGATGATGAACGGCACGATCTCGTTGACGACTTCGGGGAAGACCGTGACCAGGTCGCGGTCGCAGAAGCTGAACACGGTATCCAGGTGCATGGCGGCGCGGGACTTGGGCAAGCCGGCGACGATGACTTTATGCACGGCGCCCTTGGCGAACAGGCTCTGCGCCAACTGGCCGATGGCCTGGCGGGAGGTCCGCTCGCCCATGCCGATCAGCACGATGCCGTTGCCGATGGGCATGACATCACCGCCTTCGAGGGTGGACTGGCCATGGTCCTTGTCCGGGTCTCCGTACCAGACCTGGAAGTCGGCGCCTGTGAACTGCGGGTGGAACGTGTAGATGGCGGTGGTGAGCAGTGTTTCCTGGCGCCGCGCCGGCCAATACATGGGGTTGAGCGTGACGCCGCCGTAGATCCAGCAGGTGGTGTCGCGGGTGAATTGGGTGTTGGGCAACGGCGGTAGGATGAAGCTGGAATGGCCCAGGTAGTCGTTGTACATCCTGACTACTTCGGCACCTTCACTTTGCGGCAGATCCTGGCCGGCCACACCGCCGATCAAAAATTCGGCCAGATGGCGCGGCTCCATGCCTTCGAGCCAACTGCGCACTTCATTGGTCAGGCCCACCCCAACGGTGTCGGGCGTAATCTTGCGGTCCAGTATCCACTTGAGTGCTTCGGGTTGCTGCACGATATCGGTCAGCAGGTTGTGCATCTCCAGCACGTCGACACCGCGCTCGCGCATCTTGGTGACGAAATCGAAGTGGTCACGCTTGGCCTGGTCCACCCAGATCACATCGTCGAACAACAGCTCGTCGCAGTTGCTCGGGGTCAGGCGCTTGTGCGCAAGGCCCGGCGAGCACACCATGACCTTGCGCAGCTTGCCGGCTTCTGAATGCACACCGTATTTCTGTTTTTCAGCGGACATGGTTTCAATCCTCCATTGAGTCGAAGAGGGGTCACAGCGTCAGGAAGCCGTCGTACAGGCCGAAGGCTGCCACCAGGGCACCGACGACCACGGCTGCGAAAATCAGTTTTTCCACGGGGGTGAAGACAGGTTGGCCCACCTCACGCTTGGCCTTGGCAAACAGGATGGCGCCAGGGGCGTACAGCAACGCCGAGAGCAGCAGGTACTTCACCCCGCCGGCATACAGCAGCCAGATGGCATAGAGCAGGGCGATGCTGCCGATGAACAGGTCCTTGCGGCGTTCGGCCAGCGCCTGTTGATAGGTTTCACTGCGCACCGCCAGCAACACGGCGTAGGCCGCCGACCACAGGTAGGGCACCAGGATCATCGAGGTAGCCAGGTAGATCAGCGACAGGTAGGTACTGTTGGAGAACAGCGTGATCACCAGGAAGATCTGCACCATGGCGTTGGTCAGCCACAAGGCGTTGGCAGGCACCTGGTTGGCGTTCTCGCGGCGCAGGAACGCGGGCATGGTATGGTCCTTGGCTGCGGCGAACATGATCTCGGCGCACAACAGCACCCATGACAACAGCGCACCGAGCAGCGAAATGATCAGCCCGACACTGATCAGCACGGCGCCCCAGTGGCCGACCACATGCTCAAGCACGGCCGCCATCGAGGGGTTCTGCAGCCCTGCCAGTTCAGGCTGGGTCATGATGCCCAGCGACAGCACATTGACCAGCACCAGGAACAACAGCACCGTGATGAAGCCAATGACGGTGGCCTTGCCCACATCGGAGCGTTTTTCCGCACGTGACGAGAAGATGCTCGCGCCTTCAATGCCGATGAAGACCCACACCGTCACCAGCATCATGTTGCGCACCTGATTCATCACACCGCCTAGCTCAGGGGTCCTGGTGCCCCATATATCGGCGGTGAAGATGTCCAGCCGGAAGGCGAACAGGCAAATCAGCGCAAAGAGCACCAGCGGCACCACCTTGGCCACCGTGGTGACCAGGTTGATGAACGCCGCTTCACGGATGCCACGCAGCACCAGAAAATGCACGGCCCACAGCAGGATCGAGGCGCCGATGATCGCGGCCGGCGTGTTGCCCTCGCCAAACACCGGGAAGAAATAGCCCAGGGTGCTGAACAACAGCACGAAATAGCCGACGTTCCCCAGCCAGGCACTGATCCAGTAGCCCCAGGCCGAAGAAAAGCCCATGTAATCGCCGAAACCTGCCTTGGCATACGCATAGACCCCACCGTCCAGGTCAGGCTTGCGGTTAGCCAGGGTCTGGAATACGAAAGCCAGGGTCAGCATGCCCACGGCGGTGATCGCCCAGCCAATCAGTACCGCGCCCACGCCGGCGCTGGCGGCCATGTTCTGCGGCAGGGAAAATATACCGCCACCGATCATCGAGCCGACGACCAACGCAACTAATGCGCCGAGTTTTAGTTTTGCGGGAGAATCAGACATTTAACAACTCCTGCCAGGAGAAAGTTGGCCTCAGATTAAATCTGACGCCGTGGCCACACGCTGATATGGATCAGTGCATTGCAAGGTAAGGCCGTTGAATCACCTCACCGAACTCCTGGAGACTGCCGACTGCCATGGCTGCAGGCCTTGTACGCTGGCACCTCCATGTATTGCTCATCTTCATCCCTCTTTGCCTGCGAAGGTTGAAACTAGTCGCTTCTGGGCAGAGCGCAAATTTTTTACGGGTATTTATGCTTTTATCGGAATAGTGTGAACCGGTTGGCAACTGCGGGGTTCTTAACCACCGCACGCTTAGACGTTAATGGCTTAGTGGCTAAATGGAAGTACGGCTGTAATGACACCAGCCTTTATAAACAGTGTGTTGTTACAACTGCATGACTGTCAGGAAATATTTGGAGACCTATGGGCGAACAAGGACAGAAACTCCGGCTGGGGGCATTGGTGGCGCTCGTCGTGGGCTCAATGATCGGTGGCGGCATCTTTTCCTTGCCCCAGAACATGGCGGCCCGTGCCCAGGCCGGGGCGGTGCTGATTGGCTGGGGGATCACTGCCGTGGGCATGCTGGCCCTGGCGTTCGTTTTCCAGACGCTGGCCAACCGCAAGCCCGAACTGGATTCGGGGGTCTATGCCTATGCCAAGGCTGGGTTCGGCGATTACATGGGCTTTTCTTCGGCCTGGGGCTACTGGATCAGTGCTTGGCTGGGCAACGTTGGCTACTTCGTACTGTTGTTCAGCACCCTGGGGTTCTATTTCCCGGTGTTCGGTGAAGGCAATACCCCAGTGGCCATCGGGTGTGCCTCGATGTTGCTATGGGCCGTGCATTTTCTGGTGTTGCGCGGGATTCGCGAGGCAGCGTTCATCAACCTGGTCACCACGGTGGCCAAGGTGGTGCCCTTGGTACTGTTCGTCGTCATCGCGGCTTGCGCCTTTCGCCTGGATATCTTCACCCAGGACATTTGGGGGCAGGGCGCTCCGGCGATCGGCAGTGTGCTCGAGCAAGTGCGCAACATGATGCTGGTGACGGTGTTCGTCTTCATCGGTATCGAAGGCGCCAGCGTGTATTCGGGCAGGGCACGGCGCCGGGCCGACGTGGGCAGGGCGACGGTCATTGGCTTTGTGGGTGTGCTGGCCCTGCTGGTGCTGGTCAACGTCCTCTCCCTTGGGGTCATGACGCAACCGGAGCTGGCTGGCTTGCAGAACCCCTCGCTGGCGGCGGTTCTGTCGCACATCGTTGGCCCCTGGGGCGCGTTACTGATCAGCCTGGGGCTGGCTGTCTCGTTGCTTGGGGCGTTGCTGTCGTGGGCGCTGCTGTGTGCCGAGATCCTCTATGCCACGGCGCGCGACCAGACCATGCCCCGTTTCCTTGCCAGGGAGAACGCCAACCAGGTACCTGCCAATGCACTGTGGCTGACCAACTGCATGATCCAGGGTTTTCTACTGATCACGCTGGTATCTGCCGGTACCTATACCAGCCTGATCTACCTGGCCTCATCCATGATTCTGGCGCCGTACCTGTGGTCTGCCGCCTACGCCATGTCGCTGGCCGTGCGTGGGGAGACTTACGCAGGCCAACCGGCCCGGCGGCGCAAGGACCTGCTGGTGGCCGCGCTCGCGGTGGTGTACGCCGTTTGGCTGCTGTATGCCGGTGGCCTGAAGTACCTGCTGCTCTCGGCGCTCTTGTACGCACCGGGGGTGATCCTGTTTGCGCGGGCCAAGCATGAACAAGGTCTCACGCTTTTCACGCTGATGGAGAAACTGATCTTCGCCGCCGTGCTGTCGGGGGCGGCGCTGGCAGGCTATGCACTCTGGTCAGGGTTGCTGAGCCTGTGAGCCGGCTGTGAACGGCCGTTCCGGGCGGGACCAGATCCACAGGTTGCCCAGGCTCATGCCGGCGATGGCCAGGAACACCGGCCAGTGATGCTCAAGAAACACCAGCATCAAAACCGCGCAGAGCAACATGCTGACCGTCGCACTGACCTTGGCCCGCCGCTGGATCACCTTGCCGTTGCGCCAGTTGTACAGAATAGGACCGAACAACCGGTGATTTTCCAGCCAGGCGGACAGGCGAGGCGAGCTTCGCGTGGCCGCCCATGCCGACAACAGAATGAATTCGGTGGTCGGCAAGCCCGGAATGACAATGGCGACCAGGCCCACCCCCAGGCTTGCGTAAGCCAGGATCGCATACAGCAGTCGGGCAATTTTGGAGCGGGCAGGTTGGGTCATGGGCTCACTGCTAGAACGAACGGCCCCGGTCAGGGGGCCTTTGAAAGTGTTTCAAACCTGCTCGGCATCCACGGCATAGGCCTGTTTGAGCAAGACTGTAAAGCGCTCGAACGCTGCGACGGCGCCGTGTTCTGCAGCCACTTCTTCTCCAGCTGACAGCATCAGGCCATCGAGTGTTCGCGTGAACTGCTTCCAGCCTTCGGCGCGGCCACCGGCTGGCTCGCCCAGGTGGCGGGCGCCGAAGGTCTCCGACAAGCCCAGCGCCGCCGCCCGCTTGATTAGAAACGCGGCGCCCAGTTTGGAGCCTTCGGACACGAAGATCCAGCCTAATGCCTCTGCAATGCTGGGGCGCTGCACGGCCCCCGGCAGCTCGGCAGGCGCCTGCATGTCCAGGTCCGCCAGGTCCTGGCGGGCCTGATGGGCTCGGCAGCGCTCGGCAAGGTCGGGTATGAGGGCGATCAATCGCGGGTCGTTGTAGAGCGGCTGCAGTTCGGCCTGGAACAGGTACTGGGCCACCACGAAGCGGGCAAAACTTTCGCGGCTATCGAATGGCGCATGGGATTTGACCAGGGCGTCGAGTGCGGCATGGGGCGCCTGGGTCACCAGGTTCAGGCGTTGGGTACGCGAAGAAGCGCGGTTGCTCATGATGCAGTCCTTGGAAAGCGAAGCGTTTCAATACAAGACGAATCAACAGGGGCGGGGGCGTAAAAAACCCCGCAGGAACAGGGGTGGGTGCCAGGAACCAAGGCGGGAACACAGCGACCCCGCCCGGTTTCAGCTGCGCCAGCGCCTCAGATGTCCCACACCACGTTGATGGCGAAGTTACGGCCCGGCATGCTCAGGCGGTCGATGTTGGCCGGCTGGGTCACCGCGGCCTCCCCCTGGCCGTCATAGCTGCGCACCGAGTCCCACTGCCAGTACTTCTTGTCGGTGAGGTTGTACAGGCCGGCGTTCACGGTGATGTCATCGGTAACGTTGTAGAAGCCGGTCAGGTCCAGCACGCCATAGCCGGGCGTGCGGAACTTCGACGCCGAGCCATCGGGGGAATAGAAGGTGCTGTCGTCGACCCGCGTCTTGCGCTTGACCAGCGTCCAGCTCAGCAGCCCACCCATGTCGCCCTGCGTGTAGCCCAGGCCCATGACGCCCTTGAGTGGGTTGACGGTGTTGAGCGGCTGGCCGCTGTCGTCGTTGCGGCCGTAGGTGTATGCCAGGGAGCCTTGTGCATACAGCCCCTGTGGCGCGCCGAATTGGTCGAGTTCGAGCTGGCCTTTGACCTCGGCGCCTTTGATGGTCGCGCGCTTGATGTTGTTGGCCTGGAAGGTCTGCTCGAGGTTGGCGCCTTGCACGGCGTCTTCGTCAATGAAGTCACGGTACTTGTTGTAGTAGACCGCCATATCGAAGCTGCCCGTATCGAAGCGACCGCGCAGCCCGGTTTCCAGGCCCTTGCTGCGCTCAGGCCGCAGGCCAGGGTTACCCTCCACGCGGTAGCCTTGTTCCAGGTTCACGAACTTGCCGTACATGGACTTGGCCGTGGGCGTACGGAAGCCCTGGGCGTATTGCGCGTAGCCTGTGTAGTGGTCGTTGAAGGCATAGGTCATCCCCAGCTTGGGTGACACGCGGTGCCACTTCTTGTCTGAGTCATCCTGGAAAGCCGGGGCCGTGCCGCTGGCATCAAGGCCGCGCAGGAAAGCATCGGTGAAGTGAGGCGCCATGCGTGTGTAGTCGTAGCGCGCACCTGGCAGGAACGTCCAGCTGCCCCAGCGAATCTCGTCCTGAACGAACAGGCTGTAGGTATCGATGGTTGGGTCCGGGAAGTCGCTGACCAGCGCCTGGCCGTCGCGCGGGCTGTCCTGGCCGATACCCCGGCAGGTGCCGCCCACATTCACGCACGTGCCAGTACCGCTGCGCGCCCCGGTGACGTCCTGGTGCTTGAGGGTAGTGCCATAGGTCAGGGCGTGGTCGGTCTGGCCAAGGCTGAATGCCTTTTCAAGCTGGGCATCGAAGATCCACTGGCGGTCCTTGTAGGTGGTCTGGCGGTCGCGCAGTACCTGACGTCCCGAAGCGACGTACAGCTCGTCGGTGCGCTGGTCCGTCTTGGCGATCTGGTAGTTCAGGCTCCACCTGACATCGTCTGCGAACAGGCTGTCCAGGCCGAAACGTTGGTTCAGGCCGAAGCGCTCGCGGGTAATCGTGTCGTTGCCCTGGCGCATGCGGTACGAATTCATGGCACCAACGCCCGGGATGAATGGCCCGCCTACGGCGCTGAGCAGGTTCTGGTCGCGGTCGTCCTTGAAGCGTTCGTAGGTCACGCCCAGGCGGGCGTCGTCGGCGTAGTCCCAGCCCAGCTTGGCCAGCACGTTGGTGGTACGCGCATCCACTGGGTTGGCGCGGGTGCGTGCAAGGCCCACGCCGCCGTGATCGGCATGGCTCTCGGTTTCGTGACCGTTGCGCTGGCTCAGGTGCAGCAGACCGTCCAGGCTGCCCTCACGGCCAGCCACGGTGGCGGACGTCAGCCAACTGTCATCGGCTGAGCTGTAGCCGGTTTTGAGTCGCGCGCCAGCGTCTCGGCCAGGTTTGATGATGTCTTCAGGATCCAGGGTGAAGTAGCTCACTGCACCGCCGATGGCATTGCTGCCGTAGAGCACTGAGGCTGGGCCGCGCAGGATTTCCACCCGCTTGATGATTTCCGGGTCGACATAATTGCGCTGGGTCTGGGCGTAGGGCCCGTAGAAGAAGCTGTCCGGTATCGCCACGCCGTCGATCTGGGTGAGTATCCGCTCGCCATCGATACCGCGAATGTTGTAGCCGTTCAGGCCACTGCGCTGCCCGGTCCCCGCCACCGAGACGCCCGGCTCGTAGCGCACCAGGTCCTGGAGGGTGTTGACGTTCTGCCGGTCCAGCTGCTCTCGGGTCCGCACGCTGACCGTGCTGGGGACCTGGCTCACGTCCTTGGCACTGCGGGTGGCGCTGACGGTCACCTGCTGCAAGGCTATGGCCCCGCGACCTGACTGGCGCTCGAGCACCACGTTGCCGCGGCTGATGGTCCGCGGGACCAGGCCAGTGCCGTGTAGCAGGCGTTTGAGTGCCTGCTCGGGGGGCAGTGAACCCTGTATGCCGGGGGAGGCGACCCCTTCGGCCAGGCGAGCGTCGAAGCCCACCTGCCAGCCCGTGACCTGGCTGAAGGCATTGATGGCCGATACCAGCGGCTGTTGGGCGATGCCGAAGTGGTAGTCGCCCATGCGCGAGGTGCTCACCGACGCCGGCTCGACCGCCAGCGTGGGGAGTGAACAGGCGCCTGTGGCGAGCAAGGCGAGTGAAAACAGGGACAGTTGCCCCTTGAGGCGTGGCCGTAGGGTCGAACGGGTAGGACTGGTGGGCATCGAAAGCGCTCCCTGACGCGCGAACTGTTCATAGGGTGTGCGTTCTTGATTGAACAAGAATCAATTGCATTTGCTATGACGAGACGGACAGGGAGGGGGTATCGCGTAAAAATAAATCCCAGGCGCCCAGCAGGGCGTACGGCGCTGCCGCGGGTGGGCTGGTAGCGGTCAAGGCAGGCGCATCAGTTCAGGATGACCAGCGCTGGATACTCATGCAGTTGTGCCGAGGTGATATGGGCCAATGCACGTAGCGCCTCAAGCGGCTGGTCAAGGCGGTAGTTGCCGGTGACGGCGATGTTCTCCAGCCGTTCATTGCGATTGATGATCCAGCCGGGGTAATAGCGGCGCAGCTCGGCCAGCACCTGGCTCAAGGGGCAATTTTCGAAGACCAGGCGCCCATCGACCCAGGCCAGGTCCTTGCGCATGTCCAGTTGCCTGCGTGCACCGAGCCCGTCGGGCCCGACGCGAATGCTCTGACCGGCCTGCAAACGGATGCGTTGGACGCGGCCCCCTTGCACGTCGACGTCGACGTCGCCGCGTTGCACCTTGACCCAAGCCTGGCCATCGAGCAGGCGCACGGCAAAATCGGTGTCGCGTGCCTGGGCGCGCAGAGGGCCGGCTTGCACTTCGAGCGGTGCCGGCGCGCCCTTGGGCACCTGGAAGTATGCCTCGCCTTGCAGCAGGCGGGCGACCTGCCGCCCGTCATTGCGCTCGCTGGCAAACGCTGACTGGGTATTGAGCAGCACCCGGGCATCGTCCTGAAGGTTCACCCGGTGGCGTTCCCCCGCGACCGTCAGGTGATCAGCCTGCAGGCGCACTGGCACGTTGCCGAACGTGAACAGGCCTACCAGCAGCGCGGCAGCGGTGGCCAGCGGTTTCCACTGGCGACGCAGGCGACCTGCGCGAGGGCGCGATGGGTAGCCCTGCAGCTGTGCAGCGGCCTGCTTGAGCGCTGCGCCGTTCCACAATGCCTCGGCTTGCACGAACGCTTCGGCATTTTCGGGAGCGGCTTGCAGCCAGGTTTCGAATGCGAGGTGGTCGGCGGGCTCGGCGGTTTCAAGACGGACCAGCCACGCCAAAGCCTCGTCCGTGGCACGACGACGCGCATTGGGCCTGGTTGGTGACGGGCGATGTTCGGGGCTGTCGGTCACGGTGAGTCCTTGAGCGGGCGTGCGCAGATGATCAGGGCGCTGGCGCGATGTGGCAAGCGGGCCTCATCGCGGCGGCCCGTCAGGCGTCCAGGCGCTGGGCGACACCCAGGCAGATACCCATGATCAACTTCAGCTCCTTTTGCACCGTGCTCGCAGAAACCCCCAGCTGCTGGGCGATTTCGAGAGAGGTGGCGCCGTGCAGCCGGCTTAGCGTGAAGATCCTTTGCTGGCGTGGCGTCAGTTGCTTCAGGCTTTCGCTCAGGTGGCGCAGCAGTTGCTGGGCATGTGCAGCATCCTCGTTGCTGCTGGCGAGCACGGCGACATTGTTCACTACCTCGTCAGCCACGTCGTCGACCAGGGTTCGGGCCTGTACCCGGCGGGCACGCAAGTGGTCGAGCGCAAGGTTGCGGGCGGTCTGAAAGACGAAGGGTTCGATGTGCTGGACCGAACGCTCGCCCAGTGCGCGTGAGACGCGCAAGTAGGTTTCCTGAAGCAGGTCTTCGGCCGTGCAACGGTTGCCTACCATGCGCTGGAGCGTGCGCAGCAAGATGGGCCTCTGGCTGAGGAATACGGAATTGAACCGGGACTGACTCACGGAGCGACCTGACCTGACAAGCGGCCAATGATAATGCTTATCATCCGTGCTTGAGGTCAAGCTGCGAAATGTAGGCAAATCGTAACGGCGCCGCGAGTATCGCCGGTGCCGCAGAGCGGCTACGGCGATACGAGCTCGATGACCCAGCACCTGCTACCAGTTGTCAGGGCGTGCTGGCACAGCCGTTACTGAGCGCGGCAGAGCGCCAGGCAGTTGTCCAGCATGCGGTTGGAGAAGCCCCACTCGTTGTCGTACCAGGCCAGCACCTTGAGCATGCGCCCATTGGCCCGTGTGTGGTTGGCATCGAAGATCGACGACAGCGGGTTGTGGTTGAAGTCGCACGAGACCAGGGGCAGGGCGTTATAGCCCAATACTCGCGAATGCTTGCTGGCCTCGAGGAACAGCTGGTTGACCTGTTCGGCCGTGGCTTCGCGCTTGAGGTTGACGGTGAGGTCCACCAGCGACACGTTGATCACCGGTACCCGCACGGCCATGCCGGTCAGCTTGCCGGCCAGCTCCGGCAGTACCAGGCCCACGGCCTCGGCGGCGCCAGTCTTGCTGGGGATCATCGACTGGGTGGCCGAACGGGCGCGGTAGGGGTCGCTGTGGTACACGTCGGTCAGCACCTGGTCGTTGGTGTAGGCATGGATGGTGGTCATCAGGCCTTGCTCGATACCGAACTCGCGGTGCAGCACCTGGGCGATGGGCGCCAGGCAGTTGGTGGTGCAGGAGGCGTTGGAAATGACCTGATGCGAGGCGCGCAGCACGTCGTGGTTGACGCCATACACCACGGTGGCATCAGCGCCCTTGGCCGGCGCCGAGACGATCACCTTGCCCGCGCCGGCAGCGATGTGCGCAGCGGCCTTGTCGCGCTCGGTGAACAGCCCCGTGCATTCGAAGACCACATCGATCGCCAGGGCTTTCCAGGGCAGTTCGGCCGGGTTGCGAATGGCGCTCACCGCGATGCGGTCGCCGTTGACGGTCAGGCTTTCGTGGTCGGCTTCGACGCTGGCCTCGAAGGTGCCGTGCACGCTGTCGTACTTGAGCAAGTGGGCGTTCATGGTGCTGTCGCCCAGGTCGTTGATGGCGACGACCTGCATGTCCTGGCGGTAGCCCTGGGTATAGAGTGCGCGCAGGACATTGCGCCCGATGCGGCCGAATCCGTTGATGGCGATGCGAAGGGTCATGGCGATACCTCTGGCAGTCCGAGTCAAACCTGTGGCACAAAGGTGCTTCACTGAAACGGTTTTGTTGTTGGAATTACAAGATTATTCAGTTGCAGATAGAAAACAAGCCTTTTTAGTGGCAGTATTTTGTTTAAACCTACAACGAGCGGTTCGATCGTGAGCCTACCGAAGCAGTGCGCGCCTGTCCTTTGAGCCTAGGCGGCAATCGGCCGGGCACGATCACTTGGTAAACCGCCCTTACAATTAGCCTGGAGTCCAGTACATGCACCCGCGCATCCTTGAGGTCACCCAACGGCTGGTCGAGCGTAGCCGCGCCACCCGCGAACGCTACCTGCAGCTGATCCGCGGGGCCGCCAGCGAGGGCCCGATGCGTGCCAGCCTGCAATGCGCCAACTTCGCCCATGGCGTGGCCGGTTGCGGCAGCGAGGACAAACAGACCCTGCGCCTGATGAATGCCGCCAACGTGGCCATCGTCTCGGCCTACAACGACATGTTGTCGGCCCACCAGCCCTACCTGCATTTTCCCGAACAGATCAAGCAGGCCCTGCGCGAAGTCGGCTCGGTAGGCCAGTTCGCCGGCGGCGTGCCGGCCATGTGCGATGGCGTCACCCAGGGCGAGCCGGGCATGGAACTGGCCATCGCCAGCCGTGAAGTGATCGCCATGTCCACTGCCGTGGCGTTGTCCCACAACATGTTCGACGCGGCCCTGATGCTGGGCATCTGCGACAAGATCGTGCCGGGCCTGATGATGGGGGCCTTGCGCTTTGGTCACTTGCCCACGGTGTTCGTACCGGGCGGGCCGATGGTCTCGGGTATTTCCAACAAGCAGAAAGCCGATGTGCGCCAGCGTTATGCCGAAGGCAAGGCCAGCCGAGAGGAACTGCTGGAATCGGAAATGCAGTCCTACCACGGCCCTGGCACCTGCACCTTCTACGGCACGGCCAACACCAACCAGCTGGTGATGGAAGTGATGGGGCTGCACCTACCGGGTGCTTCTTTCGTCAACCCCTACACGCCGCTGCGCGACGCGCTGACCGCCGAGGCGGCGCAACAGGTCACGCGCATGACCAAGGCCAGCGGCACCTTCATGCCCCTGGGCGAAATCGTCGACGAGAAGGCGCTGGTCAACTCGATCGTGGCCCTGCATGCCACAGGCGGTTCCACCAACCATACCCTGCACATTCCGGCCATAGCCCAGGCCGCCGGTATCCAGCTGACCTGGCAGGACATGGCCGACCTGTCCGAAGTGGTACCGACCCTGTCCCACGTCTACCCCAACGGCAAGGCCGACATCAACCACTTCCAGGCAGCCGGCGGCATGGCGTTCCTGATCCGCGAGCTGCTCGATGCCGGTTTGCTGCACGAGGACGTCAACACCGTCGCCGGCCCTGGCCTGCGTCGCTACACCCAGGAGCCGTTCCTGGAGGACGGCAAGCTGGTCTGGCGCGAAGGGCCACAGCAGAGCCTGGACGAAAGCATCCTGCGGCCCGTGGCGCGGCCGTTCTCCGCCGAAGGCGGGTTGCGGGTGATGGAAGGCAACCTGGGGCGTGGCGTGATGAAAGTCTCCGCCGTGGCTCCAGAGCACCGCGTGGTCGAGGCGCCTGCGCGCATCTTTCACGATCAGCAGTCATTGGCCGACGCCTTCAAGGCAGGCGAGCTGGAGCGGGACTTCGTCGCAGTGGTGCGCTTCCAGGGCCCGCGCTGCAACGGCATGCCGGAGCTGCACAAACTCACCCCGTTCCTTGGCGTGCTGCAGGATCGCGGGTACAAGGTAGCCCTGGTGACCGATGGGCGCATGTCCGGTGCATCGGGCAAGATCCCCGCCGCCATTCACGTGTGCCCCGAAGCTTATGACGGCGGCCCGCTGGCACGGCTGCGCGATGGTGATATCGTGCGGGTCGATGGCGCTGAAGGTACATTGCGGGTAATGGTATCGGCCGACGAGCTGGCCCTGCGTGACCTGGCGACCGCGCCCCAGGGCAATGACCTGGGCTGCGGGCGCGAGCTGTTCGGCTTCATGCGCATGGCGTTCAGCCCGGCAGAGCAGGGCGCCAGCGCCTTTACCTCTGCCCTGGAGAACCTGAAATGAATGACCTGCTGGTTGGCGACATCGGCGGCACCAATGCCCGTTTTGCGTTATGGCGTGACAACCAGCTGCACGAGGTGAAGGTATTCGCCACCGAGGACTACACAAGCCCGGAACAGGCCATCGAAGCGTATTTTGAAGCCCTGGCCATACCGCGGGGTGGCGTAGCCGCTGCTTGCCTGGCGGTGGCCGGCCCGGTCGATGGCGATGAGTTTCGCTTCACCAACAACCATTGGCGCCTGAGCCGGACCGCCTTTTGCCAACGCTTACAGATCGGGCACCTGTTGCTGATCAACGATTTCACCGCCATGGCCCTTGGCATGACCCGCCTGCGCGAGGGTGAGTGTCGAGAAGTCTGCCCAGGTCAGGCCGATCCGCTGCGCCCGGCGCTGGTCATCGGACCCGGTACAGGCCTGGGTGTCGGCTCGCTGTTGCGCCTGGGGGGCAAGCACTGGCATGCCTTGCCAGGCGAAGGCGGGCACGTCGACCTGCCGGTGGGCAATGCCCGAGAGGCGGCGATCCATCAGTACATCCATGGCCAGATCGGCCATGTCAGTGCCGAGACGGTGCTCAGCGGCGGCGGGCTGGTGCGCCTGTACCAGGCCATTTGCGCCCTGGATGGTGAAAATCCGCGACATACTTCGCCGGCGCAGATCACCGATGCGGCCCTGGGTGGCGAGCCGCGGGCGCGGGCGGTGATCGAGCAATTCTGCCGGTTCCTGGGACGGGTGGCGGGCAACAACGTGCTTACCCTGGGCGCGCGTGGTGGGGTATATATCGTCGGCGGCGTGATCCCACGCTTTGCCGAGCTGTTCCTGCGCAGCGGTTTCGCCGACAGTTTCGGCGACAAAGGCTGCATGAGCGGTTACTTCCAAGGCGTGCCCGTATGGCTGGTGACTGCCGAGTTTTCCGGGCTGCTGGGCGCTGGCGTGGCCTTGCAGCAAGCGCTGGATCAGGGCTAGGCGCCTGGGCTCCCTGCAAGGCGACACAGGTCAGCGGGCAACAAGACCCGCCACCACAAAAGGACATCCCCCTTGAGCACTGCCGGCAAATCCATCCTGATGGTCGACGACGATCAGGAAATTCGCGAACTGTTGCAAACCTACCTCAGCCGCTCGGGCTTTCAGGTCAATGCCCAGGCCGATGGCGCCGGGTTTCGTCATGCCCTGGACACCACCGCTTGTGACCTGGTTATCCTGGACGTCATGCTGCCGGACGAGGACGGTTTCAGCCTGTGCCGATGGGTACGCCAGCACCCGCGTCATGCGCGGGTGCCCATCATCATGTTGACGGCAAGCTCGGACGAGACCGATCGGGTCATCGGGCTCGAGCTTGGCGCCGATGATTACCTGGGCAAGCCGTTCAGCCCGCGTGAACTACAGGCCCGCATCAAAGCCTTGCTGCGCCGCGCCGAGTTTGGGCAAGCAGCGCCGGGTGGGGCGGTGCTGGCATTCGACGATTGGCGGCTCGACACGGTCAGCCATCGCCTGTTCCACCGCGACGGAGAGGAGGTGATTCTCTCGGGCGCGGACTTTGCGCTGCTCAAGCTGTTTCTGGACCACCCCCAGCAGATCCTCGACCGCGACACCATCGGCAACGCCACGCGAGGGCGAGAGCCGATGCCACTGGACCGCATCGTGGACATGGCCGTCAGCCGTCTGCGCCAGCGCTTGCGCGACACCGAAAAGCCACCCCGGCTGATCCGCACCGTGCGTGGCAGCGGCTACCTGCTGGCGACCCATGTCTGCACTGCACCCTGAGCGGCGGTGGCGCCTGCTGCCACGTTCGCTGCTGGGGCGCATGCTGCTGCTGACCTTGCTGGTGGTTCTGCTGGCCCAAGGGCTGTCGAGCATCATCTGGGTGGCCCAGCTGCGCGCCAGCCAGTTGCAAGGGCTGCGTGCCAGTGCCAGCAGCCTGGCCCACTCGATGAGCGCCAGCGTCAGTTACTTTCGCTCGCTGCCCGTTGCTTACCGGCCAATGGTGCTCGACCAGTTGCGCAGCATGGGAGGCACGCGGTTTTTCGTTTCGCTGAACGCCAAGCCGCTGGACATGCAGATGCTGCCTGTCACGCCGCGCAAGCAGGCAGTGATGGAGGTGTTCCAGCAAGTGCTGCATGAGCGTCTAGGGCCGCAGATGGACATTTCCGTCGAATTCGTCGACCCCGATGAACTGCGCATCTTCAACAGCGGGCTCAAGCTCGACGAGCTGCCAAGGTCATGGGCCCATTATTCGCTCACCCTCGAACCGCTCAATCCGCCGGTACTGGTCACCCAGATTCGTCTGGCCGAAGGCGAATGGCTGTACATCGCCTCGTTGTTGCCCGAGCCCTATACCAGCCTGGAAGCCGAGCGTCTGCCGCGCCAGCAGATCGGCTTCATCGTCCTGACTACGGCATTGTTGTTGCTGTTCATCGGGCTGCTGGTGCAATGGCAGAGCTGGCCGCTCAAGCGCCTGGCCCGTGCAGCGCGGGAGCTGTCACTGGGCGCCGATGTTGCGCCTGTGGCCGAAGGCGGCGGCAGCGAGGTGGTGGAGGTGGGTCGGGCCTTCAACAGCATGCGCGAGCGGATCAGCCGTTACCTCACCGAGCGTAGCCAATTGTTCAGCGCCATCTCCCACGACCTGCGTACGCCCATCACCCGGCTTCGCCTGCGTGTCGAACTGCTTGAAGACGAGCACCTGCAAGCCAAGTTCAGCCAGGACCTGGACGAACTGGAATTGCTGGTAAAGGGCGCGCTGCAATGCGTGAAGGACACCGACATTCACGAGAACATCGAGCCGGTGGACCTCAATCATATCCTCGAACTGCTGGCCGAGCCGTACCTGCGAGACGGTAGGATCATACTCGAAGGGCATGCCCTGGCGCCGTATCCGGGCAAGCCACTGGCATTGCGGCGCTGCATCGGCAACCTGATCGACAACGCCATCAAGTACGGCGAGCGGGCGCGGCTGCGTATCATCGACGGTGCGGCAGGCTTCGTCCTGCAGGTCGATGATCAGGGGCCTGGGGTGCCGCAACAGCAGATGGAGCAGGTGTTCGAACCCCATGTGCGGCTGGCCGGTCATCAGCAAGGCTATGGGCTGGGGTTGGGCATTGCCCGCAACATCGCCCACAGCCACGGTGGCGAGGTCAGCCTGCTCAATCTGCGCGAAGGCGGCTTGCGGGTGACCTTGTACCTGCCACGGGGCGTGGACTGACCCACCTGTACGCGTTGAACGTGCACCTGCGCGCAGAGGGCCAAATGTCACGGGCACGTGACAATCATGCCCGCGTTCGTGACACCCCACGTGGCCTGGCTGGCTAGAATCGGCACACGACTGGCAAGGACCTCGCTGGCGATGAACAATGATCTTTCTTCACAGGTGTCCTGGCTCCAAGCTCCGGGGCACACCGCATGGCGGCTGGCCGAGGGGCAGCGGTTGCTGGCCTTCGCCAGGGCTGCACGGCTCGCAGAAGGGTTTGGTGACCTGGATGCGGCAGGCAGGCTTGCCCTTGATGCAAGCGCCCAGACCCTGACCACTGCCCGCATGACCCACTGTTTCGCCCTGGCTCACCTTCAAGGCCTGCCGGGCCACCTAGGGCTGGCTGCCCACGGTGTGAGTGCCCTGCGCGGCCCCCTGAAGGATGCGCGCTACGGCGGCTGGTTTGCCCAGGCGGGCGGCCGTCAGGACAGTGGCAAGGATGCGTACCTGCATGCGTTCGTCGCCCTGGCCGCCAGCTCCGCCGTGGTGGCGGGCGTCGATGATGCTGAGGCCTTGCTGAGCGACGCCATCGACATCATCGAGCGGCATTTCTGGAGCGAGGAGGAAGGTGCGCTTCGCGAAGCCTACGCCCGCGCCTGGCAGATGCCCGAGCCCTACCGCGGCGCCAACAGCAACATGCACGCGACCGAGGCGTTCCTGGCCCTGGCCGATGTCACCGGCAACCCAGTGTGGTTGCACCGCGCCTTGCGCATTGCCGAGCGCATCATCCATGCCCACGCGGCTGCCAACGGCTACCGAGTGGTGGAACACTTCGACGTCTTCTGGCGGCCGCTCAAGGACTACAACCAAGCACACCCGGCCGACCACTTCCGACCCTACGGCACGACGCCTGGGCATGCCTTCGAGTGGGCGCGGCTTCTGCTTCATCTGGAGGCCAGCCTGGCCCGCTGCGGGCACCAGCCCCCGCCATGGCTGGTCGACAGTGCCCGCGCCCTGTTCGACGCCGCCTGCGCACAGGCGTGGAGCGTCGATGGCCAGCCTGGCTTCGTCTACACCCTCGGCTGGGATGATCAGCCACGGGTACGCGCCCGGCTGCATTGGGTTCACGCCGAAGCCTGCGCATGCGCAGCAGCCCTGTTGCAGCGCACGGGGCAGGCGCGCTTCGAGCAGTGGTATCGGCGCTGCTGGGACTTCATCACCGAGCATTTCATCGATCTTGAAGGCGGCAGTTGGCACCACGAACTCGATGCCGACAACCGTCCTGCCGGCACGATATGGCCCGGTAAGCCCGACCTGTACCATGCCTACCAGGCCCTGTTGCTACCCGGCCTGCCGCTGGCACGAAGCCTGGCGAGCGGGTTGGCCCTGAATGTAACCAAACGATGACATTCGCGCATCGCTTCGTTACCTGGCGGTGCGCGCACGCTGTTTAGACTCCATGCAACGCAAGCGCACGACTTGCACGGCATAACAACAATAAGGTGTAGAAATGACTTCCTACCTTCGTCTCGCTGCCGCGATCTCCCTGGCATCCTTGTTCCCCCTGACTGCGCACGCTGCCGATGCCAAGGGCACCGTCGAAGTGGTGCACTGGTGGACATCGGGTGGTGAAAAAGCGGCCGTCGATGTGCTCAAGGCCCAGGTCGAGAAAGACGGTTTCACCTGGAAGGACGGCGCCGTGGCCGGCGGCGGCGGCGCTACTGCCATGACCGTGCTCAAAAGCCGAGCGGTGGCTGGCAATCCGCCAGGCGTCGCGCAGATCAAGGGCCCCGACATCCAGGATTGGGCTGCAACCGGCCTGCTCGACAGCGACGTGCTCAAGGATGTGGCCAAGCAGGAAAAGTGGGATGCACTGCTGGACAAGAAAGTCGCCGACACCGTGAAATACGACGGCGACTATGTAGCCGTTCCGGTCAACATCCATCGCACCAACTGGCTGTGGATCAACCCTGAAGCCTTCAAGAAGGCCGGGATCGACAAGGCGCCCGCCACCCTCGATGAGTTCTATGCCGCTGCCGACAAGCTCAAGGCGGCAGGCATCATCCCGCTCGCCCACGGTGGCCAGCCGTGGCAGGACAGCACCGTCTTCGAAAGCGTCGTGCTGTCGGTGATGGGTGTCGACGGCTACAAGAAAGCCATGGTCGACCTGGACAACGATGCCCTGACCGGGCCCGACATGATCAAGGCCCTGACCGAGCTCAAGCGGGTCGCCACGTACATGGACCCCGATGGCAAAGGCCAGGACTGGAACCTGGAAGCTGCCAAGGTCATCAACGGCAAGGCTGGTATGCAGATCATGGGCGACTGGGCCAAGAGCGAGTGGACCTTGGCCAAGAAAACCGCCGGCAAGGACTACCAGTGCGTGCCGTTCCCCGGCACCGAGAAGGCCTTCCTGTACAACATCGATTCGCTGGTGGTGTTCAAGCAGAACGATGAGGGCACAGCTGCCGGCCAGCAGGACATCGCCCGCAAGGTGCTGGGTGAGGAGTTCCAGAAGGTGTTCAGCACCAACAAAGGCTCGATCCCGGTGCGCAACGACATGCTTGCCGACATGGGCAAGTATGGGTTCGATGCGTGCGCCCAGACCTCGGCCAAGGACTTCCTCGCCGACGCCAAGACCGGCGGCCTGCAGCCGAGCATGGCGCACAACATGGCCACGACGCTGGCCGTGCAGGGCGCCTTCTTCGATGTGGTGACCAACTACATCAACGACCCCAGGGCCGACCCGGCAGACGCGGCCAAGAAGCTGGCAGCCGCCATCCGAGCGGCCAAGTAGCCCACGGGCTGGCCAATGCGGCCCGGTGTCGGGGATGCCTGACGGGCCGCTGCGCCATCGTGGCCCGGCGTGACAAGCAGGCTGCGTGGCCCATCGACCTGTGGCTGCGTCAGTCTCGCGCGGCCACCGGCCTCGCACCCCGGTGCTACGTAGCGCCCAAGGCGACCTTCAAACCTGAGCAAGACAGTCGCTGCCGCGCGCCCTGCGCAGCAGCGCCTTCGAGGTGAACCATGACCACTACCACCGCCCGCCTGCGGGCTTCTCCCATGGATGCGCTACAGCGCTGGCTGCCCAAGCTGGTGCTGGCGCCGAGCATGTTCATCGTGCTGGTGGGCTTCTACGGCTACATCCTCTGGACCTTTGTGCTGTCCTTCACCACGTCCACGTTCCTGCCTACCTACAAGTGGGCAGGGCTGGCGCAGTACGTGCGTTTGTTCGACAACGACCGCTGGTGGGTGGCGAGCAAGAACCTGCTGGTGTTCGGCGGGCTGTTCATTACCATCAGCCTGGCGATTGGCGTGCTGCTGGCGGTGCTGCTGGACCAGCGCATTCGCCGCGAGGGGTTCATCCGCACCATTTACCTGTATCCCATGGCCCTGTCGATGATCGTTACCGGCACGGCCTGGAAGTGGTTGCTCAACCCTGGCATGGGGCTGGACAAGCTGCTGCGCGACTGGGGCTGGGAGGGCTTTCGCCTGGACTGGCTGCTGGACCCGGAGCGGGTGGTGTACTGCCTGGTGATCGCGGCCGTGTGGCAGGCCTCGGGTTTCATCATGGCGATGTTCCTCGCCGGCCTGCGGGGCGTTGATCCCTCGATCATCCGCGCCGCCCAGATCGACGGTGCCAGCCTGCCGCGCATCTATTGGCGCGTGGTGCTGCCCAGCTTGCGCCCGGTGTTCTTCAGCTCGGTGATGATCCTCTCGCACATCGCCATCAAGAGCTTCGACCTGGTTGCTGCGATGACGGCAGGCGGGCCCGGCTACTCGTCCGACCTGCCGGCGATGTTCATGTATGCCTTCACCTTCAGCCGCGGGCAGATGGGCATGGGCTCGGCCAGTGCCATCCTCATGCTGGGGGCGATCCTGGCCATCCTGGTGCCTTACCTGTATTCAGAGTTGCGGAGCAAACGCCATGCATAGCCCTGTCGACAAACCCGCGCTCAGCCCCAGCCGGCTCGCCATCCATGCCGTGCTGCTGATCGCCGTGGTGCTGTACCTGGTGCCACTGGTGGTGATGCTGCTGACCAGTTTCAAAACCCCCGAGGACATCAGTACCGGCAACCTGCTCAGCTGGCCGACAGCGATCACGGCCATTGGCTGGGTCAAGGCCTGGGGCACGGTCAGCGGCTATTTCTGGAACTCGATTTTGATCACCGTGCCCGCGGTGCTGATTTCCACCACCATTGGTGCGCTCAATGGCTATGTGCTGTCGATGTGGCGCTTCCGTGGCTCGCAGCTGTTCTTCGGCCTGCTGTTGTTCGGCTGCTTCCTGCCGTTCCAGACGGTGCTGCTGCCGGCCTCGTTCACCCTGGGCAAGCTCGGGTTGGCCAGTACCACCACCGGCCTGGTGCTGGTACATGTGGTCTATGGCCTGGCCTTCACCACACTGTTCTTTCGCAACTTCTACGTCAGCATTCCCGATGCCCTGGTCAAGGCCGCACGGCTGGACGGGGCAGGGTTCTTCACCATCTTCAGGCGCATCATCCTGCCCATGTCAACGCCGATCATCATGGTCTGCCTGATCTGGCAGTTCACCCAGATCTGGAACGACTTCCTGTTCGGCGTGGTGTTCTCCAGTGGCGACTCGCAACCCATCACGGTGGCCTTGAACAACCTGGTCAATACCAGCACCGGGGCCAAGGAGTACAACGTCGACATGGCCGCCGCGATGATCGCCGGCCTGCCGACCCTGCTGGTGTACGTGGTGGCAGGCAAATATTTCGTGCGCGGGCTCACGGCCGGCGCGGTTAAGGGGTAAGTCATGGCAACGCTCGAACTTCGCAACGTGAACAAAACCTACGGTGCCGGGCTGCCGGATACCCTCAAGGACATCCAGCTGTCGATCAAGGACGGTGAGTTCCTGATCCTGGTCGGCCCTTCGGGCTGCGGCAAGTCGACCTTGATGAACTGCATCGCCGGGCTTGAGCAGATCACCGGTGGCGCCATCCTGATCGACCAGCAGGACGTCAGCGGCATGAGCCCCAAGGACCGTGACATCGCCATGGTGTTCCAGTCCTATGCGCTGTACCCGACCATGACCGTGCGCGAGAACATCGAATTTGGCCTGAAGATCCGCAAGATGCCCCAAGCCGCCATCGACGAGGAGGTGGCGCGGGTGGCCAAGCTGCTGCAGATCGAGCACCTGCTGGCGCGCAAGCCGGCGCAACTGTCTGGCGGTCAGCAGCAGCGCGTGGCCATGGGCAGGGCGCTGGCGCGCCGGCCGAAGATCTACCTGTTCGATGAACCGTTGTCCAACCTCGATGCCAAGTTACGGGTCGAGATGCGCACTGAAATGAAACTGATGCACCAGCGCCTGAAAACCACCACCGTCTACGTCACCCATGATCAGATCGAGGCCATGACCCTGGGTGACAAGGTAGCTGTCATGAAGGACGGCATCATCCAGCAGTTCGGTACGCCTCAGCAGATCTACAACGACCCGGCTAACCAGTTCGTCGCAAGCTTCATTGGCTCGCCGCCCATGAACTTCGTGCCGGCGCGGCTGGTTGCACAAGGCGGTCAGCTGCATGCGGTACTCGACAGTGGCCAGGCACGCTGCGAGCTGCCCCTGCCCGGCGCCGACCTGGGCCTGGAAGGGCGCGAAATCGTCTTGGGCATTCGTCCCGAGCAGATTGCCCTGGGCGCCGAGGGTGGCAACGGCGGGCCAAGCATTCGCGCCCAGGTACAGGTCACCGAGCCCACCGGCCCGGACATGCTGGTGTTCGTGACACTCAACCAGACCAAGGTGTGCTGCCGACTGGCCCCCGACGTGGCCTGCCAGGTAGGCGACACCCTGGCCCTGCAGTTCGACCCGGCGCGGGTGCTGCTGTTCGACGCCCAGAGCGGCGAGCGCCTGCAGGCAAACCTTATCGCCAATACCGTCAAGGACAACATGGCTGCCCTCGGTGGCCGTTGAATCGTCTACACCATCAATAAGAAAAAGAGGACGCAACGCAATGGAACAGCGCAATCGTATTACCACCTGGGGCTCACTGGCGTTGCTTGCGCCGCTGGCGATGGCCGTCAGTACTGGCCTGCAGGCTGCCGAAGCTTTCTCCAGCGAGTCGAAATGGATGACCGGTGATTGGGGCGGCACCCGCACCGAGCTGCTGGAAAAAGGCTACGACTTCACCGTCGATTACGTTGGCGAAGTGGCCAGCAACCTCCACGGTGGCTACAACAACGACAAGACCGCCCGCTACAGCGACCAGTTCGCCTTGGGTGCGCACTTGGACCTGCAGAAGATCTTCGGCTGGCACGATGCCGAATTCAAACTGGCCATCACCGAGCGAAGCGGTCGCAACCTGTCCAACGACCGCATCAGCGACCCACGCGCCGGGCAGTTCAGCTCGGTGCAGGAAGTGTGGGGACGCGGCCAGACCTGGCGCTTGACCCAGATGTGGTTCAAACAGAAGTACTTCGACGGCGCGCTGGACGTGAAATTCGGCCGCTTCGGGCCGGGCGAGGACTTCAACAGCTTCCCTTGCGACTTCCAGAACCTGGCGTTCTGCGGCTCGCAAGTGGGTAACTGGGTGGGCGGTATCTGGTACAACTGGCCCGTCAGCCAATGGGCGACGCGCGTCAAGTACAACGTCACCCCCGAGTTCTATGTACAAGTCGGTGCCTACGAGCAGAACCCGTCCAACCTGGAAACCGGCAATGGCTTCAAGCTGAGCGGCAGCGGCACCAAGGGCGCGATCCTGCCGGTGGAAATGGTCTGGACGCCGAAGCTCAACGGCCTGCCCGGCGAATACCGCCTGGGCTATTACTACAGCACCGCCGATGCCGAAGATGTGTACAAGGACGTCAACGGCAACGCCCAAGGGCTCAGTGGTTCGGGCTTCAAGTCGCACTCTAGCAAGCACGGCTGGTGGGTGGTGGCGCAACAGCAGGTGACGGCCCAGGCGGGTGACGTCAACCGCGGGCTGAGCCTGTTCGCCAACTTCACGGTGCACGACAAGGCCACCAACGTGGTCGACAACTACCAGCAGGTGGGCATGGTCTACAAAGGCGCCTTCGACGCCCGGCCCAAGGATGATATCGGTTTCGGTATCGCCCGCATCCACGTCAATGACGATGTGCGCAAGCGTGCGCGCCAGCTCAACGACATGAGCGGCATCAACGACTACGACAACCCAGGCTTCGTCCCGCTGCAACGTACCGAGTACAACGCCGAGCTGTACTACGGCTTCCACGTCACCAACTGGCTGACCGTGCGGCCGAACCTTCAGTACATCAAGAGCCCCGGCGGCGTGGATGAAGTGGACAATGCGCTGGTGGCAGGCCTGAAGATTCAGTCGTCTTTCTAAGTGCATTTGTTGTAAATTTACGCCAATCCCGTTTGGCGCCCGGCAACCACTGACCTGCAGTGGTTGCCGTGGACAGGCCAAGACAGCGCTACCTCAAACAACAAGAGCCCTGCACCATGCCTGAGCATCCGCTCCATCGCTTCTTCGCCGCGCGGCGGCCCCGGCCGACGTTCGAATGGGAGCGCTACCAGCAGCGCGATGTGCTGATCATCGATCACCCCCTGTGCCAGGCGGCTTTCAGTCGCCAGGGGGCACAGTTGCTGCATTTCCAGCCCACAGGTGAACGGCCCTGGCTGTGGTGCGCAGAACAGTGGCCACAGGTGGGCGCCATTCGCGGCGGGGTGCCGGTCTGCTGGCCCTGGTACGGGCGCCATCCCAGTGAAGACCTGTGGCCTGCCCACGGTTGGGCCCGCCTGCTGGACTGGAAGCTGATGGACAGTCATGAGGATGAGCAGGGCGTGGTCCTCAAGTGGCGCCTGGAACTGTGCGACTGGCAGGTCGACCTGGAGGCGCGGCTGGGCAGCCGCATGGAGTTGAGCCTGAGCACCGAGCATCAGGACAGCGAGCCGTGCCAGTTGAGTCATGCCTTGCTGGCCTACTGGCGTATCAGTGACGTGTCGGAGGTAGCGCTGTCCGGGCTCGAGGACATCGAGGGGTACGACCACCTCAACCGTCAGGCATGCCGCCAGGACGGGGCGCTCAAGCCCAAGGGCGGCTGCCAGCGGGTCTATCCGGGCATTCCGCGCGTGCAACTGCATGACCCGGCCTGGCAGCGCCAGCTGTGCATCGACACCGGCGACAGCGACGACACGGTCGTATGGCACCCCGGCAGCCGGCCGCTATTGGGGGTTACCGGGCGCGAGTGCCAGCGTTTCGTGTGTGTGGAGGCTGCCAGCGGCAGCGACGACGGCCTGAGCCTGGCACCGGGGCAGCGCGCGCACTTGAGTCTGCAGGCGCACCGGCTCAGCTGAGTTCGTCGTCCTCGATGGGGTAGCGACTGGCGTTGAGGCTTTCCTTGATTTTGCGCAGGTGTGGCTGGAAATCCACGCCCCGGCGCAAGGTCATGCCGGTGGCCAGCACATCGAGTACGGTCAACTGGATGATGCGCGAGGTCATCGGCATATAGATGTCGGTGTCTTCGGGCAGGGGGATGTGAAGGCTAAGGCTGCAGGCGTTGGCCAGCGGCGACCCGGCCGCTGTCAGGCCCAGCACCGAGGCGCCGTTTTCCCTGGCTAGACGGGCTACTTCCACCAGCTCGCGAGTACGCCCAGTGTAGGAAATGATCACGAACAGGTCGCCAGTATGGGTCACCGAGGCCAGCATGCGTTGCATCAGTACGTCGGCATGCGCCGACACTGCCAGGTTGAAGCGGAAGAACTTGTGCTGGGCATCCAGCGCCACCGGCGCGGAGGCGCCCAGGCCGAAGAAGTGAATCTGCCGAGCCTGGATCATCATGTCGACTGCGCGGCTGACCTGCTGGGGATCCAGCTGCTGGCAGGCACTGTCGAGCGAAGCGATGGCGCTGGCGAAGATTTTCTGGGTATAGGCCGCCGGATCGTCATCGGCCTCCACCGCACGGCTGACGTAGGCAGCGCCGCTGGCCAGGCTTTGCGCCAGTTGCAGTTTCAGCTCCGGGTAACCGCTGACACCGAATGAGCGGCAGAAGCGGTTGACGGTCGGTTCGCTGACCTTGGCCGCCTGGGCCAGCGCCGCGATGCTGAAGCGTGTGGCTTGTTGCGGGTTGAGCAGGATGACTTCGGCGACTTTGCGTTCGGCCTTGTTCAGCTCGTCGAGGCGTCCCTGGATCTGTTCCAGGAGGTTTCTCACGCGGTCCATGGGGTGTCCTTGGGTCGGGAAGACAGCCAGCTGAGGGAGCAGCAGGCCTGTTTGCAGGGTCGTCTATCGTACTGGCGGCGCCGATTGCGCACCACTCGTCTGTCATACATCCGAATAATGTTATGGTTTTTACTACATTTTTCCTTGAAAACCCTAACTGAAAACGGTATTTCTAAATCAACTTTAGGAAAGAACCAACATCATGGCTGCAATCAGTGTCGAACCTTGCACATTTGCCCTGTTTGGCGCCCTGGGCGACCTGGCCCTGCGCAAGCTCTTCCCTGCGCTGTACCAGCTCGACCGCGCCGGGCTATTGCACGCCCAGACGCGCCTGCTGGCGCTGGCGCGTGAGGCTGGCAGCGCCCAGGATCACCTGAACAGCATCGAAGCCCACTTGCGCAAACATGTGCCCGAGGCCGACATCGAGGCTCCGGCGCTCGAGCGCTTCCTGGCAAGGCTCGATTACCAGCACCTGGATTTTCTGCAGCCAGAAGGCTATCAGGCCCTGGCCGCGCAAGTGCCTGACGGGCATCCCCTGATCGCCTACTTCGCCACGGCCGCCGTTGTGTATGGTGCCATCAGCGAAAACCTGGACAAGGCGGGCCTGAGCGAGCGCACCCGTGTGGTACTGGAGAAGCCGATCGGTCACGACCTTGAGTCCTCACGCCGGGTCAATGATGCCGTGGCGCGGTTCTTTCCCGAAAGCCGCGTCTATCGCATCGACCACTACCTGGGCAAGGAGACGGTACAGAACCTGATCGCCTTGCGCTTCGCCAACAGCCTGTTCGAAACCCAATGGAACCAGAACTCCATCTCCCACGTGGAAATCACGGTGGCGGAGAAGGTGGGTATCGAGGGTCGCTGGGGCTACTTCGACAAGGCCGGGCAGTTGCGCGACATGATCCAGAACCACCTGTTGCAGTTGCTGTGCCTGATTGCCATGGACCCGCCGAGCGAGCTGTCGGCCGACGCCATTCGCGACGAGAAGGTCAAGGTGCTCAAGGCGCTGGCGCCAATCACCGGAGACGGGTTGAGCACGCGGGTGGTGCGCGGGCAGTACATTGCCGGCTACAGCGATGGCAAGCCGGTGCCGGGTTACCTTGAAGAAGACAACGCCAACAGCCAGAGCGACACCGAGACCTTCGTCGCTCTGCGCGCCGACATTCGCAACTGGCGCTGGTCGGGCGTGCCGTTCTACCTGCGCACCGGCAAGCGCATGCCGCAAAAGCTGTCGCAGATCGTCATCCACTTCAAGGAAACGCCGCACTACATCTTTGCCCCGGAACAGCGTTTGCAGGTGGGCAACAAGTTGATCATTCGCCTGCAGCCGGACGAAGGTATCTCCCTGCGCGTGATGACCAAGGAGCAAGGGCTGGACAAGGGTATGCAACTGCGCAGTGGCCCGCTGCAACTGAATTTTTCCGACGCCTGGCGTAGCGCGCGGATTCCGGATGCCTATGAACGCTTGCTGCTTGAAGTGATGCGGGGCAACCAGAACCTGTTCGTGCGCAAGGACGAAATCGAGTACGCCTGGAAGTGGTGTGACCAGCTGATTGCCGGCTGGCGCAACACAGGCGACGCCCCCAAGCCCTATGCTGCGGGCAGCTGGGGGCCAATGAGCTCGATTGCTTTGATCACCCGCGATGGGAGGGCCTGGTATGGCGACATCTGAAACATTGTCCGACTTGCAGTTTCCGACGAGCACCAAGGTGCATCAACTGCCCGACGCAAGCACCCTGGCTGACACATTGGCCAAGGATGTGAGTGACCGCCTGCGGGCGGCCATCAACGCTAACGGCCAGGCCTGCGTCGTGCTGTCTGGTGGACGCAGCCCGGTGCCTTTTCTCGAGCAACTGGCCAAGCAGGACATGGACTGGAGCAAGGTGACGGTTAGCCTTGCCGATGAGCGCTGGGTGCCGGTGGAGCACGCCGACAGCAATGCCGGCCTGTTGGCCCGGCACCTGCTCACAGGGCAGGCCGCCCAAGCGCGCTTCATTGGCTTGTACCAGCAAGCGCCTTCGCTGGAAGAAGCTGCAGAGCAGGCCGATCGCGCCCTGGCCGATCTGCCGCCCATCGACGTGCTGGTACTGGGTATGGGTGACGATGGCCATACGGCCTCGCTGTTCCCAGCCAGTCCCAACTTGGCCGAGGGCCTTGATCCAAACAATCCCCGCCGTTGCCTACCGCTAATGGCGCCAACCGTTCCCCATCAGCGTCTTTCCATGACCCGATCGCTGCTGGCCACGGCAGGGTTCACCGCATTGTCCGTGCAAGGGCCAGGCAAACTCGCTACCCTGCGCGCCGCGCTGGCGGATGGCGACCTCGCCGAAATGCCCATTCGCGCTTTTCTTCACGCACCCCTGGACATCTACTGGTGCCCATGAGCCAAGGATCCACAGCAATGATCACCCTCGAACGTCCACAGCCCAAGCTCTCGATGGCCGACAAGGCCGCGCGGGTCGACGCCATCTGCGAAGCGGCGCGCATCCTGCCGGTGATCACCATCGCCCGCGAACAGGACATCCTGCCACTGGCCGATGCCCTGGCAGCCGGCGGTATCCGCACGCTGGAAGTGACCCTGCGTTCACAGCATGGCCTGAAGGCCATCGAAGTGCTGCGTGAGCAGCGCCCCGAACTGTGTGTAGGCGCCGGGACGGTGCTCGATCGCGCCATGTTTGCAGCCGTCGAGGCCGCTGGCGCCCAGTTCGTCGTCACGCCCGGCATTACCCAGGATGTGCTCCAAGCAGGTGTGGAGAGCGAAATCCCATTGCTGCCGGGTATCAGCACCCCGTCCGAAATCATGATGGGCTACGCGCTGGGCTACCGCCGTTTCAAGCTGTTCCCCGCCGAAATCAGCGGTGGCGTGGCGGCGATCAAAGCCTTTGCCGGCCCGTTTGGCGATATCCGTTTCTGCCCCACCGGCGGCGTCAACCCGGCCAACGTGCGCAATTACATGGCCTTGGCCAATGTGATGTGTGTAGGCGGCACCTGGATGCTCGACAGCAGCTGGATCAAGAATGGCGACTGGGCTCGCATCGAGGCCTGCAGTGCCGAGGCCATGGCGCTGGTGGACGGTCACTGAATTTCGTTGTGTGCTTTACGGCTTTTTGGGCGCTTGGTCGGCGCCCATTTTTTTGCCTGCCGTTTGCCGCTTGCGGGTGGTGAGCGCGTAGACGGTAGAGGTAAGTGTGCCTTTAGAACGTTGGGGCCGCAAAGCGGCCCCAACAATCCCGAGTCAACAACATCGGCTAAAGAGGCCGCTTTCTCCCTGACAGCACTCAGGCCGCCTTGGCCTCTTGCTGGCTCAGCGAGCGGTTCAGCGCGCTGAACAGGGCCTTGAAGCTGGCTGTGGTGATGTTTTCATCGATACCCACACCGTGCACAGGACGCCCCCCGGCTACACGCAACTCGATGTAGGCCGCTGCCTTAGCGTTGGTGCCGGCGCCGATGGCATGTTCGTTGTAGTCCATGATTTCGACGGCAACCGGCAGGCCGGCAACCAGGGCTTCCAGAGCGCCATTGCCCTTGCCGCGCCAGTGCAGCGTGGTCTCGCCTTCGCCAGCGACTTCCACTTCCACGGCACTGTGGCCGTTTTCTTCCTGCAGGCGATGGCTGACCAGCGCGTATGGCGCATTGGCTTGCAAGTATTCCTTGTGCAGCAAGCTGTAGATCTGCTGCGCCGTCATTTCCAGGCCCAGACGGTCGGTTTCGCCCTGCACAACCTGGCTGAACTCGATTTGCATGCGGCGCGGCAGGCTGATGCCGTATTCCTGCTCGAGCAGGTAGGTGATGCCGCCTTTGCCGGACTGGCTGTTGACGCGAATCACGGCCTCGTAGCTACGGCCGATATCGGCCGGGTCGATCGGCAGGTACGGAACTTCCCACAACTCGCCTTCCTGCTGCTTGGCCAGGCCCTTGCGAATGGCATCCTGGTGCGAGCCGGAGAAGGCTGTGTGCACCAGGTCGCCTACGTACGGGTGGCGCGGGTGTACCGGCAGCTGGTTGCATTCTTCGACGACCTTGCGCACACCGTCGATATCGGAGAAATCCAGGCCCGGATCGATGCCCTGGGTGTACAGGTTCAAGGCCAGCGTCACCAGGTCGACGTTGCCGGTACGCTCACCATTGCCGAACAGGCAGCCCTCGGCACGGTCGGCGCCGGCCATCAGGCCCAGCTCGGTCGCGGCGATGCCGGTTCCCCGGTCGTTGTGGCAGTGCAGGCTGATGATCACGCTGTCACGGCGGTTGATGTGGCGGCAGAACCATTCGATCTGGTCGGCGTACACGTTGGGCGTGGCGACTTCGACGGTAGCCGGCAGGTTGAGGATGATCTTGTGTTCGGGCGTGGGGTTCCACACCTCGATGACCGCATCGCACACTTCCTTGGCAAATTCCATCTCGGTAGCGCTGAAGGTTTCAGGCGAGTACTGGAATGTCCAGTGCGTGTCCGGCTGCTGTGCGGCGTATTTGACGAACAGCTTGGCCGCGTTTACCGCGATGTCCTTCACGCCCTGCTTGTCCTGGTTGAAGACGATGCGGCGGAAAGCCGGGCAGGTGGCGTTGTACAGGTGAACGATGGCCTTCTTGGCGCCGCGCAGGGACTCGAAGGTACGGGCAATCAGGTCTTCACGCGCCTGGGTCAGCACCTGGATGGTGGTGTCCTCTGGAATATGACCGTCTTCGATCAAGGTGCGGACGAAGTCGAAGTCGGTTTGCGAGGCCGAAGGGAAGGAGGCTTCAATTTCCTTCACGCCCACTTGCACCAAGGTCTTCCAGAACCGCAGCTTCTTCTCCGCATCCATCGGCTCGATCAGCGACTGGTTACCGTCCCGCAGGTCCGAGCTGCACCAGATGGGCGCCTCGGTGATGGTCTTGGACGGCCAGGTACGGTCGGGCAGGTCGATGGTGGGGAAGGCGCGGTATTTCTTCGAAGGGTCTTTGAGCATGGTCATGGAAGCAATCCTTTTATGTGCGGCCGAGATCGGGCCTGCCGAGCAGTAACGAGGTGGGGGCGAGGCGACGCGATTCAGCCTGGTAGTCGAGCGCTGACCAGGCAGAGGCTGCGATGTTGTCGGAGCAAGATGAGGGTGCTGAAGGTTTTCATGGCCTCAACCCTAACCAGTGGGCTGAGGGTTGGCAAGCGTTGAAAAAAAATTGAGAGAAATGCTCAAAAAAAGCGCTATTGCGAGATTTTCTTGTGGCTAGCATTTGAATGCTTTGCATCTGTTGCGCAGTATTTTTCTTTGGCGCAATGGTGTGTCAACCGTTCAGAAGGGCTTCAGATCTGCGTTGGCCCGGCAACCGCCGCCCGTTTCGTCGGGCGGCTCAAGGGTCTATCGACGCAGAGTCAGCCCGGCCTCAGGGCTGAAAGGCACCGATGAAGATCGCCGGGTCAACACGCGCATCGTTCAGGCTGACGTTCCAGTGCATGTGCGGCCCGGTCGCGCGCCCCGTTGAGCCAACGCGCCCGACCACATCGCCACGACGCAGCTGCTGCCCGTTCTGCACGTCGATCCTGGACATATGGCAGAACATGCTGATGAAGCCCTGCCCGTGGTCCACGAACACCGTGCGGCCATTGAAAAAATAATCGCCTACCAGAATCACCTTGCCATTGGCTGGCGTCTTGATCGGCGTACCCGCTGGTACGGCGAAATCCAGGCCCGCATGGGGGTTGCGCTCTTCACTATTGAAGAACCGGCGCACGCCGAACTTGCTCGACAGCGGCCCATTGACCGGCTTGTCGAGGATCAGGTTGCTTGGCAATGCCGGGCTGAAGCTGCGGTAGGCCTTGATCTGCTCGGCCAGTTCGCGATCGATGCGCTTGAGGTCGGCCGGATTGGGGTTGACCTGGCGGGTGTTCTTCAAGGTGATGCGCTGTTCGGGGTACTGCTTGTGGCCCACGGTGAAGGGCAGGCTTCGGCTGCCTTGCTGCACCACCGCCTGCCCAGGCTTCTGGGTCAGGGGGATACCGACGATGGCCAACCAGTTGTCCTGTTCCTTGATCACCAGCACCGGCTTGCCATCGAAGCGTGCGCTGGGGGCACTGGCTGCCGGCCCCAGGTCGACCACTGCAACGCCGCCGGGCACCGGCTTGTTCAGCGTGCGGGTGATGTAGCTGGCCTGGGCTGTGGCGCTCAGGACGGTGAAGGCGAGGGCGAGCAGTGACGCGAGCAAGCGGGGCATGGGTCAATCCAGAAGTGAGAGCGTGACCGGAGTCAGGTGGTTATCTTCGACCCGCACCTGCAGCTCGCCTTCGTTGAGGCGTGCGGTGAGGCGCTGGCCGTTGCGCGTCTGTTCGGCGCTGCGGATGGCCTGGCCTTGTTCGTCGAGCAGAATGCTGTAGCCGCGCGCCAGCGTCGCCAGGGGGCTGACGATCTGCAGGGTCTGTAGCTGGGCCTGGAAGCGCTGGCGCCGGTCCTTGAGCACGTCGCGCATGGCCCGTGGCAGTCGCTCGGCCAGGCTGTCCAGGCGCTGGCCCAGCAGGGCCAGGGTGCGCCCGGGATGTTGCGCAGCCAGGCGCGTCTCCAGGCGCACCAGGCGCTCGCGGCGCTGATTGAGGTTGTGCAGGAAGGCACGGCGCAGGCGCATGTCCAGGTCATCAAGGCGCTGAGCCTGCTGACGCAGGCGTTCGCCCGGATGGCGCAAGCGGCGAATCAGCGACTCCAGGCGCAGGCGATCATGCACCAACCGGTTCTGCATGCGCAGGGTCAGGCGCCGTTGCAGGCCGTCCAGGCGATGCTGCAACCCGCTGCTGTCGGGGGCAAGCAGCTCGGCCGCAGCAGACGGGGTAGGGGCACGCACGTCGGCCACGAAGTCGCTGATCGACACGTCGGTTTCATGGCCCACGGCGCTCACGATCGGCGTCTTGCACGCGGCCACGGCGCGCGCCACGGCTTCCTCGTTGAAGCACCACAGGTCCTCCAGCGAACCGCCGCCGCGGGCCAGGATCAATGCGTCGAAACCGCGGCTGTCGGCCAGGCGAATGGCGCGCACGATCTGGGCGATGGCTTCGCGGCCCTGCACGGCGGTGGGGATCAGGTTCAACTCCACCTGGGGCGCGCGACGGGCGAACACACTGATGATGTCGCGGATCACGGCCCCGGTGGGGGAGGTGATGATGCCGATACGCTGGGGATGCGCAGGCAGCGCGCGCTTGCTGTCGGTGCTGAACAAGCCCTCGGCGCCAAGCTTTTCCTTGAGCGCCTCGAAAGCCAGGCGCAGCGCACCATCGCCAGCAGGCTCCACCGTATCGAGGATCAGCTGATAGTCGCCACGGCCTTCGAACAGGGACACCTTGCCGCGCACCCGTACCGCCAGGCCATCACGCAGTGCCTGGCGCACCCGCGTGGCGCTCTGCCGGAAGAGGGCGCAGCGCACCTGGGCACCGCTGTCCTTGAGGGTGAAGTACATGTGACCGGAGGCCGGCCGGGCCAGGTTGGAAATCTCGCCCTCCACCCACACGCTGCGGAAAACGTCTTCCAGCAGCACCCGGGCGCGGCCATTGAGTTGGCTGACGGTGAGCACATCACGGTCAAGGCCGAGGCGTTCGAAAGGGTCTTTGATCATGGGAAGGCACTATAAAGGATGAGGGGGCCGGGTGTCGTGCCCGGTCGATCAGGAACTGACCTGGATCGCGGGTGCCTACCCTGGCGTACCGATTGCCGAAGCTGCGCAGGTCATGTGCTCGATGAACTGGCTAACCAGCGGCCCGGCATCGCGACGGTGAGCGATGGCGACGGTGCTGACGCAGCCGGGGTCCGTCAGCGGGATGAACCGCAGCGCAGGAGGGGCGATGTCCTGCATGCAGCGTGGCAGCAAAGCCACCCCGAACCCCGCCTGGATCAGCTGCAACTGCGTGGTCTTGCGCGACACCACCCGCGCAGGCTGGGGAAAGAACCCCGCCGCCATGCACAGCTCGGCAGACAGATAGCTCAGGCCACCGCGTTGGTGGTGGGGAATGGAGATGAACGGCTGGCTCGAAAGCTCCGCCAAGGCGATGCAATCGCGCGCTGCCAGCTCATGGGTAGGGGCAAGCGCCAGCAGCAGGGGCTCTTCGAAGAGCGGCTCGACGCACAACCCATCGTGCTGACGCAGCACCGGCAGTCTCAGCAGCCCGATGTCCAGGCGACCTTCGGCCAGGGCTGCAAGCTGCCCTTCGGAGGACAGCTGGGCGATCTCCATGCTCACGCCTGGGTTGGTCCGCAAGTACTCACCCAAGTGCTCAAGCAACCGACCGGTCAGCGGCACCGTGCTGGAGTGGCTGATGTTCAGGCTGCCGCGCAGGCCCTGGCCAACGGCTCGGGCCAGCTCGCCAGCCTTGTCCAGGTCCAGCAGCAGGTTGCGCGCACGCGGCAGGAACGCCCGGCCCGCATCGGTCAGGCGAGGCAACCTGGCCGTGCGTTCGAACAACGCCGTGTCCAGCTGCAGTTCAAGCTCGCGCACCTGGCGGCTGAGGGCGGACTGGGCGACATACAGCCGTTCGGCCGCAGCACTGAAGCTGCCACATTCGGCAATTTCCACGAAGTAACGTAACTGACGGGTCGAGATCATGAGCGATGCCATTTCGAGATGGATCAAGGCGAGATTGCATATTAGCCGGCATGACACGGGTTTGGTTATGGTGCGCTGAACCTTCAAGGACAATGCGCCGATGCTTGCTGACTTCGCCATAGCACTACCGTTCTCGGGGCTTGACTGGCTACCCATCGTGCTGGGTATCGCGGCGGCCTATGTGGTGTTCGGCATCGCCGGCTTCGGCACGGCGTTGGTGGCAGGCCCGGTGCTGATCCATTTCATGCCGCTGTCGCAGATCATTCCCTTGCTGGTGTTGCTCGATTTCGTGGCGGCGTTCGGCAACCTGCTGCCCTCGCGGCGCGATGTGGTACGGGGCGAATTGCTGCGCCTGCTGCCGTTCATGGCGCTGGGGTGCACCCTGGGCGTTGTGTTCCTGCTGCAGCTCAAATCGGGCCTGCTGATGCTGCTGATGGGGCTGTTCATCACCGCCTACGCGCTCTATAGCCTGGCGCTGAAGGTACGCCCGGCCTCGCTTGCCGGGTGGTGGGCGGCACCGATGGGCACCGTGGGCGGGCTGTTCGGGGCCTTGTTCGGCAGTGGCGGCTTTCTCTACGCCCTTTACCTGAGCGCTCGCCTGCCCGACAAGGCGCAGGTGCGCGCCACCCAGAGCGCGTTGATCAGTTGCAGCACCCTGGTGCGCCTGACGCTGTTCCTGGTCGCCGGTGTCTACGCCGATCGACAACTGCTGCTGATGGCGGCCTGCCTGTTGCCGGTGATGGTCATCGGCCTGTGGGCTGGGCGCAGGCTCGCGCACAGGCTGTCACGCGAGGTCTTCGTGCGGCTGGTCACCTGGTTGGTGCTGGCCAGCGGCCTGGCGCTCATCGCTCGCTATGTGAGCGCTTGAGCAGGGGGTAGAATTGGCCGACTACCCGATCCAAGGCTTGTCCCGCTCATGAATACCCAAAGCATCATCGTTCCCAGGCAGTCCACCGTCCCGGTGCACGAGGCCCGCGCCCGCGCCATCCTGCGCTGGCTGGTCCGCGAAAAGGTCGTGGAAGAGCAGCTGACCACCTGCGGGCGTACCGGCAACCGCATGGCCCATGCCCTTGGGCCAGGTGCTCGCAAGGTGGCGCTGCACCCCGACAAACTGCCCTTCGGTGCGCCGGTCAACGGCCTTGAGGTGATGCTCAAGCGCTGCATCTATACGCCCACCGAAGGCTTCAAGGAAGAGGCAGGCTGCCCGCAGTGCCGGCGGGAAGTGGGCGAGCCGTTGTTCGACAGCCTGGAAGAGTGGATGCCTGGGGTCAGCGACAACTTCACGTGCCCGCTGTGCGGGTTCGAAGACGACATCAATGGCTTTCTGTTCCTGCAACCCTGTGCCTTTTCCAACCTGGGCTTCATCTTCAACAACTGGGGCGATGCCGGGTTCACCCAGGCGTTCATCGACAGCTTCGCCGATTGGCTGGACCAACCGGTGGCGGTGGTGCAGGTCCGGCTCGCCTGACGAGCGGCCGGGCAGGGCGGTAGCGCGCAGGGCAGCAACGGCCACTTGTAACTTCAGGCTTGATTTACATTGAGTGGCACGGCACGCATGAGTATAATGGCGCGCTTCCATTTTTCCCGCCCGGGAGCCCCCGCGATGTTGCGTATCAGCCAAGAAGCCCTGACCTTCGACGATATTCTCCTTGTACCTGGTTATTCCGAGGTACTGCCCAATGAAGTCAGTCTCAAGACCCGTTTGACCCGTGGCATCGAGCTGAACATCCCGCTGGTCTCCGCTGCCATGGACACCGTCACCGAAGCGCGCCTGGCCATCGCCATGGCCCAGGAAGGCGGCATCGGCATCATCCACAAGAACATGACCATCGAGCAACAGGCCGGCGAAGTGCGCAAGGTCAAGAAGTTCGAGGCTGGCGTGGTCAAGGACCCGATCACCATCGAGGCCGACGCCACCGTGCGTGATCTGTTCGACCTGACGCGCCTGAACAACATTTCCGGCGTGCCCGTGCTGGAAAACGGTGACCTGGTCGGTATCGTGACCTCCCGCGACGTGCGCTTCGAAAGCCGCCTGGACGCCAGGGTCCGCGAAGTGATGACGCCCAAGGAACGCCTGGTCACCGTCCGCGAGGGCGCGGACAAGAACGAGGTGCGCGAGCTGCTGCACAAGCACCGCCTCGAGAAAGTGCTGATCGTCGACGAGCACTTCAGCCTCAAGGGCATGATGACCGTCAAGGACATCGAGAAGGCCAAGGCCTACCCACTGGCCAGCAAGGACGACCAGGGTCGTCTGCGCGTTGGCGCTGCGGTCGGCACCGGCAAGGACACTGGCGAGCGTGTTGCCGCCCTGGTCGCCGCTGGCGTGGACGTGGTCGTGGTCGACACCGCTCACGGGCACTCCAAGGGCGTGATTGAGCGCGTGCGCTGGGTCAAGCAAACCTACCCGCAGGTGCAGGTGATCGGCGGCAACATCGCCACCGGCGCGGCTGCCAAGGCCCTGGCCGAAGCTGGCGCGGACGCGGTCAAGGTCGGTATCGGCCCTGGCTCGATCTGCACCACCCGTATTGTGGCCGGTGTCGGCGTGCCGCAGATCAGCGCCATCGCCAACGTCGCCGCTGCCCTGGAAGGCACCGGTGTGCCATTGATCGCCGACGGCGGCATCCGCTTCTCCGGTGACCTGTCCAAGGCCATCGTCGCCGGTGCCAGCTGCGTGATGATGGGTTCGATGTTCGCCGGTACCGAAGAAGCCCCGGGCGAAGTCGAACTGTTCCAGGGCCGCTCCTACAAGGCCTACCGTGGCATGGGTTCGCTGGGCGCCATGGCGCAGTCGCAAGGCTCCTCCGACCGTTACTTCCAGGACTCCTCGGCCGGTGCCGAGAAGCTGGTCCCCGAAGGTATCGAAGGCCGCGTGCCGTACAAGGGCGCACTGGCCGCGATCATTCACCAGCTGATGGGCGGCCTGCGTTCGTCCATGGGCTACACCGGCAGTGCCACCATCGAAGAGATGCGCACCAAGCCGGAATTCGTACGCATCACGGGCGCCGGCATGGCCGAGTCCCACGTTCACGACGTGCAGATCACCAAGGAAGCCCCCAACTACCGGGTTGGCTGATTGCTCAGCGGTAAGCTCCAGACGGTGGCTGCGTTCGCGCAGCCACTGCGTTTTCCCCGATCAACTTGCAGCTTGCAGCTTCAAGCTCGCAGCTGAATCAGAGATTCCCCATGGCCCTCGATATTCACGCTCACCGGATCCTCATCCTCGATTTCGGCTCCCAGTACACCCAGCTGATCGCCCGCCGCGTGCGCGAGATCGGCGTGTACTGCGAACTGCACCCGTTCGACATGGACGATGAAGCGATCCGCGAATTCAACCCGCGCGGCATCATCCTCGCCGGTGGCCCCGAGTCGGTTCACGAAGCCAACAGCCCCCGTGCACCCCAGGCCGTGTTCGACCTGAACGTGCCTGTGCTGGGCATCTGCTACGGCATGCAGACCATGTCCGAACAGATGGGCGGCAAGGTCGAAGGGTCCGACCTGCGTGAGTTCGGTTATGCCCGCGTGGACGTGGTCGGCAAGAGCCGCCTGCTCGACGGCATCGAGGACCATATCGACGCCGACGGCGTACTGGGCCTGGACGTGTGGATGAGCCACGGTGACAAGGTCACCCAGCTGCCGACCGGTTTCCACGTACTGGCCAGCACCCCGAGCTGCCCGATCGCCGGCATGTTCGACGACACACGCGGCTACTACGGCGTGCAGTTCCACCCGGAAGTGACCCACACCAAGCAGGGCGGTCGCATCCTGTCCCGTTTCGTGCAGGACATCTGCGGCTGTGAAGCCCTGTGGACCCCGTCCAACATTGTCGAGGACGCCATCGCCCAGGTGCGTGAGCAAGTGGGGTCGGCCAACGTCCTGCTCGGCCTGTCCGGCGGCGTGGACAGTTCGGTGGTCGCGGCCCTGCTGCACCGCGCCATCGGCGACCAGCTGACCTGCGTCTTCGTCGACAACGGCCTGCTGCGCCTGCACGAGGGTGACCAGGTGATGGCCATGTTCAAGGAGAACATGGGCGTCAAGGTGATCCGTGCCGACGCTGAACAGCAGTTCCTCGACAACCTGGCCGGCGAAGCCGACCCGGAGAAGAAGCGCAAGATCATCGGCCGCACCTTCATCGACATCTTCGATGCCGAGGCCAGCAAGCTGCCCAACATCCAGTTCCTCGCCCAGGGCACCATCTACCCGGACGTGATCGAATCGGCTGGCGCCAAGAGTGGCAAGGCCCACGTGATCAAGTCCCACCACAACGTCGGTGGCCTGCCGGAGGAAATGAACCTCAAGCTGGTCGAACCACTGCGTGAGCTGTTCAAGGATGAAGTGCGCAAGATCGGCCTGGAACTCGGCCTGCCCTACGACATGGTCTACCGCCACCCATTCCCAGGCCCGGGCCTGGGTGTGCGCATCCTGGGTGAAGTGAAGAAAGAATACGCCGACATTCTGCGTCGCGCGGACCATATCTTCATCGAAGAGCTGCGCAAGGCTGATTGGTACCACAAGACCAGCCAGGCCTTCGTGGTGTTCCAGCCAGTGAAATCGGTTGGTGTGGTCGGTGACGGCCGTCGCTACGCCTGGGTCGTCGCCCTGCGCGCCGTCGAGACCGTGGACTTCATGACCGCGCGTTGGGCTCATCTGCCTTACGAACTGCTGGAAACCGTGAGCGGCCGTATCATCAACGAGATCGACGGTATCTCGCGGGTGACCTACGACGTGTCGAGCAAGCCGCCGGCGACGATTGAGTGGGAGTGATCCTGCGTCCGGTATAGCCCGGCACGATCTAGCAAAAAATGCCCTGAAGCCCGCGTAATTGCGGGCTTTTGGCTTTTTGCGTTTGGCAAATTCGGATAGAGTTCTGCATCGCCAAGCACGGTGTTTGTGTGACATGGTACGGGGTATTGACTGCATCTAATGCCATGCATGACGCTCAATACCATGTCGTTTGCCTCAGTATTGACACTGTATCGAAAGTCAGGGCCTGGCTCGCGGCGCGTCCGCGCTACAACATGCACTTCACACCGACTCCGGCCTCGTGCCTGAATGGGGTCGAGCGCTTTTTCTCAACGCTGAGCGAGAAATGGATCAAGCGGCAGGCACAGGTTAGCGTCAAGATCTAGAAGCATCGATTGAGCACTACTTGGAAACGTCAACCAGACTCCGAAACCATTCCGGTGGCATGAGAAGGCTGGTGACAGCCTCCTCTCAGTCGCTCGTGCAGCAAGCGCGCTGGGCAAATGATGTTTCCATGATACTTATGAAGCACCACACGAGTGCCCCGAACGGGTAGTTCGTTATCTGTTTGAATAAATAGCCCAATGATTCAGAGGCTTTTAGATTAACGAACTACCCGGGCGGAACACGGGTCTTTGCTATTTAGTCCTTGATATTCCAATGGCCAATATTCGTCTTGTCATCCATGAACCTCAAGACCCCCCCCTCAATACTCAATGGCCTACCCGTCCCAGGCTCTCTTTGCCAGATCTCGTAATAATCGCCCTTGTCGACGAACGTCACGGGGTCGAACTTTTTACTGTAGGGCCTCACCCATCCTTTTGTGCTATCGATGTACTGACCCTTCAAGTGCTCGCAGGCAACCTTAAGGTAACCACCCCAGTTACCGTCTTTTTCCCAGCTGTCTACAACTTCAACCCATAACGTAGACCTTAATTTGCCTTCGGTGTGATCTGTGCGAAAGGCGCGTCCATATCTGTCCTTATTGTAGATTGCACCCGCCGTCGTCTTGGCTACATCGCCACCGTCAAGACCGATACCTAGCCCATCATCATCGGTGAACCTCACAATGGCTTTAGAGTTATTCTCGTCATAGCCAAAGTAAAGTTTAAAGGCAGACTCTCTTCGCTTTCCCATAAGACACCTCTATCCTGTTGATGAATGTTACAGCTGTGGAAAAAGACAGTATTTTCATGCCCCAGCGTCATTGTTAATGACGCAGAAGACAAAATCGAAACTCATTGAAAAATAGACGCGTGCAGCCTGTCTAGGTTTTCAAGTCTGTCTTTCGTCGTACCTAACGTAATGCGCCCTTATAGATTTTCATACTGGCAAAAATATCAGGTGATAACCGCCGTGTTAGCGTAATGGCCGCGGCGAGGGAGTCTTCGGTCAAGTCCTCCAGTGTGATGACGCCTGACCGCCTGCCCGCCTGACCCGAGCCGCCCATGATCCAGTTTGCACGCCTGACGTTGAGCGTCCCGATACCTGAAGGCATCACGAACATGACCTTCCGGCACCTGCTGGAGTAGCATCAACTGGCCTGAGCGAGGCTCGCGGTCATAACGGTTATCTTCAAGAAAAAGGCCTGTCGCTACGCCCCGAATGAAAGTGCTGATGCGTGATGGAGTCGTCGTTTGGCTGGCGGCACGCCGGTTGAACCCAGGCAAATTCAACGGGTCGCTCGTGTAGCAAGAGCGCTGGGTAATTGATGTTTCCATGGTACTTATAAAACACCCCACTCGCTGCGCAGGTGAAGGTGCATATTGACCCGAAGAAGGTGATGTTCGCATGGCTGCGGAACGATGGTCTGACATGTCAGGGGGCTGAGTTCATCGAGCGCTATAGCCTGAACGTTGCGCCGCCAGAAGCGCAGATCTTATCTAGTGCAAGCGTGCTGGAGTGGAACCGCGTCAACGAGATCAAGCATCTGGCCATCCACTTCGATCTGGATGTCCTGGATCCGACTGAGTGTCGCTCGGTCTTCTTCGGCGACCCTAACTCGGCCTGCAACCCTTACGAGGCTTCCCTGCAGGGAAAATGAGCGTCGCCCAAGGCGTGCGATTGATCAACGGTGTATCCAAGGCGACTGATGTGGTTGGTTTGGGTATCACCGAGCACCTGCCGTGAGACGCCATCACGCTCAAGGGTAGATTGGCTGAGATCCCGATCCTGAAGTAGGTCTCTAGAAAAGAAAGAGCCAGCTTCTGCTGGCTCATTCAAGCCAGTATGGGTTCCCAACTCAGGCGCCATGAATCACCCTTGATCTCATAGCCACTACCATGCATTTGCTCGACTGGCCGAGATTGGCTATTGAGACGACGCAGGCGAAAGGCTGTTTTTGGAATAGCGTGGGCGTGATCCACGCCATTTAGCAACAGCGTGTTGGCCACCGAGCTATAGCGCTGAAGCGCTCTCGGCTCCCTTACAGGAGGCCGGAAGGGACGGGGCCGCTTAGCGGCCCCATTTGCATTGGATAACAGCCTTTCACTCAATGCTTGGCTGCCAAGCCCAAGCCCCAAGTCCTAACGACCGCCGCGACTCAACCCACCCAGCCGCGCCGAAATCGACTGCATCCCCTTGCCCAACTCCCTGAGCGTACTCGCATCCCGGGCGCCTTCTTCACTGGCCGCATGGATCCGTACCGCCAGCTCGTTGATTTCCTGCGTCACGTGGCTCTGCTCCTGGGCGGCGACGGCGATCTGCTGGGCGCGCTGGACGATGTCGTCGAAACTACCCACGGTGGTGCCCAGGGTCGTGGCCACGCCCACGGCCTGCTGCACCGACTCGCGAGTGCGCTGCGCACCGTGCTGCATGGTGGTGACCGCAGCGTACGATGCCTCGCGTAGATGGGTGATCATTTCCTGGATTTCGTTGGCAGACGTTTGTGTACGGCCGGCAAGCGTGCGCACCTCATCGGCTACCACCGCAAAGCCGCGGCCTTGTTCGCCAGCGCGGGCGGCCTCGATGGCAGCGTTGAGCGCCAACAGGTTGGTCTGCTGGGAGATCGACTTGATCACCTCCAGCACGCCGCCTACGCGCTCGATGTCTTCGCCCAGTTGGGTGATCGCGGTGGCCGCGCCCGAGATGTCGGTCGCCAGGCCTTCGATGGATTCACCGTTGCGACTGACTTGGTCCTGACTCTTCTGCGCCTCGACCAATGAGCTGCGAGCCGTGTCCGAGCAGTCCGTGGTGTTGCGCGCGACCTCATTGGCGCTGGCCGACATTTCGGTGATGGCGGTGGCGAGCAGGGTGTTGTCCACGCGTTGCGCCTCTGCCCGATCGGCCAGGCCAGTGGACAGTTGCGCCAGCTCGTTGGCTTGTTCTTCCAGTGACACCGACTCCTCGGCTATGTGGCGCAGCATGGCCTGCAGAGAGCCGGCGTACTGGTTGACGGCCGTGCGCAAAGCGCCCAGCTCATCATTGCGCACAACGTCTAGCTGAGCACCCGCCTGGCCGCCTTGACCCAGGCTTTCGATTTGCGCCGTGGTTTCGTCGATCTGGGTGAGCAGCCGCTTGCCCGCCAGCCATGCCAGCCCCAGCAAAATGGCCAGTAAGGGCAGCAGGAACAGCAGGATCTGGCCGGTGAGCTTGTTCGCCAGGCCGACAACACGAGCTTCGGGGGTGACCAAGCCAATGCGCCAGCCAGTGCCTTCCATGGTAGTCAGGGTGACGTAGGCCGGCCCATCGAGGCGCGCATCGTTATCCAGATAAAGGGTGGTGGTGCCAGCCGGCTTGCTCGCCAGGCTATCGGCCACTGGCTTGAACCACGGTTGTTCCTGGCTCAGGCCAGCAAGGGTCGGCAAGCCCTTGGCGCTCTTTGCATCGGGGAAGAACAGCAGGTTACCTGAGGCGTCGACCGCAAAGGCGTAGCCACCGGTGACATTGCCGTTGGCCTTGAGGAAGGCCGCAAGGCCGTCGAGCTTCAGGTCAATGGTGGCGACGCCGGCGAACGCGCCTTGGGCGTGATAGGGCACGCTGCACGTCGTCATGGCGACGCCACTGACCGGGTCCTGGTACCCATCCGACCAGACACAGCGGCCCAAGGGCGCGGCTTTGGCGCCGATGTACCAGGACTCAGCCTGATACGGCGCGGTTTGCGCAGCGTTGTACTCGTCCGAGTAATCCAACCCATTGCTGGCGTTGCGTGCCCAGAAGAAACTGCGGCGTTCGGTGCCGGCAACGAAGCTGTTGGGTTCTGGCCACAGCCCGCCGCCTGCAATGGCGGTATCGCCTTGGCTGTCGATCACGTTGGGCAAGTTGGCCTTGATCAGGTTCTCGTCGCGGGGCAGGGTCTCGGCCAGGTGCGCCATCGCAGCCGCGGTGCCCTCGATGCGGTTCACCTGCATGGCCAGCTGGCGGGTGATGGCGCTGGCCGACTGTTCCGCCGCCTCGGTGCCAGCTGCAACCAGTTCAGGCTTGCCGCCCAGGGTCATGACGCTATAGATCGCCAATGCGGTGAGTGCCAGCAACGTCAGGATTCCCAGGGTCATGCGCCCGGAGATGCGATTGGGAAGTAGCGACATGCTGAAGCTCCACAAAATTTAGGTTGGCTTTCATTGATTACGGCAGCCAAGCCCGATAGTTGAGGTGCTACATCATGTTTCGTATGAGCGGACGACCGGTGGCGGCAAAAAGGCTATGAGTCGAGGGGGAATCAGCCAAAGCCGAGCACACCTTCTGATACCCATGAAGCATCGTCATCCTCTCAAACGATAAACGCTGTCCCGGCCGTCTTCAGGCAACGGCGTATCAAGCACCCCTCCCGCCATCGGTAAACCCTGCGCCCATCCCGCGGCCAACACCTGCACGTCCCGCGCTGGGTCGCACGCCCTGACCCTCTCATCGCGCAACCGACACGTCTGGGCATCCGTTGCGAACAAGGCGCGGGCAAAGCCCCGGCCCTGTTCCGAAAGCCGTGCGGTTTTGGGGGCGCGGATCGTTGTAAATACCTCAAACGCCTCGGTGGGCTCGTTGCCGGCAACGGCCAGGCAGCGAGCCAGGTGCCAGGCGTCTTCCAGGGCCTGGCAGGCGCCTTGGCCGGAGGTGGGCAATGGCGCATGCGCAGCGTCGCCGATCAACAGCACGTTCGCGCGGCTCCACGTGTGCAGCGGTTCCAAGTCGTGGACCGCAATTCGCCGGACGGCCTGGATGGGGGTTGCCCGGATGATGCGTGAAACGGGCTCGGGCCATTGGGCGAATTTATGCTCGACCTGCGCCCGGTCATCGGCTTGGCCAGCCCCTTCGTTGGACGGGCATGCTTGCGCAGCGGCCCAATACACCAGGTCAGGTCGAACCGCCACCGCACCGAAGCGCTGCCCCGTTCCCCAGTAATCCTGGATCGACACATCGTCCACCAGTGCACGCGACCCTTGTGCCACGCCGATCCAGTTCACGAACCCTTGATAGCGCGGGGTGTTGTCGCCCGCGACGAACTTGCGTGTCACCGATGCCATGCGCCCGTCCGCACCGATCAGCACGTCTGGGCGGATGCGTGTGCCGTTGCCGAAACGGGCCACGGCTTGGCCCTGGGCATCCAGGTCGATGGCAACTGCCTGGCAGCCGAATTCGACTGCGATCCCCGCCCGCCTTGCATGTACGAGCAGCACGTCCTGCAAATCCCGGCGCAGCACCGTTACGGTGGGGTAGCCCATGGTTCGGTCCAGCAGTTCGATATCCAGGCCTCCCAACGCATTGCCGGCTGCATCGTACCGGCGCATGGCAAGGGGCCTGCCGCCGACGGCCTGGATAGCGTGCAACACGCCGAGCTGCTCCAGCACAAAGCTGGCGTTGGGCCAGAGCGTCACGCCGGCCCCTCCGGCTGCCGGTACACTGCGGCGCTCAAAGACCCGTGGGTTGAAGCCCTGCTTGCGCAACGCCAGCGCCGCGCTCAGCCCTGCAATGCCTGCACCCACTATCGCTATGTCCACGTTCCAGCCCTCCTTGTTCATTCGCTGCCCCGCGCCAGGTCATTGAGCGCTGGGGGCAAAGGGCAATCGTAGATTTCCCCGCTTCAGATCACTAGCGTGCAAAAAAGGGACGTTTTCATACCTCAGGTGGGATAGTCAGTGCGCAATGAGCTCGATCTGAATGCGGTCCGTGTTTATACAGCGGTGGTGGATGAGCAGAGTTTCGTCGGCGCCTCGCGTGTGCTGGCCATGCCGTCTTCGAATGTCAGTCGCCATGTCGCTTCACTGGAGCGACAGCTCGGCACGCGCCTGCTCGAGCGCAGCACCCGTCATCTGCGCATGACCGAAGCGGGGCGGCTGTTATACGCACGAGCCAAGCCCTTGCTCGACGCTTTGCGCAGCACCCAGGAAGCACTCGGTGCTGTACAGCGCGAGCTGCGAGGTCCATTGAAGCTGTGTATGCCGGGTGAGGCTCCCAGGCTGCTGGCGCCCATCCTGGCCGAATTTTGCAGCCTGCACCCTGGCATCGAGCTTGAGTGCGATACCCGGGTGACTGGGCTGCAAGTGCTGCGTGAGGACGTGGACCTGTGCATCCTCTTTCACCGTGGCCGCCAGGAAGACAGCGAGTTCATCACCTGCGAGCTGGCCTGCTTGCCGAGCATCGTGGTCGCTGCCCCGTCTCTGCTGGCCCGTACAGGTATCCCGCAGCACGTTCGAGCGCTGAAGTCGTTGCCTTGCATCACCACGCTCAGCGCGCTCGGCGGGCAACCCTGGCAGTTTCAAGGTGCCAAGGGCGAAATCGTCAAGGTACCGGTGCGCAGCCGTTACCGCGTCAACAGCGGTGAGCTGGCCGTGGCGGGCGCGCGGCAGGGGATAGGGTTTGCGATTGTGGCGGCTTATCCCTGCCAGGACGATCTGGCGGCTGGCCGGTTGCAGGAAGTGGTACTGGATCTGTGCCCGGCGCCTTTGCAGTTGCTGGCGGCGTATAGCCACCGCCATTCAGTGACGGCGCGGGTGCGCGCCCTGCTGGCGTTCATTCGGGAGCGGTTGGAGGCGATGCACAGCTTGCCAGGCGGTTCTGCCGGCGCAGGTTGATCACGGCGTAAAGCGCGCTCACACCGGCAGGCTGTCACGGCCGAAAAAGCGGCCTGTCAGATCGCCTTCACCTTGACCCATTGCTCGGCCTCAAGCCACGCCCCGATCTCGTTGGGGCGCATCGGCCTGGAGAACAGGTAGCCTTGTGCCCAGGTGCAGCCCAGGGTCTTCAGGGTGTTGAGTTCTGCCGCAGTCTCCACGCCTTCGACGATGCACTCCAGTTGCATGTCCTGACACAGGGCAATCAGCGACTTGACGATTTTCAAGCTGGCCGGGTTGAGCTGGATGCCGGTGACGAAGGTGCGGTCCACCTTCAGCTTGGTCAGCGACAACGCATGGATCTGGCTGAGGCTGGAGTAGCCGGTGCCAAAGTCGTCCAGGGAAATGCCGCAGCCCAATTCACGCAGGCGGCTGATGGCGCGCTGGGCTTGTGGCAGGTCCTGGATGGCTGCGGTTTCGGTGATTTCCAGGTCCAGGTACGCAGGGTCGAACCGGCTGCTCCTGATCAACGCCACGATCTGCTGGGCGGCCTCTTCCGAGCCACAGTCATGGGTAGACAGGTTGAAAGACAGGCGCATGCCTGCAGGCCAACTGGCGGCCGTGTCCAGTGCCTTGGTCAGCAGGGGCAGCGTGAGGCGATTGACCATGCCGATGCGCTCGGCGATCGGGATGAAATCACTGGGTGGCACATTACCCAGTTCCGGGCTTTCCCAGCGCGCCAGTGCCTCGAACGCAACGGTTCGCTCGCTGCGGATATCCACGATGGGTTGGAACACCATGTGAAACTCGCGATCAAGGTCCGCCCTGCGCAGGGCCTGCTCGGTCAGCCCTTGTCGATTGAGTTGCTGACGATGGGCAGTGCTGAACAGGCACGCCGTGCCAGGGCGATGACGCTTGCTCTGGTACAGCGCGTAGTCGGCATATTCGTACACTTGCGTGGCTGACGATGCCTGATCCGGAAAGGTGGCGATGCCCAGCGACGCACTGATCTGAATGGGGATGTCCACCAGTACGAATGGCTCGCGCATGCGCGTGCAGACCTTCTCGCCAAAGGCGCGTAGCTGCTCGTCATCCAGGGCCTGGGTAGTGATCAGGCCGAACTCGTCGCCCCCCAGCCGGCTCAGGTGCACGCTGTCGTCGAGCAACTCGTTGAGGCGCTGACCGACCTGATACAGCAGCCGGTCGCCCACACTGTGGCCATACAGGTCGTTGACTGGCTTGAAACCATCCAGGTCAATCAGCCCGACGGCCAGGCGGGCGCCCTGGTCACCAGCTTGGGTCAACAGCGTGTCGAGCCGGGAGAAGAACTGCCGGCGATTGGCAAGCCCGGTCAGGCTGTCCACGTTGGCCAGCTGCAGGTTTTCCTCGCTGAGCCTGGCCGTTTGCGCCTGCATGTTCACCAGCCGGGTGAAGTCGGTGTATTGCGCCTTGAGGATGACCAGCATGGCGATCGATACCAGCAGCACATCGAGCGCGGTGGCAATGAACGTGATGATGGAGGTGGAGGCGAAAAACACCACGAACGCTGTGTTGACCACAGCGGTAGTGGCCAAGGCCGCTGGCAACAGGTGCATCATGCAGAAAATGCAGCCGATCACGGTGATGGCCATGTAGAAGGCGACATGCGCCCGGGTGTAGCTGTCGCCATAGGGAAACAGCGCCAGCGACCAGGCCGTGAAGGCCACGGCAACGAAGGGTGCGAGCGTGTTGGTGCGTTTGAGTGCCGTGACCATCTGGGCCGGGCTGCGCACGCGCCTGCGGGTACGTACCCACTCTATCCCTCGGACCAGGCCGAACACCGTCATGATCATCGGGCAGTACACCACCAGCCAGCGCGGCGCCACCGTGAAGTGGGTGCCCGCCAGCATCAGCGTGTTGATCAGCAGGATGAAGTACATCATGGGCAGCTGGCGCGACAGCGCGATGTATTGCGCCTTGACCAGGTCGGGGTTGTCCTTGGGTACGGACATCAAAGCTCGCAGGCCGAGTAGTGTTTTTTTCATCAGGCGACGCTCTGAAAGTACAACCAGGTGACAAACCGAACGGATTGCCCTTTTTCAGCTTGAAACGAGCAGGGCGGGACGCTGCTCTCACGGACCGTATCGGCCGATCCTCTGGTTGCTGCAATCGTTCAGACTGGTGGCACTTTGATTTCGTTCCCGCCTGCCAACGCCGCGGTGAGTAGCGCCGGTTATTCCGTGCCGGGGGTGTGGCCGAAATAGGCCTTGTAGGCATGGCAGAAGTTCGCCGGGTTGGCATAGCCGATGTGATAGGCGATCTGCGAGATTTGCCATTTGCGTTCCAGTACCAGGAGGCGTGCAAGCTCCAGGCGCTGTTGGCGAATGTACTGCAGGATCGAACAGCCAAACTGCTGGCTGAAGGCCCGGCGCAGGGTGGTCTCGCTCACTTTCAGCTGTTTGGCCAGGGCGGCGACGGACGGCGGGGCAGTGGGGCTGGTGTCCAGCAGCCGACGCGTTTCCAGTGCCAGGTCGCGGCGGCCACGGTCTTGCTGCAGCTCAGGTGTCGGGGCCTGGCTCGACAGATGGCTGGCCAGCTCCAGCACGATCCCCAGGCTCAGGCTTTCGTAGTGCAGGCGGCGCAAGCTCCCGCAGTAGGGCGAGCGATAAAGCTGCTGGAACAGGCGGCTCAGCGAGGGGGACTGGGGCAACTGGTCGAACTGCATGCCATCGGCCAGCAGGGCCAGCAGTGGGTGGAACTGGGGATCGTCCTGAGCCAGTTCGCGCAACGCGTCACCGGCAATGCGCACGCCGGCCATGCGCGCATGGCTGTCGACCGGCAACTGGTCCTGGGCTTCGAGGCTCTCGCTCAGGCCAAGCACGTGCAGCCGACCGGTGTCGTACTGGTTCAGCCTGCCGTCGACCTTGTGCTGCCAGGCGCCGTCGAACACTTGCACGATGCACAGGCTCTCTGGCAGCACCTTGTCGATGCGCAGGGGCTCCGGAAAGTGCAGGTGGCAGTCGAAGTACTGCAAGCCTTGGCGCACGGTCTGTGCCCGATAGTGCCCCGTGGCACTGCCCATCACATGAGCGGCACGCGTATCCAGCACGCCTGCCTGGGCCAGGGAGCCAGGGCTGTCGAAACAGAAGGCGGTATCCAGGTAGGGGGTTAGCGATTGCATGCAGGCTCGGTTTCTCGGTGGGGGCAGCGTCGACCGGAAATGGTAACGCGCGCACATTTTCGACAATAGTCGTTGTGACCAACCGGCTGTTTGTTGTGATGAACGGGCAACTGGGTTGGCAGCCTGGCTATTGAGTCCTTCAATACGCGTTTTGTTGCAGATCAGGAAACAAAATCATGTTCGCTTATCGGAAATGGGCTGCCTTGCTGGTTGCCGCGCTCACCCTGTGTATCGGTCAAGCCCAGGCCGAGGACCGCCCGGACGTGGCCAAGAACGTCGTCGCCTACCTGGGCACTGAAGGGGCCAAGGTGTGGACGCTGCGCATTGGCGATCGCGCGGCCAACGAGGCGCTGGTGCAGGTGGAAGGCGTCGATCACGACTGGGATATGCGCATCCAGAAAATGCACGTCGAGAAAACCGCCAAGGATACCCGCTACTGGACCGACGTCGACGGCAAGAAATTCGTCGTGCTGATCATCCAGGGCATGTGGGGGGGCGAGCTGTACCTGCCCGGCGAGGCGCAACCGCGCCAGGTCGGTTACTCGGAAGGTTTGTCGCATCAGGGCAACGCCGAGGCGTTCCTGACCGATTACCTGGCCGCCAAGAAATAATCGAGGGGCATCGATCATGAGCGAACATACCGATCCATTGGCCGACCTGTCCGGCTCGCTGGGCAATGAGTACGACCAGTCGCGCACGGCCCAGCGCGAGCGCGTGGTCGCCGAGCTTCGGCAAGTGATCGAGCGCGTGCCGGAGCAGAGCGAATTCACCAACTCTCGCCGTTACCGCGTGTGGGGGCCTGTATGGCTGGTCGGTGCCCTGATTCTGTTCGGAATCGGCATCAGCATGCAGCGCACCGGGCCGATCGTGGCCACCGCCTTCATCGTGCTCATCGCCGCTGTTGTGACCTGGCAGCACCGCAACGCCGGTACCCAGGTGTTCATGCGCCTGACACGCCGTCAACTGTTCGTCGACACGTTGGACGCGCCAGTGGACCTGGCCCAAGTGCAGGACATCTCGGTCAAGGATGAAGGGCTGGTGATGATGCAGACGCTGGAGATGAGCAGCGATGCTGCACTGCCTACCCACCGAGTGGCGAGGCTGCAGTTCTTCGGTAACCAGGCCATGGTCCTGAAAAAGCCGCGCCCCCAGATCCGTATCATGTCGGCTGGGCTGGCGCAGAACGGACGCAAGCTGTCCAACGAAGAAGTGCTGGCCGTGCTGACGGCCTACTGCGATGCCGCCCACGCTCAGCGTCAGCTCGAGCTGCTGCAGGCCAATGGATAACTCCGGCGCCAATGACGACCTGGCCTACCTGCAGGTCCATGCCGTCGGGCCCGATGAGTCGTTCGAGCTGCGCGAGCACTCGCTGGGCAAGGCACTTGCGTGTGCAATCATCGGGCTGGTGGCACTTGGGCTCGGTGGCTGGCTCGCGAGCTTGCCGATGGTCTTCGGCCCGCAGACCTCCACCGCGGTGGTGGTGTTGCTATGGGCATTCGGTGCAGGGCTGGCCGGCATCGGGCTGGTGGCCCTGGTTTGCGCCTGGGCGCTGTATCAGCGCCATGGGCAGTGCGCACTGGCGGTGACCCGTGACACGGTCGGCTTCGCCAACGCCTTGGCCCCAGTACCATGGGAAGCGTTCGAGGGCTTCGATGTCGAACAACGGCGGCTGAGTACGCACCTGGTGTTCAGCCTTGCCGCGTTCGGTGCTGCACCTGTGCTCAAGGCCTCGAGTTTCAAAGCGCTGGCAGCCCCTGATGCCCAGCTGATTGCCGGTGGCCTGCGGCTCAAGGTGTGGGCCTGTAACTTCACCCTGACCGGGCGCAGGCTCACGCTGGCAGAACTGGTGGACGTGCTTTACCCCTACCTGCAGGCAGCACAGGCCAGGCGTACCTTGGCACAGTTGTTCCCGGCCGTGGCTCGCCAGGGTGATGCCCTGCGGCGGGCTGGGCCATGAGCAACGGGGCCATACGGCTGCTCAGGCGCCTGGGCTGGGGCTTGGCCCTGCTGCTGTTGCCGCTGCTGGTACTGGGGTGGAGCCAGGTGCAACTCTGGCGCCTCGAGGTGGCACAGGCGCAGGCTCAGGTGATGCGCCAGTGGCTGGATACGCCAAGCGACACGCTCTTGCAGGCCCTGCCCAAGGCCGAGCGTAACCCATACCTGCCCCAGGCAGACCGACGTGAGCGGTTTCAGCGTGAAGTGGACCGCTATGAGGCGGGCCTTGGCGGGCAGTCTCTGCGCAAGGTCCTGGCAGTCACGAGCGGCCTGCTGGCGGTTCTGGCCCTGCTCACTGCGGCCGGGGCGTGGCTCAGGCTCAGACTGGACGCCTGGCGGGCGCTGCGCTCATCTGAGTTCCTGCAGCAGCACATGACCCAGCGTTGGCGTGCCCTGGGCAAGTGGCTGGTACTGCATCTGGGCTTGCTGGCTGCCGCATTGAGCCTTGCCTTGCTGTACGAGCTGAGCGTTGCGACCAGCCGGGTGGCCGAGGGTGGGTTGACGGTGCTGTTCATCGTGTTGCCGCTGGCTTCGTGCGTGCTGGTCTGCCTGCAACTGGCCAGGCGGTTGCATCGACGCTGGCCGCTCGTGCTCGATCAAGGCACGTCCTTTCTGGGCAGAGCGCTTGATCGGGACAGTGCACCGGGGGTATGGCGCTGGGTCGAGGGCCTGGCGGCGCAGCTTCAGGCACCGGTCCCCGACAACATCGTGGTTGGCCTCGATCAGGGCTTTTTCGTCACCAGCGTGCCGATTCTGCTTCAGCCTGCAGGCTTGCCGCTGGCGGGGCGCACGCTGTACTTGCCGCTGCCTTACCTGGGTATGCTCAGCCAGGCAGAAGCGGGTGCGGTCATTGGACACGAGCTGGGCCATTTCCGGCATCAGGACACCGAACGCGCCAGCCAGACCAACGCACAGTTCAGCATGATGCGTGCTCATTTCTCGGCGCTGGTCGGCCATGACGAGCCCGCGCCCTGGACGCAACGCCCGACGCTGTGGATGGCCTGGCAGTTCCTGCATCATTTTCAGCGTGCGGTGCTGCACTGGGGGCGGTCGCAAGAGCTGCTGGCGGACCAGGCAGGCGCTGCAGTCGGCGGACAACGGCTGTTTGCGCAGACCTTGCTGCGCATCATTGCGCTGCAGCCTGCGGTCGATACGGTGCTGGCGACGTGCGGTGGACAAGGTATCGATCGAGCCCTGCCTGGCTACCTTGAGCATCACCCGCTGCAGGTGGGCGACGAGGTGCTGGGTGCCGCCATGGCGCACCCCTTCGACACTCACCCTGCAGCCGCTTCCCGCCTGCAGGCGTTGGGTGTTGCGCCCGACCCGGCGCTGCTGTTCGCCGCTACCCGGGCACCGGGCGTCGAGGAGCGCCACTGGTTCGGCCGACTGTGCACGGGGCGCGCGCTCAAGCCGATTGAGCGCGCCCAGGACACATCGGATTGATCCTTCACTTAATCTTTCCCATTCGCAGGTGTATCGTATTCGCCCTTCCTCATCAGCGCCTGCTGGTGAACTGTTTGTGCCGAACACGAGGTACCCGCTGCGATGTCCTTCACCCGTCGACAAATGCTCAAGGGCCTGACCGGCCTGGTTGTGGTTGGCCTGGGCGCGGGGGGCGCCGCGCGGTACTGGCTGGGCAAGGTCGAAGATGACAATGCCGGCCATGACTACGAGCTGATCGCAGCGCCCCTTGACGTCGAACTGGTCCCTGGACACACGACTCAAGCCTGGGCGTTCGGGCCCAGTGCCCCTGGGACCGAGCTGCGCGTGCGGCAGGGTACCTGGCTGCGCGTGCGCTTCATCAACCACCTGCCGATCGAGACCACCATCCACTGGCATGGCATCCGCTTGCCGCTGGAAATGGATGGCGTGCCGTATGTGTCGCAATTGCCAGTCAAGCCAGGGGAGTATTTCGACTACAAGTTCCGGGTGCCCGATGCCGGCAGCTACTGGTACCACCCCCATGTCAGCAGCTCCGAAGAGCTGGGCCGGGGCCTGGTGGGCCCGCTGATCGTCGAGGAGCGCGAACCCACCGGTTTCAAGCATGAGCGCACGCTCAACCTCAAGACCTGGCATGTGGACGAGCAGGGGGGCTGGATGCCGTTCAGCGTCCCGCGCGAGGCGGCGCGCAATGGGACGGCAGGGCGGCTGATCACCATCAACGGCCAAGCCGATGCCGTGACCGAGCTGCCGGCAGGGCAGGTGGTGCGCGTGCGCCTGCTGAATCTGGACAACACCTGGACGTACCGCATCAACCTCAAGGGCAACTGCGAAGCGCGGATCTACGCGCTCGATGGCAACCCCGTCACCCCCCGGCCATTGGAGGATGACTACTGGCTGGGGCCTGGCATGCGCATTTGCCTGGCGATCCGCATTCCCGAGGCCGGCGAAGAGATCTCCCTTCGCGATGGCTTCGTGCGCCTGGGCACCCTGCGCGCGGTGGCCAACCCGGATGCGCCCAGCGACTGGCCAGCGGCGCTGCCGCCCAACCCCATCGCCGAGCCGGACCTGGAAAACGCCGAAAAGCTCAACTTCAACTTCGAGTGGGCAGGCAAGGTGTCGGTCGGCACCGACCAGGGCAAGCCGCCGAGCCTGTGGCAGATCAACGGTCAGGCCTGGGACATCACCGACAAGACCTGCGCCGATCGCCCGATCGCGACGCTGACCAAGGGCAAGAGCTACATTTTCGAATTGAAGAACATGACCCAGTACCAGCACCCCATCCACTTGCACGGCATGAGCTTCAAGGTGATTGGTTCCAACCGGCATGACATCAAGGAGCCGTGGTTCACCGACACCTACCTGCTGGGCAAGAACGAGCGCGCCCAGGTTGCGCTGGTCGCCGATAACCCGGGCACCTGGATGTTCCACTGCCACGTCATCGACCACATGGAAACCGGCCTGATGGCCGCGATCGCGGTGGTCTGATGCGACCGCAGATCATCGACCGTAGCCATGACCAGACCTACATGCGCATGGCGTTGGCGTTGGCCGCCGAGGGCGCCCAGCTGGGCGAGGTGCCGGTGGGCGCTGTGCTGGTGCAGGACGGCCAGGTCATCGGCCAGGGCTTCAACCGCCCGATCACCGACAGCGACCCCAGCGCCCATGCCGAGATGGTGGCGATCCGCGCCGCCGCGCGGGCGGTCGGCAACTACCGCCTGCCGGGTAGCACGCTGTACGTGACCTTGGAGCCGTGCAGCATGTGCGCCGGCTTGATCGTGCATTCGCGGGTGATGCGCGTGGTCTTCGGCGCACTGGAACCCAAGGCCGGGATCGTGCAGAGCCAGGGCCAGTTCTTCGGGCAAGGCTTCCTGAACCACCGTGTGCTGGTGGAGGGGGGCGTGATGGCCGAAGCGTGCGGGCAAGTGCTCAGTGACTTCTTCAAGGCTCGCCGGGCCAAGCCGTGACGGGACCGGCTACAACGGCGCTGATTGCTCTGCCGGTTTAGCCTTGTTCACACCCGGTACATGCAGGTCGCCCTCGGCCACCTGGCCTTCGAGCTGAGGCTGGGTAACCCAGGTGAGAATGTCGTAGTAGCGGCGGATGTTGGCGACGAAGTGCACCGGTTCGCCGCCCCGCGCATAGCCGTACTTGGTCTGGCGGTACCATTGCTTCTGCGCCAGGCGCGGTAGCATCTTCTTCACATCCAGCCACTTGTTGGGGTTGAGCTTTTCGCGCTTGGCCAGGGTGCGCGCATCTTCCAGGTGGCCGCTGCCGACGTTGTAGGCGGCCAGCGCGAACCAGGTGCGGTCGGGCTCCTGGATGCTGTCGTCCAGCTCGGCCTTGATCTTCATGAAGTACTTGGCGCCACCCTTGATGCTCTGCTTGGGGTCCAGGCGGTTGGAAACCCCCATGGCCTGGGCGGTGCGCTGGGTCAGCATCATCAAGCCACGCACGCCGGTCTTGGAGGTGACCTCCGGCTGCCACATGGATTCCTGGTAGCCGATGGCGGCCAACAGGCGCCAGTCCACCTGCTCGACCTTGGCATAGCTCTTGAAATGCTTTTCGTACTTGGGCAAACGTTGCTGCAGGTGCTGGGCGAAGGTGTAGGCGCCCACATAGCCCAGTACGTCGACATGCCCGTAATAGCGGTCCTTCAGGCGCTGCAGGGTGCCATTCTTCTGGGACTTGTCGAGGAATTCGTTCACCTCGTTCAACAGGCTGTTGTCCTCGCCTGCGGCGACGGCCCAGCGCTGGTCACGAGACTCGCCCAGGTCGAAGGCCACGCGCACATTAGGGAAGTACACCTGGTTCATGGCCAGTTCGTTGGAGTCGACCAGGGTAAGGTCGATCTGCCCTTCGTCGACCATGCGCAGCAGGTCGACCACCTCCACGGCATCGGACTCTTCGTATTGCAGGCCCGGGTACTGTTTTTTCAGCTCGGCCAGCTGATCGGCATGGCTGCTGCCCTTGAGCACCATGATCTTCTTGCCGACCAAGCCTTGGGCGCTGGTCGGGCGCGAGCGGCCATTGCGGTAGATGACCTGAGGCGTCACCTCAAGGTAGGGGTGAGAAAACTTCGCCTGGACCTGGCGCCGTTCGCTGCTGACAAGGCCGGCGGCTGCCAGCACCGGGCCGGACGGCTTGCCAAGGTCGTCGAACAGTTCGTCGAGGTTGTCGGCGGTCTCGATTTCCAGCTTCACGCCCAGGTCATCGGCAAAATGCTTGACCAGTTCGTACTCGAAGCCGGTCTCACCGTTGCGATCCTGGAAATAGGTGGCCGGGCTGTTGCGGGTGATCACGCGCAGCACACCGTCCTCCTTCACGCGCTCGAGGGTACTGGGTTTTTCAACGCAGCCACCAAGCAGCAGAAAGAGTCCGGTTGCGAAAAGCCATCTGGCGCAACGCTGGCGCAAAGCAGTGTGGGTGAACATAGGTTGCAGTATACGCAAAGGACTGGCCGTGCCATATCTCGACAACGGCTAGCTTGTCTGATAGCGCTTACTGGGGTTTGTCACTCGTGCGCACCGTCCAGCGCTGCGTTCATGGTCTGGTACAGGGTGCAGGCCCTGCATCAGAGCGATCGCCCCCCCTTTTGCCAGCCCGGGCAGGCGCTGCCGATGAGCTGCCAACACGGCCCCTGACAAGTGGTAGAACCCCCGGAAATTTTGACCCGCCGGTCCGGTTCCGCCGCCCGGCAGCCATGCGCTACAGCGGGTGCCGCAAGCCAACGAATTAGGCTAGAATGCACGGCCTCCAAGCACACCCCTTCTGAGGCTGTCCCGACGATGTTGATCCTGCGCGGCGCTCCTGCCCTTTCTGCCTTTCGCCACGGTAAGTTACTCGAGCAACTGAGCCAGAAAGTCCCCGCTGTTACTGGTTTGTATGCCGAATTTGCCCACTTCGCCGATACCGACGGCGAGCTGACCGCCGACCAGCAGCAGGTGCTGGGCCGTCTGCTCAAGTACGGCCCGAGCGTACCGGTGCAGGAGCCCGCCGGTCGCCTGTTCCTGGTCGTACCGCGCCTGGGCACCATTTCGCCCTGGGCCAGCAAGGCCAGCGACATCGCCCACAACTGCGGCCTGCAGTCGATCCAGCGCCTGGAGCGCGGCATTGCGTACTACGTTGCCGGTGACCTCAGCGACGCCGAGGCCGAGCAGGTGTCGGCGCAGTTGCACGACCGCATGACCCAGCGCGTGCTGGGCCAGCTTGAGCAGGCCGCCGACATGTTCAGCCACGCCCAGCCAAGGCCCATGACGTCAGTGGACATCCTCGCCGGTGGCCGCGACGCTCTGGCCCAGGCCAACATCGACCTCGGCCTGGCATTGGCCGAGGACGAGGTGGACTACCTGGTCACCGCGTTCCAGGGCCTCAAGCGCAACCCCAACGACATCGAACTGATGATGTTCGCCCAGGCCAACTCCGAGCACTGTCGCCACAAGATCTTCAACGCCAGTTGGGACATCGACGGCCAGGCGCAGGACAAGAGCCTGTTCGGCATGATCAAGAACACCTACCAGATGCACAGCGAAGGTGTGCTGTCGGCGTACAAGGACAACGCTTCGGTCATCGTCGGCAACGTTGCTGGTCGTTTCTACCCGAACCCTGAAACCCGCCAGTATGGTGCGGTGCAGGAGCCGGTACACATTCTGATGAAGGTGGAAACCCACAACCACCCGACCGCCATCGCTCCCTTCTCCGGGGCATCGACCGGTTCTGGCGGCGAAATCCGTGACGAAGGTGCCACCGGCCGTGGCGCCAAGCCCAAGGCCGGCCTCACCGGCTTCACCGTGTCCAACCTGCGCATCCCAGGCTTCGAGCAGCCCTGGGAGCAGGACTACGGCAAGCCTGGCCGCATCGTCGACGCCCTCGACATCATGGTCGAAGGCCCGCTGGGCGGCGCTGCCTTCAACAACGAGTTCGGGCGTCCGGCCCTGACCGGCTACTTCCGTACCTTCGAGCAGTCCATCAACACCCCGCACGGCGAAGAAGTGCGCGGTTACCACAAGCCGATCATGCTGGCCGGCGGCATGGGCAACATCCGCGAAGATCACGTGCAGAAGGGCGAGATCACCGTCGGTGCCAAGCTGATCGTGTTGGGCGGTCCGGCCATGCTGATCGGCCTGGGTGGCGGCGCCGCTTCGTCGGTGGCCACCGGCGCCAGCTCGGCCGACCTCGACTTCGCCTCGGTGCAGCGCGAAAACCCCGAGATGGAGCGCCGTTGCCAGGAGGTCATCGACCGTTGCTGGCAGTTGGGTGAACACAACCCCATCGCCTTCATCCACGACGTGGGGGCGGGCGGTATCTCCAATGCGTTCCCTGAACTGGTGAACGACGGCGGTCGCGGTGGCCGCTTCGAGCTGCGCAACGTGCCCAATGACGAGCCGGGCATGGCCCCGCACGAAATCTGGAGCAACGAATCCCAGGAACGCTATGTACTGGCAGTCAGCGCCGAGGACTTCGAGCGCTTTCAGGCCATCTGCGAGCGCGAGCGCTGCCCGTTCGCAGTCGTCGGCGAGGCGACTGCCGAGCCGCACCTGACTGTGACCGACAGCCACTTTGGCAACACGCCGGTCGACATGCCGCTGGACGTGCTGCTCGGCAAACCGCCGCGCATGCACCGCTCGGTCAGCCGCGAAGCCGAGTTGGGCGACGACTTCGATCCGAGCACCCTGGACCTGGACAGCGCTGCGCAGCGCGTGCTGAACCACCCGGCCGTTGCCAGCAAGAGCTTCCTGATCACCATTGGCGACCGCACCATCACCGGCCTTGTGGCGCGCGACCAGATGGTCGGCCCCTGGCAGGTGCCGGTGGCTGACTGTGCCGTCACCGCCACCAGCTTCGACGTGTACACCGGTGAAGCCATGGCCATGGGCGAGCGTACCCCGCTGGCCCTGCTCGATGCCCCGGCTTCCGGGCGCATGGCCATCGGCGAGGTCCTGACCAACATGGCCGGCGCGCGTATCGACAAACTGTCCGACATCAAGCTGTCGGCCAACTGGATGTCGGCCGCCGGCCACCCGGGCGAAGACGCCCGCTTGTACGACACCGTCAAGGCTGTGGGCATGGAGCTGTGCCCAGAGCTGGGCCTGACGATTCCGGTCGGCAAAGACTCCATGTCGATGAAAACCAAGTGGAGCGAGGACGGCGTGGACAAGAGCGTGACCTCGCCGATGTCGCTGATCGTCAGCGGCTTTGCGCCGGTTACCGACATCCGCGGCACCCTGACCCCGCAATTGCGCATGGACAAGGGCGAGACGGACCTGATCCTGATCGACCTGGGCCGTGGCAAGAACCGCATGGGCGCGTCGATCCTGGCGCAGACCTACGGCAAGCTCGGTGCCCAGGCGCCGGATGTGGACGATGCCGAAGACCTCAAGGCGTTCTTCGCCGTCATCCAGGGCCTGAATGCCGACGGCCACCTGCTGGCCTACCATGACCGCTCCGACGGCGGCCTCTTCGCCACCGTGCTGGAAATGGCCTTCGCGGGTCACTGCGGTCTGGACTTGCACCTCGATCCGCTGACCGACAGCAAGGCCGACATCCCGGCCATCCTGTTCAACGAAGAGCTGGGCGCGGTCATTCAGGTGCGTCAGGACGCTACCCCGGACGTACTGGTCCAGTTCAGCGCCGCTGGCTTGGGTGAGCAGTGCGTGGCGGTGATCGGCAAGCCGGTCAACAACGCCGAAGTCTCCATCAGCCTGAACGGCGAAGTGCTGTTCGATGACGACCGCCGCATGCTTCAGCGCCAGTGGGCTGAGACCAGCTACCAGATCCAGCGCCTGCGCGACAACGCCGATTGCGCGGATCAGGAATTCGACCTGCTGCTCGAAGAAGACAACCCAGGGCTGTCGGTCAAGTTGGGCTTTGATGTCAACGACGACATCGCCGCGCCCTACATCAAGAAAGGCGTGCGCCCGCAAGTGGCCATCCTGCGTGAGCAGGGCGTCAACGGCCAGGTCGAAATGGCGGCTGCCTTCGACCGTGCCGGTTTCGCGGCCATCGACGTGCACATGAGCGACATCCTTGCTGGTCGCGTGGACTTCGAGGCCTTCAAGGGCTTGGTCGCATGTGGCGGCTTCTCCTACGGCGACGTGTTGGGTGCAGGCGAGGGCTGGGCCAAGTCGGCCCTGCTCAACAGCCGTGCGCGTGATGCCTTCCAGGCGTTCTTCGAGCGTAACGACAGCTTCGCCCTGGGGGTGTGCAACGGTTGCCAGATGATGTCCAACCTGCACGAGCTGATTCCGGGCACCGAGTACTGGCCGCACTTCGTGCGTAACCGCTCCGAGCAGTTCGAGGCGCGGGTGGCCATGGTCGAGGTGCAGAAGTCCAACTCGATCTTCCTGCAGGGCATGGCCGGCTCGCGCATGCCGATCGCCATCGCCCACGGCGAGGGCCATGCCGAGTTCGCCAGTGAAGAGGCCTTGCTGGAGGCCGATGTGTCCGGTTGCGTGGCGCTGCGTTACGTGGACAACCACGGCAAGGTCACCGAGGCCTACCCGGCCAACCCCAACGGCTCGCCACGCGGTATCACGGGGCTCACCAGCCGCGACGGCCGCGTGACCATCATGATGCCGCACCCGGAGCGTGTGTTCCGTGCCGTGCAGAACTCGTGGCGCCCGGATGAGTGGCAGGAAGATGCGGCGCTGATGCGTATGTTCCGCAATGCGCGGGTGTGGGTGAACTAAGGCGTGTACAAGCTCGCCTTCTTCGTCCCTGCCAGCCATGTGGAGGTGGTCAAGGCTGCTGTGTTCGCCGCAGGTGGTGGGCACATGGGTGATTATGACCACTGTGCTTGGCAGACCTTGGGCCAGGGCCAGTTTCGTCCATTGGACGGCAGTTCGCCGTTTCTTGGGCGGGCGGGTCAGGTCGAGGTGGTGGAGGAGTGGAGGGTAGAGCTTGTGGTGGGCGATGACCTGATTCGTCAGGTTGTTGCTGCGCTCAAGCAGAGTCATCCGTATGAGACGCCGGCCTATGAGGTTTATCGGTTGGTGGACTTTTAATGCTCGTCGTGGTGGGTGAGGGGTGAGTTAGCCTCTTACAGGTTGGGTCGGGAGTTTTGATGGGTTTCGATATCCTGCCTGATGATGTGGAAGTTCTAAGTTCTAAGTTCT